>CAYOXO010000004.1:22029-28401 GCA_964407945.1 uncultured Stakelama sp.
GCGGTCGCGTGTCATCTGTATCGAAATGCCAGCCAGTCTAAATCCGGGATAGAATAGCGGCACTGCGTCCGGATGTACTTCGACTATCGACCCTGGATCGTTAATGTCGCGAAAGGTGGCCAATCTGGGATAGCTTGCCACTGAAAGCTTCGCGCTCGTTCCTTCCATATCCACCAATCTGTCCAGCGCCTTGGTATCAATGCTATTACCCAACCCGATTCCGGAGAATGCCTCATGTGGCATATACCTCGGCCAATCTGGCGAAAGGTCCGGACCAACAAGCAGGACAAACAGTGGCACACGACCAGGAATATCGACGACCGGGGCCTCTCCATCGATTCTTCCAGAAATGACATTATAGCCCTTATTGCGAACGACTTGGATCACACTTGACCCTGTTATCGTCGCGTTCTCGCTTACCAATGTCGCAATAAGCCGATACCGGTAACGCCATTGAAGGCCGAGGAACTGGCAGCCGCCCAGCATGGCCCCTGCCAACCCGCCGGCGGCGCCAAGCAAATTCCTGCGGCTGAACCTGTAGCTCACATTCCCCCTGCTTTCTTTGTGGCCCGATCGATCGGGCTCAGTAGACTGGCCGGCAGGCTGCGCCGCCCGTCCGGATATCGGCCGTCGCCATCATCCCAGACGTGACCGACCCCAGTTGCCATCGACTGCGCCCCATGCATCGTCCAAGGTCGTCACCGCGGGACGAGCGAGACCCGCGACCGCATTCGATACGTTCGACCCGGCCAGTCATATTATTGTAGCGCTGGACCGCCTGGAGCCTCATCGTGACCTTCTGGCCGGGGCTGAATTCCTTGTTGCAGATGCAGACGCAGGCGATCGGCAGGTCCCCGTCCTCATCAACCGATCAAACGCCTTCACCTATGCTCATTCCGCTCCAGAAACCGGGGCCACCGGAATCGCAGCGATGCTAGCTAACCAAAGTTATGGTGCGCAATCAAATTGATCAGAAGTTCATGTTCAATTTAAGTATATCAGTGGTGATCCAAAACCAGGCGGGCGGGAAAGGGCCCCGTTGCGGACATCTCCTAAATGGCTATGATCGATTATTGCCTTACGAGACCCGTAGCGCGTCCGAATGGGGATGCGTAGCCACCGTCCTCACTGGCTTGCTGATTCATAGGATGGATCTTCTGGGCGTTCCGTGACTGGGAACTAACGGCGGGTTTCGGGATCGCCCGCCGGGTCCTCGAACGACGGGAATGAGGGCGCGTACGTGTCGTTCTAGCCTCTCCACAACGATCCGCTCACCCATGTAGCGTGCCGGCGATCTCGAGAAAGGCGGAGATCAGCCGCGATTGCAGCCGTTCCCGCCTGTGCCCGCAGCGCTTGGGCCGATAGCGACTTCTGGCCTTTGGACATGAGGCTGCGAAAGCAGCGATGGCGAAGATGTGGGATCCCAGGCCACTGCACGGGTTCTGCAAGATCATCCGTTTTAGCCCCTTGACCTCAAGTCGGCTTGAAGTGGCAGGACGGGATCCGCGCTGAAGCGATTCTTCTCAATTCTTGAAAGGGAGGTTAATGCAACCATCGATCTGGATCCTTCTGGTCGGCACCGCTGCGACGCTCGTCATGGATGGCTGGACCCTCATTCTCAAACATGCGCTGGGCATCCCCTCGCTCGATTATGCGCTCGTCGGCCGATGGATCGGGCATATGTCCCGGGGGCGCTTCGCACATGCGCATATCGGGAAGGCGGAACCGGTCCGGTACGAGGCCTCGCTCGGTTGGGCGATCCATTATGCGACCGGGGTCGCCTTTGCCGCCTTGCTGGCGACCCTGGCGCCCGCGGAATGGGTGGCAGCCCCGACGCCCGGTCTCGCACTCGTGGTCGGGCTCGGCACCGTCGCGGCGCCCTTCCTCCTCATGCAGCCCGCCTTCGGCTTCGGGTTCGCTGCATCGAAGCTTCCTAACCGAAATGCCGCCCGGCTCAGGAGCATCGTGACCCCTCTGGTTTTCGGCTTTGGACTCTATCTGGCCGCGGTCACGGTCTCGCACCTCGCCGGATCATAAGAGCGTCCTCTGTCCGGCCGATCATGCACCCGTTTGTGACCCACGCGCGGCAACATCGATCGACGCACGCAAGGCGTTCTCCACGCGTTCACTGTCCGATTGCGCGACATTGAAACGCAGAAACGAAGCCGCTGACTGCGATACGCTGAACACATTGCCTGGGGCCAGTACGACGCCGAGATCCATGCAATGGCGCGCAATATCGGCGGAATCGAGTCCGTCCGGAAGTCGGGCCCAAAGGTAAAAACCACCACGCGGCATCGTCCAGGGGATGATTCCCAGTCCTCCAAGGCGGTCGATTGTCCGGTCGCGTGCGCGTGCCAGCCGCAAATGCAATTCAGCCATATGCTTGCGATAGCCTCCACCCGCCAGCACAGCGGCGATCAATTCGGCTGCGACGGGGCTGGGGCCGCCGAAACTTGTCGCGACCTGAAGGTCGACAAGTCCCTCAATCCAGTCGGCGCGCGCGGCTATATAGCCGCACCGGATCGATGCCGAGAGTGTCTTGGAAAAACTGCCGATCCGGATCACGCGGTCCAAGCCGTCAAGCGCAGCCATGCGTGGCGTGGGGACAGGCTCGAAGTCGGCGAATATGTCGTCTTCGACGATCGTCAGGTCATAAGCGGTGGCTGCACTCAAGATCCGATGAGCGGTCTGCGGGGACAGACTTGCGCCGGTCGGATTGTGCAGAGCCGAATTGGTGACGTAGAGGCGCGGCCTGTACATCGCGAGAGCGGCCTCGAACGCCACCGTGTCAGGGCCTGTTGGCGTATAGGGGATGCCCACGAGTTGGACCCGATGGGCACGAAGCAGCGCCTGGAAATTGAAATAGCCCGGATCGTCGACAAGCACGGTGTCCCCCGGACGCAGGAGGTATCGGCATATCAAGTCGATTGCCTGTGTTCCGGATCCGGTCAGCAGCAACTGGTCGCCACTCGCTTCGATTCCCTCTTCAGCAAATCGGCCAAGCAGCAGCCGGCGCAGGGCAAGCGATCCGCGCGTTCCACCATAATCGCAAAGGATCGTGTCATCGGCACGAGCAAGCGCACGCAACCCCTTGCGCAAGGCGGTTTCCGGCATCCAGTCTGCCGGAAGCCATCCGCACCCCGGTTTCGCGATCGAGGCATCGGCGTCGAGCGATTGACGCGAGACCCAGAAGGGATCGACCGCGCGATCCCGCCGCGGCCCGATATCGCTGACGGACAAAGGCGGCAGGTTGGAGCCGGCCACATAATAGCCTGACCCGCGCCGCGCCCGGATCAGCCCTTCGGCCGTAAGCCGGTCATAGGCTTCGACAACGGTTGATGGTGATACGCCCATCGTGTCAGCAAACCCGCGCACAGACGGCAGCCGGTCGCCCGAACCGAGCGCGCGACTGCCGATCTTCGACCGGATCGCCTGCATCAATTCCTCAGTCCGCGTTCCAGCGCGATGCTGTTTCAATGCGTGCCCTCGCAATCTGTACTCATCAATCGACCAATACACTTATCCGATTTTGTATTATATTGTCCCTGTCCCGGCCAGTAGGCGCTTTCTATCCGGCCTCGCGAAAGCGAGGCGTGATGGACAAGAGCAATGCGGGCTGGGGCAGCGGACTTCTGGGGGTGGCCATCTTCAGTGGATCGTTGCCGGCAACGCGCGTCGCCGTCGCCGATTTCACGCCGTTGTTCGTCACGTCCGCACGTGCCGTCATTGCAGCGCTTCTCGGCGCCGCCTTTCTGATCGCGCTGCGCCAGACAAAGCCGTCGCGCACGGACCTCATTCCGCTCGCGATCGTGGCGACGGGAGTCGTGGTTGGTTTTCCGCTTCTAACGGGCTTCGCGCTTCAGCATATCACGTCCGCGCATTCGATCGTTTTCGTCGGCCTGCTGCCGCTCGCCACCGCGATCTTCGGCGTCATACGTGGAGGCGAGCGTCCTCGGCCTGCCTTCTGGTTCTTCTCGACGATCGGGGCTCTATCGGTAGCCGGCTTCGCATTCTACCAGAGCGCGGGCGGGTCGATTGTCGGCGACCTCCTGATGATCGCTGCAATTCTTCTGTGCGGTCTCGGTTATGCGGAAGGCGCAGCGCTTTCGCGCCGCTTGGGCGGCTGGCAGGTTATTAGCTGGGCGCTTCTGATATCGCTGCCGTTCATGGCCGTGATCGCGCTGCTCAGCGCGCCAGCAAGCTGGGAGCCGGTCAGCTGGCGCGCCTGGGTGGGCCTTGGCTATGTATCGATCTTCTCGATGATGCTGGGTTTCGTGTTCTGGTACCGCGGTCTTGCCCTTGGCGGGATCGCCGGGGTCGGACAGTTACAACTGCTTCAGCCCTGTTTCGGGCTTCTGCTGGCAGCCATGGTGCTAGGTGAGCCGGTGGCAGGAAGCATGGTCGCCTCGACCATCATTGTCATTCTCTGTGTCGCCGGGGCGAAGCGATTCACCTGATCCCGTGCGGTCTCCCTTTGCGATTCTCGCTACGCCAGCCGTCGATTGATCCTGGACGCTTACTCCAGCGCGAAAGCCCGCAGGAAGACTTCGGCGATCTGCTCGGCTTCGCTATCGAGTTCAGTTGCGGACAGTTGCTGACCCCACATCACGCGCTGCTGCACGCCCAGGCAAAGCGAGGCGAGGATGCGCGCGACGAACAGCGGATCGTCGCGGCGCATCGTTCCCGCCTCCATCGCGCGCTCGAAAAAACCGGAAAGCAGCTGCTGAGTCGGCTGGGGAGCACGGCGATAGAAGATGTCGCCAACCTCGGGAAAGCGGCCGACTTCGGAAGCGATCAGCCGGTGCAGGCGAACCCCATCGGACGATGAAATCTTGGCGATGAAGCCGCGGCAGAATTGCAGCACGGCGGCGCGCAGGTCCTCGCCCGGCTTGAGCACATCGGCGAGTCGGCTGCGATATTCCCGCGTCGCGTGGTCGAGCACCGCGGCGAACAGGTCTTCCTTTGACGGAAAATAGCTCCACAGGGTTCCCTTGGAGCCGCCCAGTTCGGCCGAGATCGCCGACATCGATGCGCCCGAATAGCCGTGATCGAGAAACTCTCGCTTGGCGATCTCAAGGATCATCTCGCGCCGCTCCTCCTTGCGTGCCTCTCGCTTGCCGGGCGCCTTCTCCACGATATTCTTCATAATCGTACTATAGGGTACGATTTTCGGTTGACAAGTCGATAGGCCGGGCCCAATTCGAGAGCCGTACCAGACAGTACGGTATATATATCATGATCCGAGTCTTCCCCCGTTCGTTGCTCGCCGTTGCGGCCGCCGGAACCGCGCTTGTCTCCGCCTGCGCGCCGGTGCCGCAGCTCGGCGCCCGTCCCGAAGTGCGCGCGGCAACCAGCTACGCCGCCGACCAGTCGCTCAGCAGCAAGGCCGATGCCGCCAACTGGCCGGCGAACGAGTGGTGGAGCGCCTATGGCGACCCCCAGTTGAGCGCGCTGGTCGCCGAGGGGCTGACCGACTCGCCCGATCTCGCCGCAGCAGCCGCGCGGCTGCGCTCGGCCCAGGCCTATGTCCAGCAGGCCGGCGCTGGCCTCCTCCCGTCGATCGGCGTTCAGGCTGGCGCGACCGAGGGCAAGCAGAGCTACAACAATGGCATCCCTCCTGCCTTCGTACCCAAGGGCTGGAACGACAGCGGCCAGGTTGCTGCGAACCTCAGCTTCGACCTCGATCTGTGGGGCAAGAACCGCGCCTCGCTCGCCGCCGCGACCTCGGACGCGGAGGCGGCGCGGATCGAGCTCGAGCAGTCGCGCCTCGTCCTCTCGACCAGCATTGCCGCTGCCTATGCCGATCTCGCCCGCCTTGCCGCCCAGCGTGCGGTGCAGAGCAAGGCGCTTGAGCTGCGCACCCAGACGCAGAAGCTGGTGAATGACCGCGTCGTCAACGGCCTCGATACCCGTGCCGAGCTCAAGCAAGCCGACGCTGCAGTCCCCGCCGCGCGAGCCGATCTCGCCGCAACCGACGAGGCGATCGGCCTTACCCGCAACCGCATCGCCGCACTGCTCGGCAAGGGCCCGGACCGCGGCCTGACCATCGCGCTGCCCGCTGGGCCGACGGAGACGCACGGGCTTCCGGCTGGTGTCACTACCGACCTGATCGGCCGCCGTCCCGACATTGCCGCCGCGCGCGCCCGGGTCGAGGCTGCGGCCAGCCGCATCAAGGTCGCGCGCGCGGACTTCTATCCTTCGATCAACATCAGCGCGCTGATCGGCTTCCAGGCGTTCGGTCTCGACAATCTGTTCAAGAGCGGATCGACCTATGGCTCGGTGGGTCCCGCGGTAAGCCTGCCGATCTTCCGCGGCGGTGCGCTCGCTGGCCGCGCGCGCCTATCGCGCCATCGACTGCGCCGGCATGGC
>CAYOXO010000004.1:28411-70171 GCA_964407945.1 uncultured Stakelama sp.
GGTGCGCTCGCTGGCCAGTACAGGGGTGCGCGCGCCGGCTATGACGAAGCGGTCGCGACCTATGACTCGGCCGTCACCACCGCTTTCCGCGAAGTCGCCGACGCCGTGACCAGCAAGAATGCGCTGGTCACCCGCCTGTCGGAGAGCCGCCAGGCCCTCGCCGATTCCGAAGCCGCCTATGCGATCGCCCGCCAGCGTTACGAAGGGGGCCTGTCGACCTTCCTCGACGTACTTACTGCCGAGCAGGGCGTGCTGCAGAACCGCCAGATCGTCGCCGACCTACAGGCCCGGGCGTTCACGCTCGACGTCCAGCTGGTCCGCGCGCTCGGCGGCGGCTTTTCCACCGACACCGCGGCCGCGAATGCCGCCCGCAAGGATCCCACCCATGGCTGATGCCGAACCCAACCTCCACGTCGCGAACGTCGCTGAGAATGCCTCCGCCAAGCCGAACCTGCGCAAGCGGCTGCTCACCGGCATTGCCGGCGCGGTGCTGATCGCCGGTGTCGGCTATGGCGGCTGGTACGCGCTGATCGGCAGCCACTATATCAGCACCGACAACGCCTATGTCGGCGCGGACACTGCCAGCGTGACGCCGATGGTCGCGGCACAGGTTGCGGGCGTCGCGGTGTCCGATACCCAGGCGGTGAAGAAGGGCGATGTGCTCGTCCGGCTCGACGACAGCGACGCAAGAATCGCGCTCGCCCAGGCCGAGGCCGATCTCGCCCGAGCCCGCCGCCAATATGGCCAGACCTCCGCCACCAGCGCGGCGCTCGCCGCGCAGGTCGAGGCCCGCAGCGCCGATATTTCCCGAGCCCGCGCCCAGCTCGTCGCCGCCCAGGCGGACTACGAGAAGGCACGGGTGGACCTCGCCCGGCGCCAGCGCCTCGCCCCCAACGGTGCGGTGTCGGGCGAGGAGCTCACCTCGGCGACCAACGCCTTCTCCTCGGCCAGGGCCAATCTCGAGCTGGCGCGCGCCGGCGTTGCCCAGGCCAGTTCGACCCGCGGCGCGGCCAGTGGCGAGCTCGCGGCGAACAATGCGCTGATCAGCGGTACCACTGCCAATTCGGCGCCTGAGGTGCTGGCGGCGCAGGCCAAGGTTGCCCAGGCCCGGCTCGATCTCGACCGCACCGTGATCCGCGCGCCGATCGACGGCGTGGTCACCCGCCGCGCGGTCCAGGTCGGCCAGCGCGTCGCGCCCGGTGCGCAGCTGATGCTGATCGTCCCCGTCGGACAGCTCTATGTCGATGCCAATTTCAAGGAGGGCCAGCTGACCCGCGTGAAGGTGGGCCAGCCGGTGACGCTCAAGTCGGATCTCTATGGCGGCAGCGTCGAATATCACGGCAAGGTCGTCGGTCTGTCGGGCGGCACCGGCTCGTCCTTCGCGCTGATTCCAGCCCAGAACGCCACGGGCAACTGGATCAAGGTGGTCCAGCGCCTGCCGGTGCGCGTCGCGCTCGACCCGAAGGAGCTGGCCGAACACCCGCTGCGGGTCGGGCTCTCCATGGACGCCGAGATCGACGTCTCAAACAGCTGAGGATCGACGCCATGAACGGCAAGGCCGAGGAAATGGCGCCGCTGAAAGGCCTGCCACTGATCCTTGCGGGCGTAGTGCTCGCGCTCACCAACTTCATGGTGGTGCTCGACACCACCATCGCGAACGTCTCGGTCCCGCATATCGCCGGCAGTCTAGGTATCTCGGGCAGCCAGGGGACATGGATCATCACCTCCTATGCCGTGGCGGAGGCGGTGTGCGTGCCGCTCACCGGCTGGCTCGCCAGCCGCTTCGGCACGGTGCGCACCTTCACCTTCGGGATGATCGGCTTCGGCGTCTTCTCGACATTGTGCGGCCTGTCGACCTCGCTCGGCATGCTCGTCGCCTGCCGTATCGGGCAGGGTCTCTGCGGCGGCCCGCTGATGCCGTTGTCACAGACTTTGCTGATGCGCATCTTCCCGCCCGAGCAGCGTGCCCAGGCAATGGGCGTCTGGGCGATGACCACCGTCGTCGCGCCGATCCTCGGACCGATCCTCGGCGGCACCATTTCCGACAGCTGGTCGTGGCATTGGATTTTCTTCATTAACATCCCCGTCGCCGGGCTCTGTGCGTTCGGTGCGATGCGACTGCTCTCCAAGGTCGAAACGCCCACCGAAAGGCTGCGCGTCGACCGGATCGGGCTGATGCTGATGCTGCTGTGGATCGGCGCGCTGCAGATCATGCTCGATCTCGGCCGCGAACATGACTGGTTCAACGACCGCACGATCGTCATGCTCGGCGTGATCGCGCTGATCGGCTTCCTCGTCTTCCTTGCCTGGGAGGTGACCGAGGACCAGCCGATCGTCGACCTCAGGGTGTTCCGCCACCGCGGTTTCACCGTCTCCGTCCTGTCACTATCCTTCGCCTTCGGCACCTTCTTCGCGTCGGCGGTAATCATCCCGCAATGGCTACAGACCAGCATGGGCTACACTGCGACCTATGCTGGCTATGCCACCGCCTTCACTGGGGTGGCGGCGGTGATCATGTCACCAATCGTGGCCAAGATGAGCACCCGGGTCGATCCGCGCGCGCTGGTGTGCTTTGGTATCCTCTGGCTCGGCTTTACCTCGCTGCTGCGGGTGCATTGGAACAGCCAGGCAGATTTCTGGAGCCTCGCCCTGCCGCAGATGCTCCAGGGCTTCGGCATGCCCTTCTTCTTCATCCCGCTGACCACGCTTGCGCTCGGCTCAGTCGAACCGAAGGAAACCGCGTCGGCGGCCGGTGTGATGGCGTTCCTGCGGACCATGGCGGGCGCGATCGGCACCTCGATCTCGACCACTGCGTGGGACAACAGTGCCCGCGTCGCGCGCAGCGAACTCGTCTCCAAGCTCAATACCGACGGCACGGTCAATGCGATGGCGGCGCAGGGCTTCTCGCTCGACCAGGCACGTGGCGTGATCGCACAACTGGTCGACAAGGAAGCGTTCGCGCTGGCGACGAGCCATATCTTTCTCCTGTCCGCCTTTGTCTTCGCCGGCGCGGCGATGATCATCTGGCTGACGCCCAGGCCCCGCCGCGCGGTTGCCGCCGGAGCGGCGCACTAGGCGGCCCGATTTGGTGTAGTCATCCTCGGGATGGCCGACGGTCTCCCAAATCGCGAAAACCAGATGTCCCTGTCGTTCGCAGATGCGTCTATGGGTTCATGTCCGTGATTTTGCAGTCGATGATACAGCGCCATGCAGCCCGCTAGGGATCAGCTCGATTTCGGGCGCCGATGGCGTCCGGCGTTGCTCGCCTATTTCCTGCGGCGGGTACGCGACCATGCCGAGGCCGAGGACCTGACCCACGAGCTGATCGCGAAGCTGCTCAAGCACCGCAACGACGACCTGGCTTCGCCTGAGGCCTATATCTTCCAGATGGCGTCCAACCTGCTCGCCGACCGCGCGCGCCGCCTGAAGGTCAGGACGCACTATCGCGACCTGCTCAGCCGAACCGAAGAGCTGGGAATCGATCCGCTCGACCCGTTCCGGATCACGGCCGGGCGCGGGGAACTCACCATGCTCGAGAACGTCCTCGCCGCCTTGCCCGACCGAACACGGACGATCTTCATTCTCTATCGGCTGGAGAATCTGGGACAGGACACGATCGCCGAGACCTTCGGCATTTCGGTGAGCGCCGTAAAGAAACATGTCGCGCGCGCGATGGCGAGCCTGATGCAGGAAATGAGGAGCGCGCCATGACCGAGATCACGCCCGCCGCGCTCACCGCGAAGGAGATCATGGAGGAGGCCGCACTCTGGTGCATCCAGCTGTCCGAGGGCAGCCTCCGCGAAGACGAATGGGCCGAGTTCGAGGCATGGCTCGCGCAACCCGGCCACGCCGGCGTGTTGCAGGAAGCGATCGACGTCTGGCAGGCATCCGGCGCGATCGGGGACAGGCCGCGGGTCATCTCGCTGCGGACCCAAGCCCTGACCGAATTCCGGAACAAGAACCGGCGCCGCTGGCTGGTCGCATCGCGGCGGATCTGGTGGCCGCTCGGCTACGCCGCGGCGCTGCTTCTGCTGCTCGGGACGGGCACCTTCTGGTATCTCAACCAGCCCAGCAGATATGAGACCGGGATCGGCGAACGGCAGGTGGCGATGCTCGACGACGGTTCGCGCGTTTCGATCGACGCCGTGACCGCGATGACGGTTCGCATGAAGGACGAGGCGCGCCAGGTCGAACTGGTCGAAGGGCGCGCCAAGTTCGATGTCGCCAAGGATCCGCTGCGACCGTTCACCGTTGCCGCGGGCGACAAGCTGATCGCTGCCGTCGGCACCTCGTTCAGCGTCGAGATGATCGACGGCGAAGTGCGCGTCATCCTCTACGAAGGCCAGGTCGAAGTACGCGACCGGACCGACAGCGCGCCTGGACCCGCCGCGTCGTCCCAGCGCTTGCTCATGACGCCGGGCAGCGAGTTCATCGGCTCCGCCGGCTCGGCAACGCCCGGGCAGGTCACGCGACCGGACCTGTCGCAATCGTTGAGCTGGGAACAGGGGCTGATCAATTTCGATCAGGAGCCGCTGGCCCGCGCCGTCGAGCGCATGAACCGCTATTCCACCAAGCGCATCGTGCTGGCCGACCCGGCCGTCGGCGCGATCGCCGTCGACGGCGTCTACAAGGCAGGCGATGTCGATGCCTTTGTCGAAGGCATCGTTGCGCTGCACCCGGTCCGCCAGAGACGTGCCAATGGCGAGATCATCCTCGAGACGAAATGAGGCGGAGTCCGAAGTCAGGTGTCCCCCGCTGCGCGTCGCGCGTCTTTACCCGGTGACCGCCTGCAAGAGGCGGCGTAGCAGGGGGGATATCATGCACTTTTCCAGATCCGCGCTCCATGGCTCGATCGCTGCCACAGCGCTTGTCGCATCGGTCGTCGCCGTGCCCGCGATCGCGCAGGAACGCACCTACCGGTTCTCGATCCCGGCGCAGGACATGAAGGCAAGCCTGCGTGCGCTGGCCCGCACATCGGGGCAACAGATCAGCTTCGACAGCGGCACGCTGAAGGGCAAACGCGCGCCGGCCCTCAACGGCACCTTCACGATCCGCGACGGCGTGGCGCGGCTCCTCGCCGGATCCGGCCTCGAAGCGAGCTGGGGACGATCGGGCGTGCTCGTCATTCGCGCCGTCGCGCAGGTCGAAACCGTGTCCAGCGTGAACCGTGCGGCCGCACCGGACGAGCAGGATCAGGATGATGCGGGCGATGTCGTCGTTACCGGGAGCCGCATCGCGCGGCAGCTGGTCACGGATTCCGCCGTGCCGATCGTCCAGATCAACGACGAGGATATCCAGTCGTCGGGTGCGACCGAATTGTCCGAAGTCCTCGCCGACTATCCCGCCGTCACCCCGAGCCTCAATCTCGCCAACTCCAATTCCCAGATCAACGCCGCCGGCACCTCTTCGGTCAGCCTGCGCGGCCTGGGCGCGGATCGTACGCTGACGCTGATCGACGGACGGCGCACGGTCTCGAACCGGATCACGTCGAGTGCGGTCAGCCTGAGCTCGATCCCGGCGATGTTCGTCGAGCGTGTAGAGGTCATCACCGGTGGCGCGTCCGCCGTCTATGGCTCCGACGCGATCGCCGGCGTCGTCAACATCATCACCCGCCGCAAATATGACGGCGTCCGGATCGGCGGCCGTTCCGGCATTTCGAGCGAAGGCGACAGCCAGCGGCTCAACCTCGACCTGCTCGTCGGCCAGAAGCTGTTCGACGATCGTGTCTCGCTCGTGCTCGGCGCAAGCTACGAGAAAGAGGAAGGGGTGATGGGCTATCAGCGCGCCCGCGCGCTGGAATCGGTCGCCTACAGCCTGAGTGCGGATTCCAATCCGCTCAACCAGGGCGAGCTCGGCATCACCCGGCCTTCGAAAAGCAGCAGCACGCCCGGCGGCCGTTTCCTTTCGAGCTCGACCGCCGGCGGCGGCTATTTCGTCTATGATGCGAACGGCAATCTGTTCCGCAGCACCAATACCGCGGTCTATGGCTGGGAAACCCGCCCGGACCTGCAGATCAGCGCGCCGCGCACCTCCTATCTCGCCGCCGGAAAGATCACGGTCGACCTGGGAAGCGACATCGAATTCTTCGGGCATGTGCAATATTCGAAGGTGGAAACCTCGGCCGAACGCGGCGGCGCCGAGACCGGCGCCTATGACGAGGAATTCGGCGACCCGCTGGCGCCCATTGCGGTCGGCAGGATCGCCCGCAACAACCCCTATGTCCCTACCTCCATTCGCGCCGCCGCTTCCTCCTCAGGCATCCAGTGGTCGCGCCGCTTCAACGAGCTTGGCAACTACCGCATCCTCAACGACCGCGAGACGTGGCGCGCCTGGACCGGGCTGCGCGGCAAGATCGGCGAGAGCTGGAACTGGGAAGTCAGCTATGGCTATGGCCGTTTCCACCAGGAGCAGAACCGCGTTAACCTGCTGAACCTGCAGAATCTGAAATATGCCATCAACGCCGAGTTCGACCCCGCGGCGCCGGGCGACCTGTCCCGGGTGCGCTGCGTCGATGCGGCAGCGCGCGCGGCGGGATGCGTTCCGGTCAATCTGTTCGGGCCGAACTCGATCACGTCGGCGGCCGCAAACTATATCCGCGCCGACCTGAAGCTTGACGGCCTGATGCAGCAGGACGTGGTGCAGGGCTTCGTAAGCGGATCGCTGTTCGAGCTGCCGGCGGGACCGGTTTCGATCGCGCTGGGCGGCGAATATCGCCGCGACTGGCAGCGCTCGGTGACCGACGACACCACGCGGCGCGGCTTTGGATCGGCATCGTTCATCGCCGAATATGAAGGCGATATCAAAGCGAAGGAGGCGTTCGCCGAACTCAAGGTTCCGCTGTTCCGCGACCAGCCCTTTGCGCACAGCCTCTCCTTCGACGCGGCGGTGCGCTATGGCGACTATAACATCAAGAATGTGGGCTCGGTCCTGAGCTATCGCTTCGGCGGCGAATGGGCACCCGTCCGCGATATCCGCTTCCGCGGCCAATATTCGCGGGCCCAGCGCGCGCCGACCGTGACCAACCTCTACTCGCCGGCACGCGACGATTCGGATTCGGTTGTCGATCTGTGCAGCGGCGTGACCGCAACGACGACGGGAACGATCGCGACCAACTGCCGCTCGATCGCGGGCGTTGCCGCCGAGATCGCGGCCAATGGCGTGTTCCTGCAGGATACGACCAGCATCGAAGGCCCTGCGGCGGGCAATCCCAACCTCAAGGAGGAAACCGCCGATACGGTGTCGTTCGGCGCCGTGCTGACGCCGCGCTTCATTCCCGGCCTGTCGATGACGGTCGATTATTTCCGGATCAAGATCCGCGACGTGATCTCCTCGCTCGAAGCGATCGACCTGCTGCGCGAATGCCTGGGCAACCCGAACGGGATCACCGACAATTTCTTCTGCAACGAGATCACCCGCAACTCGGAAGGACAGATCACCCGTATCGTCAACCGCGACCTCAACCTCAGCCAGACCGTTCGCTCGGGGGCCGATGTCGCGATCGACTATCGGTTCGACGCGCCGCAATGGCTGTCGTCGAAGGGCAAGTTCGACATCCGCTTCCTCTATTCGCGACTGTTCGACTACTACACCGTCTTCGATGGCGTGGACGGTGTCCGGCGCACCGATTTCAAGGGTGAGATCGGCGCGTGGGTCAATAGCGGCCAGGCCCAATTCGGCTATCGCGACGGCGGCCTGCGGTTGCGCTGGAAGCTGCGCTATACGGGTGACGCGGTCGACAGCAATGTGCGCCGCGCCGCGGCCGAGGCGGCGGGAGCCAATCCCCCCTTCCTGCACATCGAGGATCGTGTGCGTCACGATTTCTACGCCAGCGTCGACATTCCCGCCGCGAACAAGGACTTCCGCCTCTATGCCGGCGTGAACAACGCGTTCAACAGCACGAGCCCCTTCCTGCCGTCGGGAACGGCGTCGGGCGGTTCGCAGAATGTCGCGGGCGAGTATGACGTGATCGGCCGCTACTTCTACGTCGGGTTCGAAGCGAAGTTCTGACCCCGCGCGCCATGCCCCGTCGCCGACCGGCGGGGCATGGCGCTCACTCCAGGAGCGACAAACGATGACCCCCTCCCGTTATGCGATCGGCTTCGTCCTGTTCTCGCTGGCCTGTCCGGCCCTGGCACCCGCCGCCGCGCAGTCGCTCGAAGGCATCAAGCGGCCCGAGGGCGAGGCGAAGCCGGTGGGCTATCTGCCCAAGGGTAGCGTGGACTATCGCCTGCTCGTCGGTCCGCCGCCCGCGCCGGACTCGATGCTCGATCAGGTCGATATGGCGATCTCGCGGCGGTTCCAGGCTGACGTCCCCGCCGACCGCTGGGCGACCGCTGACCTGGACAGCAAGAGCGTCTATCCGCGCTTTGCCGAAGCGTTCGGCAAGCCGATCGACCGCGCGCATAGCCCGCGCCTCATTCAATTGCTGAATCGTGCGATGCGCGATGCCGCCGACCCGGTGTGGAACGGCAAGGAAAGCTTCCAGCGCCCGCGCCCCTATCAACGTTACCAGCTGGTTCGCCGCTGCGGCAGCAGCCCCATCCCCGCGCCCGATCGCGAGCCGCGCGGCGGATCCTCCTACCCGTCAGGGCACACCGTCTATGGCTGGGCCACCGCCTTGCTGCTGGCGCAGGTCGCGCCGGCGCGCGCGCCGGAGATCCTCGAGCGGGGCCGCGACTATGCGCTGAGCCGGGTGATCTGCGGCTATCATTTCCCGACCGATACCGACGCGGCACGCGCGATCGCGGCAGCGGTTCTGACCCGATTGAGTGCCGATCCCGCCTTCCTTGCCGATCTCAAGGCCGCGCGGGACGAATATGGGACTGCCTCCGCTCCAGCGGCCGAGGTCTCTCCGGCCAGCGCCCGCAAGCCCGTCGAGGCGCAGGCCGAATGACGGCGCGATGGTTGCATAGAAAGACCTGGCTGCACCGCGCCCTTCGATTTCGGCGACAGTCATGAGCCTGGGCTGTGGCGGCTATTGGGTACGCTTGCCGGGAAGCTGAATGACCGGGTTAGGGCGCATTCCTGACCCGCAGCTCGCGCAAAAATCAGCTCTGCGGCTCTCGGCCGAAAGCCAGATACCAGCTCAAACCAGTCCCTGTAGTCTAGTTCGCCGGCGTTGCCGGTGCGGAGGCGCCTCGATAACGATCGAACCAGGCGAGGATTGCGCTGGCCTTGGCCGCCGACTGTGACGGACGACTGGTGAAGCCGCCGTGACTCGCACCGGGCACCTTGACCAATGCAGTTGGCACGCCAGCGATCTGGAGCGCGGCATAATATTGCTCGCTCTCGCTCACCGGTGTGCGATAGTCCTCGCTGCCGACCACCACCAAAGTGGGGGTCTTGACGTTACCGACGAGGCTCAGCGGCGATCGGTTCCAATAGCTCATGGGATCTTCCCATGGCAGCTTCGTGAACCAATAGCGCGACGTAAACAGCGTGTTGTCCATGGTCAGCGCCTCGCTGATCCAGTTGATCACCGGCTTCTGCGTCGCCGCGGCCTTGAAACGGTTCGTTTTGCCGACAATCCATGATGTCAGCACGCCGCCGCCCGACCCGCCAGTGACGAACAGGTTGCTCGGATCAGCGACGCCCTCTGCAATCGTCGCGTCGACTGCGGCCATCAGGTCGTCATAATCCTGGCTGGGATAATTCTTGTCGATCAAGTTGGCGAACTCGGCACCATAGGAGGTCGAGCCGCGCGGGTTGGTCCACAGCACGGCATAGCCGCCGGCGGCGTATAACTGCATGTCGGTCGCGAAGGTCGGGCCATAGGCTGAGTGCGGGCCGCCATGGATTTCGAGGATCAGCGGCACGCGGGTGCCCGGCTGCCAGCCTGGTGGCGTGGCGAGCCACGCATCGACCGATCGGCCGTCAGGTGCGGTAACGGCGACCTTGCGGACCGGCGCGAGCGTCTTGGACGCCGTGAGCATTTGATTGAGCTCGGTCAAGCGGCGCGGCTTGCCGCCGCTCATTACCCACACGTCCGCGGGCGCGGAGGCATCGCCCCCGGTGTAAGCGATCGTGCCGGTGCGTGAGATTGAGAAGGTGCCGCCCGTGTACGGCCGGTCGAGTCCGCCGCCGGCGAGATTGTCAGCTACCACGATGGAGCGCCCGTCCATGCCGATGCGGGCCAGCTTGCGCTGTCCCTTGTCATCATAAGTCGCATAGAGTGCGCGGCCGTCCGCCGCCCATTGCGCGTCCTCGATCGACCGGTCGAGGGAGGCGGTGAGCGACCGCGGATTGCCGGCACTCGCATCGCCGACATACAGCTCGGCATTGGTATAGGCACGGCGCTTGTCGTCGAAGCCAATCCACGCGATGCGATTCCCGTCGCTGGAGAAGCGCGGCGCCTCATCGGGGCCGTCGCGGTTGGTCAACGTTCGCATCGCGCCCGACGCGACGTCGACGGCGATCACGTCGGAGTTCATCACCTGCCGTTCGGCATCGGGGCCACGGATCGCGGAAAACAGGATCGTGCGGCCGTCCGCGCTCCACGAGAGCGGGCCGCCATCATCGAACTTGCCGAAGGTGAGTTGTTGCGCCGCGCCGCCGTTCGCCGCGACGACGAACAGATGGTCGTAGCCCGGCTTGCGATAGCCAGGACCGTCGTTGCGATATGTGACGCGCTCGATCACTTCCAGCGGCTCGGCCCATTTTGCGCCTTCGGGCTTGGCGGGCGCCTTACCGAGCTTGCTCGGCTCACCCGCAACAGTCGCGATATAGGCAAGGCGGCTGCCGTCGGGCGACCAGGCAAGGCTGTTGGGATCGCCGGGCAGGCTCGTCACCCGCGCGCTGACGCCGCTGTCAAGCCAGCGGACGAACAGCTGCGAGCGCTCGCCATCGCCCGCGACATAGGCGATGCGCGTGCCATCGGGCGACCAGCGCGGGCTGGAGCCGCTGGCGGCGAACGGCGATTGCCTGCCACTCGCCACGTCGATCAACCACAGCGAGGACTGCATCCGATCGGTCATGATGTCGCCGCTGCGACGCACATAGACGATCGTGCGGCCGTCAGGACTGATCTGCGGGTCGGCGGCGATCGACAGCCCGAACAAATCGGCGCCGGTGAACGTGCGTGTCGGGCCATCGGCAGACGTGGCGTTGGTCTGCTGCCGGGCGACGGCAGGTGCATCGAAGGCGGGCAGGACGATGGTGGTGCAGGCGAGGAGGAAAGCGATACGGCGCATGGGAAACTCCAGCGTGATGCGGCTATGAAGCGCGATCGGGCGTTCAGCGCAAGCGACGAGTGATGACGACGTAGCCGCGCAGCAGCGGCGCGGTTCCAGCCATACAAATGCCTAACGCGGAATCCGGGGAAGGGTGGCAAGTCCGGGCATATGCGCGCGAATGGCCCAGATTCGGCCTATGCTACCTTTCGAGGGCGTGATGTTTGCGGGCGGAGAAGGTGTTCGTATCAGAAGCGAGATCAAGGACACGGTTCTCATCGTGAGCAACAGGGCCACTCAAGCCGCTACGGAGCGCCGGGTCCGCGCTCGAATGCCGTAGTGAATGGCTGAACGGGTAGCGCGCTAAAGGTATTCTCTAAAATAATAACAACTTATCATGGAACAAATGGCGCGCCCGGCAGACGCCTGCCTTTGTGCGGGATTTGCTTAGCAAAGCGCCGACCGCCGGACGGCGCGCGCTGCTCTTTCAGATCCTCACTACCGCGCGGCCTGGAGAGGTGCGATTTGGGCGATGGCGGCACATCGATTTTCAAGCTGGCGATTGGCTAAGGCCGGCAGATTTAATGAAACTGCGCGAGCCTCACACCGTTACTTTGAGCCAGCCCGCCATCGCATTGTTGATGCAGGTGAAGGGCGTGGAGGCGGTGGAGCCTGACGATCTGATCTTTGCGTCACGCAGGGGGAAGGCGTTGTCAGACATGGCGATGACGAAGGTGTTAAGAGACGTCGGCCTGCAGTGGGACGCGAACGGCTTTCTAGGCACGTTTCGAGATTGGGCGGCCGAAACAATGCCTCAGATACCCGACCCAGTCGCAGAAGCGGCCCTTGCGCACGTGGTGCCAGACGAGGTCGTGCGGGCTTACAAGCGTACAAAGTTCATCGACATGCGGCGCGAGCTTCTCGCTGCTTGGGGCGAGTTTGCGGCTTCAGGAGAATCGGAGGATAGCGAGCGCTCGGCTTTCGAAACTAATTTGCAAAACATAGACTAGGTGCTTCGCTAGAACACGATCGTTACACTCGGTGACGCATCTCTTATAGTGCTCCTTGTTCGGCGTTGGGCGCTTCGCGAAAAAATCGGTCCCTCGCCAGGATCAATCCATTCGCTTCAAACCTCAGGCCGTTTGGAATGAACCAACAGGGCTAGCGCAACTCGGTCAGATGCTCAGCGAAATCGCCTGATCGCCCGACGCCATCACCTACGCCAACGGTCGAGAGGTTGTCCTGTGCTGATGCGAGTCACATCAGACGATAGATCGTGAACCAGTCGAACCGCTTGTTTGGTGGCGCTTGGATGCACACACCGGGCGTCATGATGCTTGCACGGCCCACCGCACTGTAAAGTCCGGCGGGTGCCAGTTCAGCGTGGCGCATGCCGAATGGGTGTCGACCCGTCGCGGGGAGCGAGCGATGATAGGGCGCGCGCCGAAGCTATCGCGCGAACGGACTCGGGTTGGACGGCCGGGCGGCTCGCCGATCCGCTGTTCGTGCTGTTAGGCGTCCTCGCGATCCTCGGGCCTATCAACGGTGGAGTTATGCAACTCCACCGTTGATAGGCCTTGGCGTCAGTTCCTATTCTGCTCGACTGCCGTTTGTTCTGCGCGCCGTGCGCGGCGGCGTTCGGCGCGATCGGCTTTGTCGTCGGTCGCCGCGTCGCGGCCGAGGCGGGGCTTCACCGCCTTGATTGAGGCGAGCCAGGTTTCGAGCTTACCACGCAACTCCCGAGCCTTGGCCGGATTCGCGGCGGAGAGGTCCTTGTTCTCGCCCGGATCGGTGGCGAGGTCGAACAATTCGCTGGGTACTGTTGGATCGTAGCTCAGCACATATTTCCAGTTGCCGACCCGGATCGCACCGGCGGCACGATCGGCAGTCTGGTTCGGGCGCGGGCGCGGGCTGTACCAATAGGCTGCACGGTTCGGATCCATCCGCCCGCCCATCAGCACCTGGGCATAGGAAACGGAGTCGATCGCCTGCTGTGGCTGCGCCGCCAGCCCAGCCAGCTGGAGGAAGCTCGCATAGTGATCGGTATTGGTGGTGAACGCGGGGGTTGCTCCCGGCTTGATATGCCCTGGCCAGGCAACGATCATCGGGACGCGCGTGCCGCCGTCATAGACATGACCCTTGCCCGCGCGGAGCGGCAGGTTGCTCGTCGCCACGTCGCGGTTGCGCCCGGCGGCGCGGTTGGACAGGCCGCCATGGTCTGACGTGAAGACGATGATGGTATCCTTGGCGATCCCCATCCGCTCCAGCGCGGCGCGCAGTGTGGCGACGCTGTCGTCCATGCTCTGGATCATCGCCGCATAGGTGGCGTTATCCTGGTACTTCTTGGTTTCGCCATCGCGGGCGAGATAGGCGTCGGCCTTCACGCCACCCATCGCTGCAAGCTTTTTCTGGTACTTGGCGCGATATTCGGCCTTGGCCTGAAGCGGGGTGTGGACGGCATAGTGCGAGAGATAGGCGAAGAAGGGTTGGCCGGGTTTGGCGGCGCGGTGCTGTTCGATCAGCCTGACGGTCTCCGCGGTCAGCCGGTCGGTGAGATACTCGCCGGGCTGCCCCTGTTCGAGGCCCGGCCCCAGCGTGCGCCCCTTCTCCGCACCATAAGGGAAGAAGTGCGAGCTGACCGCCCCGGCGGATCCGCCGGCGATGTTGACGTCGAAGCCCTGCGCATCGGGCATGGTGTCGGGCGTCTTGCCGAGGTGCCATTTGCCGATGAAATAGGTGGCGTAGCCGCCCGCCTTGAGCGCCTCGGCCACCGTCACCTCGCTCGCTGGAAGCGATTCACCGCCGGTGCCGCCGGGCACGCCGCCGCGCGCGGGATTCTTGCCGCTCATCAGCGCGAAGCGCGACGGGGTGCAGCGCGGATAGGCGACATAGGCGTTGTCGAACCGTAGTCCGTCCTTCGCGAGCTGGTCGATCGCCGGCGTCTCGTAAAAGGGCGATCCGGCATAGCCAACATCGCGCCACCCAAGATCGTCCATCAGGATGACGAGGATGTTGGGCTGCTTCAACGCAGCGGGCTTCTGCACCGGGGCAGCAGAAACCGGTTCGGCGGTGGCAGGCGCGCAGGCACTGGCAAGGGGAAGGGCGACGAAGGAGGCAAGCAGGGCGTTGCGGACGGTCATTCGGGATCTCCGGAAATAGATACTATTCGGCGGCAGCGCGCTCGCCGGCGGGGCCGGCACGGCCAGAGGCGTTGGCTGGGAAGCGTGCCTTCCACAGCTGGTAGCGAGCGGACATGTCGGTCACACGGACGGCATTGGTACCGGCAAGGTTGCGGCGCTCGCCGGGATCGTTGCTCAGATCGAAGAGCTTCGGCTTACCGCCATCCTCGATCAGCAGCTTCCATTTGCCCGTGCGCATCGCGCCCGAATCGACGCAGCCGCGCGGGCGGCAGATACGACCGGCCCACATCAGGTCGCGCTCCGGCATCGCCGCCTTGGGATCGCGCAGCATGGGGGCCAGACTCGTGCCATCGGTGACGGTCTCGGTGGGAATCTTCCCGCCACTGAGGTCGGCGAAGGTGCGGTAGAGGTCGATCGTCGTTACCGCGTCGTCGCGCACCTGATTGGCGGCGACACCCGCGGGCCAACTGACCAGGAACGGCTCGCGGATGCCCCCTTCTCGATAGGTGCCCTTGGTGCCGCTCAACGGCCCGACCGATCCCAGAACAACCTTGGGCCAATCGGGCTGATAGCCGCGGAAGCCCGATTTGGCGGGGCCATTGTCGCTGACGAACACGATCAACGTATTCTGGTCCAGCCCCTTGTCGGCGAGCGCCTTGCGTACCGCGCCGACGCCTTCATCGACCGCCAGCACCATTGCCGCATAGAGCCGCTTGGGCTCGCTATCGAGATGCGCGACGCGTGCTCGGAAACGCTGATGCGCCTCGAGCGGGCTGTGGGGCCCGTTATAGGCGAGATAGAGAAAGAACGGCTTGGCGGCGGACTGGTCGCGGATGAAGTCGATCGCATGGCCGGTCAGCCGGTCGGTGAGATACTGGTCGTCCGGCTTGGTTGGTCCCCATAGCCCCGAGGCTCGGCCGCCCGCGCCTGAACCCTTGCCGACGCCGGCGTAGCTGCCATTGGCTTCGGGCCAATACCCGCCGCCCCATACCATCGGATCGTGCACGACATCGGCCGATGCGCGCGGATCGGTGGGCAGGTTCCACTTGCCGACCACCGCCGTCGCATAGCCCGTATCGCGCATCAGCGCGGGAAGCAGCGTCTGGCCGGCGGGGAGCTCGGCCTTGCCCGTGTCCGGGTTCCACCACACGCCATAGCGATTGGGGTAGGATCCGGTGAGCAAGGCCGTTCGGCTCGGCCCGCATACCGGGGAGGCGGAATAGCCGTTGGTGAAGCGCACGCCCGACTGGGCGAGCGCGTCGAGATTGGGTGTCGTGACCCAGGCACCGGCACCGTTGGCGCTCAGATCGCCATAGGCCATGTCGTCGACGAAGATCAGAACGATGTTGGGACGCGGCGCTTCCTGCGCGACCGAAGCGTGTGTGAGGCCGATCAGTCCCGTGGCGGCGATTGCCAGATACAATAAGCGCTTCGCGCGACTCATGACGCCTCTCCCTAGGCATGTAGACCGATCGTAGAAGGTTGCCGGTCACTTTGCATGGTCAGAATGATAATGTTGTCATTCATTGTCAATATTGTCATAAGGGCGTCACGGAACGCCGTGGGTGCGGCTTTTCGTGGCTCGAAATACAGGGCTCAAGCCTCTGAAAGAGCCCAACGAATCAATGCCGGCTACGTCCGGTCAGGGGAGGGTTGAAGTGATCGAGGTGATTCGCAACCGGCGCGCGATGCGTCATCTGGCGATCCTGGCGGGCGTGAGCCTGACGGCGATGGCCGCGCCGGCGCTCGCGCAGGAAGCTGCCGCAGAGGCCGCGCAGGATGCCGCGCCCGACCAGCCCGCTGCCGAAGAGATCATCATCCGCGGTATCCGCGGTTCGCTCCAGCGCGCCGCCGACCGCAAGCGCAACGCCGACCAGATCAAGGATGTGATCGATGCCGAGGACATCGGCAAGCTGCCCGACACCAATGTCGCCGAGGCGATGCAGCGTGTCACCGGCGTGCAGATCAACCGCGACCTCGGTGAGGGATCGGAGATCGCGGTGCGCGGCTTCAGCCAGAACCGCATCGAGATCAATGGCCAGACCCAGCTCGGTTCCGAGGCCGGCGGCGGGGTGGCGTTCAACACGATTCCGTCCGAGGCGCTCTCGAACATCGAAGTGATCAAGACGCCTTCGGCAAGCGATGTCGAGGGCGCGCTGGGCGCCACCGTGCGCTTCAACACGCGCATGCCGCTCGACAATGGCGGCAAGCTGATCCTGTCGGCGGGCGCGCAGGCGCAATATGCCGAGCGTGCCGACAAATGGACGCCGAACGTCAGCCTGCTCGCGAGCAAGGGCTGGAGCGTTGGCGACGGTGGTCAGATCGGCGTCCTGCTGAGCTACACGCGCAACCATCGCCGCCTACGTCAGGACTTCTTCGACGTGCGCGGCTGGGAAGCGGTCAACAGTACCGTGAATGGCGGCACGGCGCTCGACCTGGACGGCGATGGCGTGCGTGGCGAGACAATCGTCCGCGATCGCAACACCGGGATCATCACCGACCTGCAGGACGGCGTCTATGTGCCGCTGCAGACGCGGCTGCGTATCATCGATCAGGACCGCCGCCTCGAATCCTATACCGCCGCGATCCAGATCAAGCCGAGCGATCGGTTCGAATTCTACGTCAACGGTACCTACAATCGGAACCGCACGCAGGATTACCAGTATCAGGTCGTCGCCAATCTGACGAACGCGATCGAGCCCGATCCGGCCAACCCCGGCAGCAGCCGTCTGGCGCGTGTCTATTCGAACGTGCCGGGGATGACGATCAGCGAGAACCAGACCGTCACTTCGGCCTTTGTCGGCCGGACGCAGGGCACGACGCCGACCGGCATCGGCTATAACATCGCCGGTTCCTCCAATCCGCCCGAGCAGGATGTCTACAACATCCAGACCGGGGTAAAGTGGAGTGCAACCAACCGCCTCAAGGTCGAAGCCCAGCTCGCGGTCGGCTTCGGGCGCCAGTTCAACAAGTTCATCAACACGACCAGCGGGATCGCCGGTGTCGATCGTCCGTTCTTCTTCTTCGACTATAATCAGGGGACCGACATCCCCACGCTGATGCCGCTGCAATCCTCGGTGGCCGGCCGACCGGTGACCGGGCCCTCGCCGGATGCAGCCTATAATTTCACCAACCTCGCCATCTACAGCTTCAACAATGTCGCGGTGAATCGCGATACGCAGAAGACCACCGAGACCGCCTATCGCCTCGACTTCGATTGGGAGGTCGACGCGGGACCGATCCGTGCCTTCGAGTTTGGTGGGCGGATCGCCAACTCGCGCGGCTATCGCTTCCGTATGCGCGGGCGCGATGGGCCGGGTAGTGCCGACGGCACGCTGGGCAGCCGTCCGTTCACCCAGATCGACGCGCTGGAGCCGGGCTTCGTCACGGCGCTGCCCTTTGGCGACCTACTCGACGGCGCCACCGGCGATTTCCAGCGCTTCTGGTACGTGGTCGATCCGCGCTACATGACAGCGAATATCGACCGGTTGTTCACCAAATACGGGATCAGCTACGCGCTGGATGAAAGCTGGCGCTTCGACGTCCGGCGCACCGACTATGCCGCCTATGCCAAGGCGAACCTCAAGTTCGACCTCGCCGGCATGCCGGTGTTCGGCAATATCGGCGTGCGCTGGATCCGTACCGATCAGTCCGCGATGGGGGTGATCCCAGGCGGCCGTCAGGGCGCGGTGACGCTCGACCGGGTGACGGTGGACAAGGACTATTCGAAGTTCCTGCCCAGCCTGAACCTGGTGTTCCAGCCGGCCGACAAATTCTACGTCCGCTTCGGTGCGGCCAAGGCGATCGCGCGCCCGTCTCTGGCGGATGTGGCGCCAACGATCGTGGTGAGCGACTCCTTCGATCGCGCCAATGGCGGCAACCCGCTGCTCAACCCGCAGGAGGTCAACCAGGTCGATCTCTCGATCGAGAAATATTACGGCAAGGGCAACCTCATCTCCGCCGCCTTCTTCTACAAGAATTTCGTCGAGCGGATCGAAAAGGGCGTGGTCGAGCGGTGCATGCCGACCCCGGATTCGGGGCTGGAGACCACGCCGGGCAATGACGGCTGTCTGGTCGGGCAGGACATCACCCGCGTAGAGACCCCGGTCAATGTCGGCGGCGCCACCGTCAAGGGCGTCGAGCTCAGCTGGCAGCAGGCGCTCGATTTTCTGCCGTCGCCGCTCGACGGGTTCGGCTTCGTCGCCAACTACACCTATGTCGATGCCGATGGCGGTTCGATCAGTGCGGGCGGTACCCGCCTGCCGGTGCAGGACCTGTCGAAGCACAGCTACAATCTGATCGGCTATTTCGAGAAATGGGGCTTCAAGGCGCGCGCCGCGTACAATTGGCGCAGCGAATTCTATGACGAGCGTACCGACACCAACCAGGCGTCGTTCGCCAAGCCCTATGGCCAGCTCGACGCGTCGATCGGGTTCGACATTACCAAGAACATCTCGATCAGCGCCGAAGCGCTCAATATCCTGAATGAGCCCGAGCGGCGCTATCAGGAGATCGAGGAGCGGCTGCTCTCCTATCGCGTCAACGACCGCCGCTTCCTGTTCGGCG
Organism: uncultured Stakelama sp.; assembly: GCA_964407945.1. Taxonomy (GTDB): domain Bacteria; phylum Pseudomonadota; class Alphaproteobacteria; order Sphingomonadales; family Sphingomonadaceae; genus Sphingomonas. The sequence goes on from CAYOXO010000004.1 coordinate 47,286, forward strand.
TGCGGATCCGCAACTGATACTCCCCTGGGGTGCGGTTCCGTATCGCCGCACCCCTTCTTTTTCCTGTTTTCCGACGGTGAGGCGTACGTGATGAAGAAGACGATCCGGCTGATGCTGACGGCGGCGACCCTGGCTGCGCTGGCGACGCCGGGAGTGGCCCCGGCCCGAGACGCAGCGGCGCCGGCGAAACCCGTTCCTGCGGCGGCGAAGCGGCCCAACATCATCTTCGTGCTGACCGACGACCAGCGCTACGACGCCCTTGGTTTCCTCGATCCGACGCTCAAGACGCCCAATATCGACCGGATGGCGAAGGAGGGTGCCTATTTCCCCAATGCGTTCGTCACCACCGCGCTCTGCTCGCCCAGCCGCGCGTCGATCATGACCGGGCAGTACATGCACCGCCACGGCATCGCCGATAACAACATCAAGTTCCGTCCCGGCACCCAGTTCTTCTCGACCGCGCTTCAGCGCGCGGGCTACGCCACCGCGTTCGTCGGCAAATGGCATATGGGCGGGCACAGCGATGCGCCGCAGGCCGGGTTCGACCATTGGGTGAGCTTCGCGGGACAGGGCAACTATCTCCCCGACAACGGCCAGGGCGGCCCGCGTCACAAGCTCAACGTCGATGGTAAGCGCGTCGAGCAGCGCGGCTACATCACCGACGATCTCAACAATTATGCACTGACATGGCTGCGCGATCGCAAGGGGGAGCAACCCTTCTTCCTCTACCTCTCGCACAAGGCGGTGCATTCGGACTTCATCCCGGCCGACCGTGACAAGGACAAGTACAAGGGCGAGCGGATTCCGCTGCCCGAGACACTGGCCGACACACCAGCGAATTACGCGGGCAAGCCGATGTGGGTGAAGAACCAGCGCAACAGCTGGCACGGGGTGGACTTCCCCTATCACAGCCGCCTCGACGTCGAGGAATATAAGCGCCGCTATTACCAGACGCTCGGCGCGGTCGATGACGGGATCGGCCAGATCTTCGACGAGCTCAAACGGCAGGGCAAGCTCGACAACACCATCGTCATCCTGATGGGCGACAACGGCTTCATGTTCGGCGAGCATGGCCTGATCGACAAGCGCAACGCGTATGAGGAATCGATGCGCGTGCCGCTGGTCGTCTATGGTGGCGGCGGGCCGAAGGGGCGGACGGTCAAGGAGATGGTCGCCAATATCGACTGGGCGCCGACCTTCGTCGAGCTTGCGGGCGCGAAGCCCAACGCGACCTATGACGGGATGAGCTTCGCCTCGCTGATCCGCGGGCAGAAACCGGTGAACTGGCGCAGCTCGCTGCTCTACGAATATTATTGGGAGTATAACTACCCCCACACGCCGACCACCTTCGCGCTGCGCACAGACCAGTACAAGCTGATCCAATATCACGGCATCTGGGATACCGAGGAACTCTACGACCTCGCTGTGGATCCTAAGGAGACGCGCAACCTGATCGACGATCCGGCGCAGCAGGCGCGTATCGCCAAGCTGCGCGAGGAGCTGTTCGCGCGGCTCGATCAGGGTGATGCGCGGTCGAGCATCACCTTCACCGAGCGGCGCGGCGTGGGCGCGGTGCTGCGCGCGCGCGACGGATCGAAGGCGGCGGAGTTCCCCGACAGCTGGCTGCGCAAGCCGGGCGATCCCGACCTCAAGCGCCATATCGCCAATGAAGGCGGCAAGCGTGTGGGGACCACGGGAGCGGAACATTGATGCGCGGCGCGGCGGCTGCGTCGGCGCTTGTCGTAGCGTTCGCCGCCGGCGGCTGGGCCGTGGCGCGTGACCGTCCGACACCTGCTCCGGCGCAGGCACGGCTGGTACGTCCCAACATCATCCTGATCACGGCCGAGGATCTCAGCCCGCGCTTCGGCAGCTATGGCGATCCGGTCGCGCATACGCCGAACGTGGACGCGTTGGCGCGCGAGGGCGTCCGCTTCGCCAATGTCTTCACCGCCGCGCCGGTCTGTGCGCCGAGCCGCTCGGCGCTGATTACCGGCGTGCATCAGCAGACGCTCGGCACGATGCACATGCGCACCTCGAGCTTCGGCAAGGACATGGATCATGGCGCGCCCTACGAAGCGGTGCCGCCTGCGCAGGTGAAGGCCTTTCCCGAACTGCTGCGCGCCGCGGGCTATTACACCGTCAATCGCGCCAAGACCGATTACCAGTTCGGCGACCCCTTCACCGTGTGGGACGAGAATTCGGGCGATGCCGACTGGAAGGGCAGGGCGCCTAACCAGCCTTTCTTCGCGATGATCAATTTCGGCGAGACGCATGAAAGCCGTACCTGGCCGCCGGAGACGAAGGGGACGCACCCCTCGATCGCGCAGGTGATGAAGCAGAATGCACGGATCGACGCGGACAAGGATTTCACGCCGACCGATCCGGCGAAGGTGCGTGTGCCGCCCTATTATCCCGACACGCCGGCGGTGCGTGCCAATATTGCGCGGCATTACGACAATGTTCGGGTGATGGACGCACGCGTCGGCAAGCTGCTCGATCAGCTGCGGCGCGAGGGGCGGTTCGCGGACAGCATCATCATCTTCACCACCGATCACGGCGACGGGCTGCCGCGCGGCAAGCGCTCGCTTTACGATACCGGGCTCAAGGTACCGCTGATCGTGCGCTATCCCGACGCGCGCGGGGCGGGGACGACGCGCGATGAACTGGTGAGCTTCGTTGATCTGGCGCCGACGTTGCTCGGCTTGGCCGGGGCGAAGGCGCCCGCCTGGATTCAGGGACACGATATTCTGGGCCGCCACCGCCCGCGCACGCAGATCGAGGCATCGGCCGACCGGTTCGACGAGATCACGCAGCGCCGCAAGCTGATCCGCGACGGCCGCTACGCCTATATCCGTAACTATATCACCGATCAGCCGGTGCTGCCCTCGCTCGTCTATCAGAACGTCAATCCGATCATGGCGGAGTGGCGGCGGCTGGATGCGGCGGGCAGGCTGACGCCGCTCCAGCGCAGCTATCTCCACGGCCCGCTGCCGCACGAGGAGCTGTATGACACCGTCGCCGATCCCGATCAGGTCAGGAACCTTGCCGCGGATCCGGCGCAGCGGCCACGGCTGATGCGGATGCGCAAGGCGCTCGATGCGTGGACTGCGCGGACAGGCGATCTGTCGGCAATGCCCGAGGCAAAGATGGTGGCGCGCATGCGGCCCGGCGGCAAGCAGCCGCTGACTGCTGCGCCCGTGGCTTGTCGAGCGGGCGGCGCGGTGCGGCTGGCCTCGGCCACGCCGGGTGCGTCGATCGGCTGGCAGGGCGCGGACGGCAAATGGAAGCTCTATGCCGGGCCGGTATCGGGTGCGGTCGCGGCCAAGGCGATCCGCTACGGCTATCGCGAGAGTGCGGTGACGACGCTTCCTGCGAAGCTACCCCCCTGCCGCTGACGCCGGCCGGTCGCCGAAGCGCAACGCGAACCAGCCGACATAGACGAAGCAGATCACCGGCACGGCAAGTGCCGCCTGCAGCGTTATGCGATCGGCGATCTCGCCGAACAGCAATGGCACGACCGCGCCGCCGACGATCCCCATACATAGCCACCCCGCGGCGCGGGCGCGCTGCGGAGCGCTGAGGCCATCTGTGGCGATGGTGAAGATCGTCGGGAACTGGATCGCGCAGAACAGGCCAAGCGAAAGCAGACATGCGGCGGCGGCGATTCCGTTGGCGAACGCGGCGATGATGAGCAGCAGCACGGCGATCAGGCACGATGCCGCAAGCGTTCGTCCGCGCGGCAGATGCGCGAGCAACTGGCTGCCGGCCAGCCGTCCCGCGAGCATGCCGAGCCAGAACAGCACGACGAGCCGCGCGCTGAGGCTGCGGTCCGCAGCGATCGACCAGTCGGCCTCGAGCGCATTGATCAGTGTGCTGGTGATCGCGACCTCGGCACCGACATAGAGGAAGATCGCCGTTACCGCCGCCGCCACGCGCCGCCGTGCTTCGACGGGGATCGCGGCCTCGGCAAGGCTTGCGGCGCTGTCGGGAAGTGTGCGCAATGTGACGAAGCTGATCGCGCTCAGCACGATCAACACGCCGCCCACGGCGAAGAAGAGTTCGCGCAGTGACTGAAGCTCGCTCACCGAATCGGGCAGGTCGCGGTCGAGGAACGCCCAAGCCGCGATCATCGGCGCCGCCACCGTGCCGAGTGAGTTGAACGCCTGGGCGAGCGTGAGGTTGGCCGCCGCGGAACGGTTCGCGGAGGCGCTGGCCGCGAGCGGATTGGCGGCGACCTGGAGAAAGGTGACGCCGCACGCGATCACGAACACCGCGGGCAGCAGCGCGGCGAAGGCGCCGATCTGCGTCGCGAGCGCCAGTGCCAGTGTGCCCGCCGCCATCAGCGCCAGCCCGCCGCCGACCCCGCGCCGGAATCCGATCCGCGCGATCACCCCACCGGCTGCGCGCGCGACCAGCAGATAGGTGAGGAAGAAGCTCGACTGGATCAGCAGCGCGTCGCGATAGCCCAGGTCGAACGCGGTCTTGAAATGCGGTACCGACAGCCGCAGCAGCACCGCGACGGTGCCCCAGCAAAAGAACAGCAGCAGCAACGTCACGCGCGCGGCGAGGCGCGTGTCCGCGGACATCAGGAGGCCGGAGCGGGGCCAGTCGATCCGCGCTCGATCAGCTCGAAATCGAGCTTCTCGCTCGGCGGCATCGGGCTCTCGCGATGGCGCTGATGCTCGATGATGCGCTTGGCAGCGAGCGCCGCCATCTCGAACACCGGCTGGCGGATGGTGGTGAGCGGCGGCCACATCGCACTCGCCGTCACCGAATCGTCGAAGCCCGCGACCGAGAGGTCTCCGGGCACGTCGCGGCCCAGCTTGTGCGCGGCCATCAGCACGCCCGCCGCCATGTCGTCGTTGCTGGCGAACACCGCGGTCAGCCCGGGCTGCGTCTGCAACAGCATCTCGCCCATCTCAAGGCCCGAGCGCAGGCTGAAATTGCCCTGTGCGATCCAGCCCTCGGGCACGTCGATCCCGGCTTCGGCCATTGCCGCGCGATAGCCTTCCAACCGCTTCCGCGTGGTGGCGGTGCCGGCTCGGCCGGTGATGAAGCCGATCTTCCGGTGACCCAGTCCGATCAGATGCTGTGTCATCGCCGCAGCGGCCGCATGATCGTCCATCGACACCGCGAAGCCGTTCGGCATCTCGACGCTTGGTGCGATCCGCGCGAAGGAGCGGCCCAGATCTTCCAGCGCCTCGATCACGTCCGCCTTGTCGCACAGCGGCGGCGGCACGATCAGCCCGTCGAGGTTGGACTGCACCGCCAGGTCGGTGATCTGTTGCCCGGCATGGCCGTTGCTGCCGTCGATCGGCTCGACGACGAGGTGATAGCCGTTGGCGCGCGCCGATTCCTGTGCGCCGCGCAGCAGGTCGAAGGTGTAGGCGGGGTTGGGGTTGTCGAACACCAGCCCGATCAGGAACGAGCGCGAGCTGACGCTGCTGCGCGCCGACAGCGTCGGGCGATAGTTCAGCCGGTCCATCACCGCCTGAACCTTCTCGCGCGTTTCCGGGCGGACGTTCGGTTCGAGCCGAACGACACGCGAAACGGTCTTGATCGAGACTCCCGCCTCCCGCGCGACGTCGATGATCGTCGATCGCCGCGCCGGCCCCTCGCTGCTGCGTGCCATGACAGGTTTCATACAGCCGCGCGCCGCTGTCGCAATGCTATTGCGCGCAGGATGCGACCCGCCCGGTGGGCGGCGCGATCGCGATCCCGCTGATCTGGAGCGCGAAGGACTGGTCCGTCGCGAGCATCAGCGGCATTTCGACCCTGCCGAACTGCCCGCCAGCCTTGGCGAAGCACTGCAGCGGGATGCTGAACTTCTGCAGTTCGCCTGCCTTTGCGTCCTTGAACAGGCTCGTCGCATCGACCGTGACGTTGCGGCCGACGGTGCCGAAGCTCGCCTCGACCTTGCCCTGTGGCACGGTGTTGACCGAAGCGGTGACCACCACCGCCTGATTCTGTGCCAGCGCTTCCGCGAAATCGACCGGGGCATAGCCGAGCACGAACATCGTGCCGCGACCCTTGCCGGTCCAGCTCGCGAGCTTGCTGTCTTCCTGCCGCACGCGATCAGCGGATTCGAATTTCACCGCGCCCGAGCGGCTGGTGACGAAGCGGTCGCCCTCGGTCTTGAGCCGTCCTTCGGCGCTATCGCCAAGATAGATGCGCCACGGTGCCAGCGCGCGGCCTTCGTTGAAGAAGGCCAGGTTGCGCGCGGCGGCGAGCAGTTCGGGCGGGAGACCCGGAGTCTCGGGCAGCTTGCCCAGCGCACCACGATTGGCGAGGCTGAGGCCATAGCCGAACGGGAAGAGCGGCTTGTAATCCTTGTCCCCGACATTGAGCGCGGTCTGCGCGGCATTGGCCGGCCAGGAGAAGGACAGGCGCCCGGTGAAGTCGTGGCGCGGCTTGCGGTCCGCGCCGGCGACGATCATGTCGGTGACCGCGCCGCCGCCCTCGGTACCGGGCAGGAACGCCGCGATCATCGCGTCCGACGCGTTGAGCTGCGGGTTGATCCAGAGCGGGCGGCCCGACAGGAACACACCGATCACCGGGATGCCCGCCGCCTGAAGCTTGCGCATCCGGCCAAGGTCGGGGTCGTTCGCCGGGTGCTTGTACAGCACGCTCTCGCGGTCGCCCTGATACTCGGCATAGGGCATCTCGCCGAACACGACGACAGCATAGTCGGGCTTTTCGGTGAAGCTGCCGTCGCGGCTCAGCATCGCCTTGCCGCCGCCAGCCTCGAGCGCCCTGGAGAGGCCCGCATAGACGCTGGTCGATCCCGGGAAATCGGCATTGGACAGGCCGGTGCCCTGCCACGTCATCGTCCAGCCGCCCGCCAGCATCGAGACGTCGTCGGCGCCTTGCCCGGTCACCAGTACCTTGGAGTTGGCGGGAAAAGGAAGCAGCTTGCGGTTATCCTTGAGCAGCACCATCGACTTGCGGGCCAGCGCCCGGGCGACCGCGCGATGCTCGGCCGTGCCGACGAACTGCTGTCCGGCAAAGGCGCGCGCCGACGGCCGACCATGGTCGAACAGTCCGGCGCGGAACTTGACGCGCAGGATGCGGCGAACGGCATCGTCGAGCCGCGCCTGCGGGATCGTGCCGTCCTTCGCCTGGCGGACGAGGTTGCCGTGCAGTTCCTTCCAGTCGACCGGGATCATGTACATGTCGACCCCGGCCATCAGCGCCTGCGGGCAATTGCCGTTGGTGCAGCCGGGGATCAGCGCATGGCCGTTGAAATCGCCGACGACGAAGCCGTCGAACCCGGAACGTTCCTTGAGCAGGCGGGTGAGCAGCGGGCCGTGGCCATGCATGCGCACGCCGTTCCATTTCGAATAGGATGCCATCACCGTCTGCGCGCCGGCCGACAGCGCGTCGATATAGGGCGGATAGTGGATGGTACGCAGATCCTGCTCGCTCACGACCGCGTCGCCCTGGTCGCGGCCGTTCTGCGTGCCGCCGTCGGCGATGAAATGCTTGACCGTGGCGATGATCGATCCGGGCTTGAAGAAGTCCTTGGCATCGCCGGCCTTGCCCTGAAGCCCTTCGGTATAGGCAGCGGCGAGGCGGCCGGCGATCTTCGGCTCTTCGGCAAAGCCCTCATAGCTGCGGCCCCAGCGGTCGTCGCGCGGGATCGAGACGGCGGGGGCAAAGGTCCAGTCCACGCCCATCGCCGCGGTTTCGACCGCGGTGATACGGCCCATCGCCTTGGTCAGCTCGATATCGTTCGCCGCGCCAAGGCCGATATTGTGCGGGAAGATCGTGCCGCCGAAGATGCTGTTGTTGCCGTGGACGGAATCGGTACCCCAGATGATCGGGATGCCGACACGCCCGCCGGTCGTGTCGACCGACGCGTCATAATAGGCGTCCGCCATCTTGAGCCATTCGGATGCGGGCGCGCGCGGGTCCTTGTTCGGGCGGCCATTGCCGCCGTTGAGTACCGAGCCGAGATGATATTTGCGGACGTCCTCGGGCGTGACGTTCAGGATCTCGGGCTGGATCAGCTGGCCGACCTTCTCCTCGATGGTCATGCGCGCGATCAGTGCGTCGATCTTCGCTTCGGTTTGGGCTGCGTTGGCCAGCGCGGGCGGCTGGTTGATGACTGGCCATTTGGCGAGGTCGAGCTTGACCTGCGATGCCGGAAGCTGCGCGTCGGGGACGATCGGCGCGGCATCCTTGGCCGCCGCCGCTGCGCTCCATCCACCGATCGCGGTGGCTCCGGCGAGCGTGATCAGAGTCGCTTTGAAACGCGGCTTCACTGGCATCCCTCCCTGTGCGCGGACCGTGGCGTACTGCGCCCGGACCCCGTCCTTAATCGCCCGGAAATCCGGAGCGAGATCAAAATTGACAATGTTGTCTTTTGCGGACATGACCGCGTTCGTCAACCACAAACGTCAAGCGTGGAGTCGAGAGGATGCAGTTGAAGAGCCGTTCCGTCCGGAACCGTCTGGGTCGGAATCTGGGGGCGTGCAGCCTCGGTGCGATCGCCATGCTGGCGGTGGGGTGCGCACAGGTCGCGACGGCTTCTCCCGGCGATCCGCGGCAGCCCGCGCCGGCACAGGCGTCCAAGCCGGCGAAGCGCCCCAACATCCTGTTCATCGCGCTCGACGATCTGCGCCCCGATATCGGCGCCTATGGCAATCCGGTGGCGGTGACGCCCAATATGGATGCGCTCGCCAAGTCGGGGATGGTGTTCGATCGCGCCTATACCCAGCAGGCGGTGTGCGCGCCGTCGCGGGCGGCGCTGATGACGGGGCTGCGGCCCGACACCACCGGCATCACAACGCTGCAGCAGCCGCTCGACAAGACGGCGCCGGACGCCGTGACCATGATCGATCTGTTCAAGGGCGCGGGCTATGCGACGCTCGGCTACGGCAAGATCTACCATCATCGCGATGACGATGCGAATGGCTGGACGCTGCGTACGCAGGATCAGGAATATTCGGTGCGGCAGGCCGATCGTAAGGCGGGCAAGTCGCGTCTCGCCGCCGAGGCTGTCGATAGCCGCGATGCGCTTCCCGACACGATGAACGTCAAGATGGCGATGGCCGACATGGCGAAATACGCCAGATCGGGCCAGCCGTTCATGATGATGGTCGGCATCCACAAGCCGCATTTGCCATTCGATTCGCCCAAGTCGGACTGGGCGCGCTACCAGCGCGACAAGGTGCCGCCGCCGGTCAATCCCGATGGGCAGAAGGGGGCGCCGCCCTGGGCGCTCGTTGCCTATGAGGTGTGGAATTACGACGACACCAAGGCGTTCCAGCCCAACATGCCGGCGGACAAGACGCAGGAGCTGCGCCACGCCTATCTCGCGGCGGTGAGCTATGCCGACGGGCTGGTCGGCGATCTGCTCGCGCAGCTCAAGGCGCAGGGGCTGGAGCAGGACACGATCGTCGTCCTGTGGGGCGATCATGGCTGGAAGATCGGCGATCACGGCAAATGGGCCAAGCACAGCAACGCCGAACTCGACATCCGCATTCCCGTGATGATCCGCGTCCCGGGCGTCACGACTGCGGGCGCGCGCAGCACCGCGCTGGTCGAGACGGTCGATCTCTATCCGACGCTCGCCGAGCTTGCCGGGCTGAAGGCCCCGGCGGCGCTGGAGGGATTGTCGATGCGGCCACTGCTCGCGGATCCGCAGCACACGTGGAAGCAGGCGGCATTTGCGCAATTCGGTCGCAATGGCGGCACGCCGGAAGGCACCGGGCCGGTCGATGGCCGTACCGTGCGCACTGCGCGCTATCGCTACACCGCCTGGGTCGCGAAGAAGGGCGGCAAGATCGTCGCCCAGGAACTGTACGACCTGCAGAAGGATCCGGTCGAGGCGATCAACGTCGCCACCGACCCGGCCTATGCGGTCGCGCTCAAGGAGCATGAGGCGATCCGCATGGGGGGCTGGCAGAAGGTCCGCGCCGAGGTCCGCTAAATGGGACGGGCCGCCCCGGCGTCAGCGCGCGGGGGCGGCCTTGAGCGCCGCGGCGATCGCGGCCCGCATCGATTTGGGCTTGAGGTCGGCATCCCAGGGATGGCCACGCATCGCCAGCCCATCGGGACGGCGGCGCTCCTGCGGATAGGCGGGGCGGTTCAGATAGGTGTCACGGTCGGTGACCTGCCATAGCACCACCTGCTTCACCCGGCGGAAGCTCAGCGTCAGGTCGAGATAGCCCTTCACATAGGCGGCGGTCTCCGCGTCGCGCGTGGCCGGATCGGCAGCGGCGACATTGCGGTCGCTGCAATCCAGCTCGGTGATCAGGATATCCATCCCCATCGCCTCGATCGCGGTCAGGAAATCGCGCCAGCCCTTCTCGTCGCGCGGCTTGCCGAAATTGGGGCCGAGATGGCTCTGTACGCCAAGCGCATCGAACGTCACCCCGCGCTTGGCCGCCGCTTCGAGCATCTCGATCACGCCGCGCCGGTGATCGGGCTTGGCGTCCCAGCTCATATAGTCGTTATAGACGATCTGGGCCTTGGGGGCGGCTTCGCGCGCCAGCGCCACCGCGATGTCGATAAAGCCGGAGCCGAGCGTGCGGGTGAGCACGGAATCGCGCAATTTGCCGTCGCTCAGGTTCACCGCCTCGTTCACCGCGTCCCACGACGCGACCTGCGGGTAGCGCGCGGTCATCGTCCGGATGAACCCGGCCATCAGCTCCGCCGTCTTCGACGCGCTGCCGCTGCCCAGATCGGGTTCCATCGCGAGTAGCCAGTTCGGGATGCGGTTGTCCTGGTTCCAGCACAAGGTGTGGCCGCGCAATGCCATGCCGTTCGCCCTGGCGAAGGCTGCGATCGTGTCGGCGCCCTTGAAATTGTAGCCGCCCCGGCGCGGTTCGGCGTGCTTCCACTTGAACTCGTTCTCGGCGACCAGCACCGAGCATTCGTCGCGCACGATCTGCGCAAGCCGGGCATCGGCAAGCTGCTCGGCGGCGACCGCCGTGCCGAAGCGCAGCCCGCGTGTCCGTGCGATCGGGTCGAGGGATTCCGCGCGGGGCGCGGCAAGCGCGACCGGCGCTGTGAGCGCAGCGGCCGAAGCCAGAAACTGGCGACGGTGCAGCATCAGGCCTTGGGCTCCCGGTCATAGGCAAGGCGGAAGCCGACATTGCTCGCGCCCAGGCCGATGTCCCGGCCCGATCGTGCCGCGGGGCGATAGCGCTGGCAGTAGTTGGGCGCGCAGAGATAGCTGCCGCCCTTGATCACGCGCGAGGGCATGCCCGGATTCTGCGGGTCATAGGCGACATTCTCGCTCGGGCCCTTGGGGTTCTTATTGTCCGCCGGGTCGTGACCCGCGACGAAGAAGTCGGAGGTCATCTCCCACACATTGCCGACCATGTCGTAGAGGCCGTTGGCATTGGGCTGATAGCAGCCGACCGGCGCGATCCCTTTGAACCCGTCGGTCTCTTCATTGTAGGTCGGGAACACCCCCTGCCAGCTGTTCGCCTCCTTGGGCTGCTCGGTCGATGGCGCCTTGCCGGCGCTCGCGGCATATTCCCATTCGGCTTCGGTCGGCAGCCGGCCGCCGCGCCAGCGGGCATAGGCTTCGATATCGGCATAGCCCAGATGGACGACCGGCTCGTTCGCGACATAGTCGGCGCCGTCGGGGCCATAGGGCTTCTTCCAGTTCGTCCCGGGCACGTATTTCCACCAATCGGCATAGTTGGTGGACGGCGTGGCGGGCGGCGTGAACACCGCCGATCCGGGTTTCAGCATATCGGGCGGAATCTGGTCGGCGGGAACGCCGAACTGCGCAGGATCGACCGGCTTCTCCGCGAGGGTAATGTATCCGGTCGCCTTCACGAACACCGCGAACTGCCCATTCGTCACTTCATGCCGGTCAATCCAGAAGCCGTCGAGGGACACCTGCCGCACCGGCCCCTCTTCGCGATAGACGTCTTCCTGCCCCATCGCGAAGCTGCCGCCGGCTAGATGTACCGGTGCGTCGTTGAGCGGCCCGCACTTGCGTGCGCTCTTCGCGGCGACCGTAGTGCCGGCATTGTCGGCCTCATTGCCTTGCATGGCGCCGCTGCAGCCCGCCAGCACACTCACACCGGCCAGAACCAGGGCAATCTTCGATCCGTACGCCATTTCTTCCTTCCGCCGGAGTGGATGCGAAAACGGCCCCGGCAATTGGCGCCGGGACCGTTCTGTTAAATGTTACTCGGCCGCGCCGCTCGCCTTTTGCGAACGCTGGGCGACCCATTCGGCCTGGCTGATCTTGCCATCGCCATCGGTGTCGGCGCGCTTGACGTAGCGCTCGGCCTTCTTGGCATCGACCGCCTCGGGCGTGCCGCCGCTGCTTTCCGCCTTCTTGGCGGCGCGTGCTTCGAGCAACTTGACGACTTCGGCGGCGTTGAGCTTGCCGTCGCCATCGGCGTCGAACTTGCCGATCTGGCGCTTGGCCTGCTTTTCGAGCTTGGCTGTATCGGGCGCGGCATCCTGGGCTGCGGCGGGGAGGGCGATCGTCGCGGCGAGTGCAACAGCGGCCAGGCGAAGCATGGGTGTGTTCATGGGGTAAATCCTCTCACTGGGCAGGTTGGGTGGCCTCGTGGCCGGCTCCGCGATTCTGCCTTGCGGGCATCCTCGCGTATTTCTGACAACATTGTCAAGAATGGGTAGAAAAATGGCGTTCAGCGTGACAGGCTGGGCACATCGTCGAGTGCGAATTGAACCGGCGCGCCATCGATCTTGCCGCGTACCTGGCCGTTGCGCACCGCGTAACGGAACTTGGCACCGTCTTCGCGCTGGCCGCGGATGATCCGCGCGCCGTCGCGCTGGAAGTCGACATAGCGATAGGCGTAGCCGTCATGCTTGAAACGCTTGACGGTGGGTTTTGCCGTTTCGCTGTCATGGGCGAGCGCAGGGGAGGCGGCGGCGAGCGTGGCAAGCACCGCCAGGCAGATCGACTTCATCGTTGGGAACTCCGTTACGAACTGTCGATCTTGTGACGGCGGAATGTCGCAGAATTGTCCCGGCTGCTGGTGAGAAGTGTCGCGACCCGTGTCGCCATTCTTCGATCGACCACAAGCGAGTCGGCAGGAATATTGTGTATTATGATTGACTTATGACGAGCCCTTGCGGGCCGATCCATTTCGAGTCATGCGTTGTGTACCGATGGACAATGTTGTCAGACTATATTGTCATGACGCGGCCGCGGTAAACAACAGGAGAGGTTGATATGGGCATGTTGAAGATAGGATTGCCCCTTGCCGGCTTCGCGGCGGCTGCGGCATTCGCGGCCAGCGCATGGGTGGGGGGACCATCGCAGCAATCCGGTATGGTCAAGATCGCGGGGGGATCCAGCTCGTCGATGACAGCGCTGTCGGGAGGGCCGTGCGACATCAGTGTCGGCACCAACGCCCCGGTCGCGTGCAAGCTCACCTCGTCGCTGTCGGGCACGGTGACCTGGAACTTCACCGCTGGCGCGCAGACCGGCATGGGGATCCAGCCGAAGTCGGGTGAAGTCCGCTGGACGCCGATGGCAGCGCAGACCGGCAGCTTCGCCGTCACCGCGCAGGCGAGCAACGGCAGCAGCACCGAAAACCACAATTTCACCGTCACCGTCAGTGCTGGTGCTGCTAACCCGACCGGCATCTACGTCGCGACCAACGGGAATGACAGCAGCGGCACGGGCAGCGCCACCGCACCGTACAAGACGCTGCGCAAGGCGGTCACGGCGGTCAGCGCAGGCCAGACCATCTATGTTCGCGGGGGCGAGTACAAGAACAAGGAATATGGCGACCCATGGAGTGGACGCACCGAAGCGAGTCTGGTCCGCATCGCCAACAAGAACGGGACGGCGACCCAGCGCATCACCATGCGTCCCTTCGGCAACGAATATGCCCGGCTGGTCAGCGACGTCAGCGGCATCGCGCTGAAGGATTCAGACTATTGGACGATCAAGGGGTTCGAGATCGTCGGCAACGCCGCCTCGCTCGACTTCAACACATCGATGGCCAATTGGTGGAATGAAGAGATCAGCCCGCTTTCGGGGCGCGGTGTTCCCGCCGCGGGAGCAGACAAGCTCGAGCTGCGCGACCTGATCGTCCATGATTTTCCGGGGGTCGGCATCTCGGTGAACGAAGCCGAGTTCGCCACCGTCGCGGACAATATCGTCTACAACAACGCCTGGTGGTCGACCGGCGGCGTGCACGGCATCTCGCTCGCCGATCTCGTCACCACCAGCGGCACCAACGCCGCGCAGCAGACGATCCTGCTGACCGGCAACCTTGCCTTCGGAAACCAGTCGCTGATCATCTCGCACGTGTTCAACAAGGGCTTCGTCACGCTGGAGCTCGACGAGGGCAACGGCCTACACCTGCAGAACAATACCGAGACCTTCGATGGCCGCGCGCTGGTCGAGAACAATCTGGCGATGTGGAACGGGAAGGCGGGTCTGGGCCTCAACACCTTCGACAAGGCGACGATCCGCAATAACGGTTTCTACCGCAACGCGCGCGTGGTGGATAACAATGGCGAACTGAGCCTGCAGACCACTGCGTCGGAGACGGTGGTGGATAATCTGTTCCACCCACGCACCGACCGCCGCACGATCCGCGACGGATCGGGCGCCTATACCAATGTCGGGGCGAACGCGACGCTGAGCGGCATCACGCTCGACGGCAGCCTCTATCCTTCGATCGTTCGCTACGCGGCAGTGTTCGCCAATCCGGGCGCATTCGATTTCGCGCGCGCTTCCGGCATCCCGTCGTCAATGGGGATCGCGGCGACGGTGCGTGCGATGTGGGATCAGCGGCTCGCCGAATATGGCATCGTCCTGGCGGAGCCGACCCAGGTCGTCGATGCGACCTATATGCACAATATGAAGGCTGCGATCTTCGCCAACTGGCCGTCCGCGTTCAGCCACATCCGGCTCGACGACAAGGATACGGGCTACAGCTACACCTACGCCCAGCGCTGCCAGTTCCCCAATCCCCCCAGCTCGTCGCCCTGCCCGTAACGGGGCCGGCACGACATGACCCGATCCCCGGACTCGCCAAGGCGCGTCCGGGGACGACGAGGCGAAGAACGCGGCGCGACTGAGCAAGCCGCGACACCGGAGAGGAGATGAACGATGCGATTTTGGAAGATCGGCTTGCCGCTCGCCGGTATGGCCGCGGCGGCCTTCGCCGCCAGCGTTTGGACCGGAGGCGACAGCGCCGATGAATCTTAACAGGTGAAGCATCGTAGTTGGCGGCGCCGCCCGCTCCGCGGATGATCGCCCCGGGTTCCAGCAGGATCGTGTCGGTGAGCCGATACGCGACCTCCGGGATCGGCCACTCGACGGGAAGCCCGCTGTCTTGGGCCTCTTGGAACGCTTCAGTGTCGTCAGCCACTCCGTCACCGATCGCACCGAACATCAGTGGCGTGACGTAATGTATCGCATCCGCGAGATTCCCGCCTTGGCTGAGGCTAATATTTTCGTCGCCCTGTCGCACTCAGGCGCCAATGTTCAGCGCTGTGCTATCCGATTCGATGATGTTCCGATCATCGGCCTGGCCGGTGAAGTTGCCTGGCGTCCAGAAGAACGCGCCATCCTCCAGAGCAGGGTCTTGAACGAGGAAAGCCGTGCCCTCGGCCACGGGTGATGTCTTGAGGCCCGCAAGCGAAAAGTAGGTGTTGTTTGTGGACATGCTCGATCTCCGTACAGCTCAGCTCGCGGCTGGCATCGAAGTGCTGGCAGGTGAAATCCAACATGTATCCAACAAAATTCCCGTTTTGTTCCGGACATTGATGCAGCTTTCCTCCAGTGACAATAGTTTGCAGGCACGGCTGCTTTCGGGCGCGCAAGCGTTAGGGCTAAATGACCGCTATGCGGGCGCGTACCTGTCGTTCTAACCGCTCCACAATGATCCACTCACGTATGCAGCGTGCCGGCGACCTCGAGAAAAGCGGAGATCAGCCGCGATTGCAGCCGATCTCGCCTGCATACGATATGGGCGTAGTTGAAGATCTCCGCATCCACGACCGGAAGCGCGCGGATGCGCTCGTCGCCGATATATTCCGCACTCGAGACGAAGCCGAAGCCGACCCCGCTCGCCACCGCCTCGCGCACCGCCTCGCGGCTGCCAATCTCCATCACGATCTTCGGCTGGACATGCGCCTTCGCCAATGCCTCGTCGCTGGCGCGGCGGGTGTTCGAGCCATGTTCGCGCGCGACCATCGGCTGGCCGTGAAGCTCTGCGATGCGCACCCTATCGCGATCGGGGGCGAACAGCGGATGATCGCGGCGCCCGAACACGACGATCGCGTCCTGACTATATTGCGTGAGCCACAACCGTTCGTCATTCTCGACATAGGCAAGCACCGCGACGTCGGCCTGGAAATCCAGGAGGTTGCGCAGCACCGCGTTCGAGTTGCCGATCGAGACCGAGATGTCGATCTGCGGATAGCGCGCGTGGAATGCGACGAGCATCTCGGTCGCATGGAAGGGGCCGACCGCACTGACCCGCAACTGCCCGGTGCGCAACTCGCGGCTTTCGGTCAGGAAATGACGGGCGTCGGCTTCGTCTGCCAGCATCCGCCGTGTGATCTGCTGGAGCTGGCGGCCGGCATCAGTGAGGCGCAGGCGCCCGCCGGTCCGTACGAACAGCTCGACCGAATACTCTTCCTCCAGCTGGCGGATCTGCGTGGTCAGCGTTGGCTGGCTAACGTTGAGCTGGTTCGCGGCGGCGGTAACGCTCTCGGCCTCGGCCACGGCATGGAAGGATCGGAGCTGGGTGTATCTCATAGGTTTTTTATATAGATGATCACCAAACTATCAATTTGATAATCGGCCACCCATCGTCTTCAAGCGTCGCACAACAGGATGCAGACGGAGGGGACCGAGCAGATGGCCGCAGCGTGGAAATACGCAAACCCGGTTGAAGTGACGCTGTGCGAGGACGCCGTGGCGGCGATCCGTGCGAAGGTCGCGGGCCGCAGCTATTGTCTCGTCACCTATAACGACCATCCCTATTTCGATGAGATGGCCGCGGCGATCACCGCCGGCGTCGGCGAGCCCGCGGTCGTGGTGCGAGATATCGAGGCCAATCCCAGTTTCAACGGTCTGCGTGTCGCCTGCCGCACCTTCGGCGCCGCCACGAGGCCGCCAGAGGTGATCGTCGCGTTCGGCGGCGGATCGGTGATCGATTCCGCCAAGGCGCTCGCCGTCTCGAATGGCGACTTCGCCAACGTCCAGGACTTCCTCGAAGGTCGCACCAGCGCGGATGCGGTACAGGCGCTGCCAATCATCGCGGTGCCCACCACCTTCGGCACCGGCAGCGAGGTAACAAGCTGGGCGACGATCTGGGACACCGATGCGCGCAAGAAATATTCGCTCAACCGCCCGGACCTGTACCCCGAGCATGCGATCCTCGATCCGGCCACCTCGCTCGGTGTGCCGCGCGGCCTGACGCTGGCGACCGGCCTCGATGCGCTGTCGCATGCGCTCGAGAGCATCTGGAACGTCAACGCCAACCCGGTCTCGGCCAATCACGCCGTGTTTGCCGCGACCGACCTGCTCGACGCGCTGCCAAGGCTGCTCGACGATCTCGGCAATCTCGAACTGCGCACCCGGGTAGCGCGTGCGAGCCTGTTCGCTGGCCTGGCCTTCTCGAACACCAAGACCGCGCTCGCACACTCGCTGTCCTACTACCTCACGCTGCACCACGGCACCGTCCATGGCATTGCCTGCTCGTTCAGCTTGCCCGCGGTGATGCGCAGTGTGATCGGGCAAGACGCGGCATGCGACGCTGCGCTCAAGCGCATCTTCGGCGCGGATCTCGTCGCCGGGGCCGACCGCCTTGAAGCTTTGCTCAACCGCCTCGGCATCTCGACCGACGCAACCGACTACGGCGTGACCCGAGAGAACTGGCTCGCCGCCATCGACGACGCGCTCGCCGGAGAGCGCGGACGCAATTTCATCGGCACCCGCGAAGCCTTTCTGGCCAGCGCCGCCTGAGGAGAAGTCCCAATGAACATGTCCACGCCCATCGCCACCGACCTGTCCGTCAACGGCCGCACCTACCAGCGCCCGGATCGTCCGGTCGTTGTCGTCTGCCTCGACGGGTCGGAACCGGGCTATATCGAGGCCGCGATCGAAGCCGGCCTCGCGCCGAACCTCGAGCGCGTATTGAAGACCGGGACCAACAAGACCGCGTTGTCCGTCGTCCCGACCTTCACCAACCCCAACAATCTGTCGATCGTCACCGGCCAGCCCCCGGCGGTGCACGGCATCTCGGGCAACTTCTTCTACGACCGCGAGGCGGGCGTCGAAGTGATGATGAACGACGCCAAGTTCCTGCGCGTCCCCACGATCTTCGCCACCGCGCAACAGGCCGGCCTCAAGATCGCGGTGGTCACTGCCAAGGACAAGCTGCGCACTCTGCTCGGCAAGGGATTGGACTTCGCCAGCGGCACCGCGATCGCCTTCTCCTCCGAAAAGGCCGATCAGGCGACCAAGGCCGATAACGGGATCGAGGATGTGCTCGATTTCGTCGGCTTGCCCTTGCCCAGCGTCTATTCCGCCGACCTGTCGGAGTTCATCTTCGCGGCAGGCGTCAAGCTGATCGACAGCTTCCGCCCCGACCTCATGTACCTGTCGACCACCGACTATGTGCAGCACAAGTCGGCGCCGGGCGCGTCGGCGGCCAACAGCTTCTACGCGATGTTCGACCGCTATATCGGCGAGCTCGACGCGCGCGGCTGCACCATCGTCATCACGGCCGATCACGGGATGAACGACAAGCACGACGCCAACCAGCAGCCCGACGTCATCTATCTCCAGGACGTGCTCGACGCGGCGCTCGGAACTGGTGTCGCCCGCGTGATCTTGCCGATCACCGATCCCTATGTCGCGCATCATGGCGCACTCGGTTCGTTCGCCACCGTCTATGTTGATGCCGACAAGGTCCAGTCGGTGATCGATGCGGCCAATGGCGTGGACGGCATCACCGTCGCGATCAACGCCGCGGACGCGAGCGAGCGGTTCGAGCTGCCGATCGACCGGATCGGCGACGTCGTCATCCTGTGCGGCAAGAACAAGGTACTTGGCACCACTGCGGCACGACACGATTTCTCGGGCCTCACCGAGCCGCTGCGCAGCCATGGCGGCCTCACGGAACAGACGGTGCCGCTGATCTCGAACCGCGTGACCGATATCGAGCCGGGCCGCGTCCTGCGCAATTTCGACGCCTTCGACGTCGCCCTCAACCTGGTGCGCTGACATGAACGCCAACGCCAATATCCAGCCGGTCCGCCTCGAATCGATGCGGATCGCCGGCAAGCTCGTCCAGACCGACGACGTGATCGAGGTCCGCAACCCCTATGACGGGTCGCTGGTCGGAACGGTCCCGATGGCCCGCCCCGAACATGTCCGCGAGGCGTTCCAGGCGGCCAAAGCCTTCAAGCCCGCGCTGACCCGCTATGAACGCCAGCAGATCCTGCAGCGCACCGCCGAACTACTGCGCGAGCGGCGCGAGAAGTTCGCCCGGCTGATCGTCGCGGAAACCGGCCTGTGCTGGAAGGACGGGCTGTACGAGGCGAGCCGTGCCTATGACGTCTGGTCGTTCGCGGCGCAGCTCACCATCAAGGACGATGGTGAAATCTATGCCTGCGACATCTCGCCGATGGGCAAGGCGCGCAAGATCTTCACGACGCGCGTGCCGCTGCTGGGCGTGGTGTCGGCGATCACGCCGTTCAACCACCCGCTCAACATGGTGAGCCACAAGCTGGCGCCCGCGATCGCGACCAACAACCGCGTCGTGCTCAAGCCTACCGAGCTGACGCCGCTCACCGCGCTCGCGCTGGCCGACGTGCTGTACGAAGCGGGGCTTCCGCCCGAGATGCTGTCGGTGGTCACCGGCAACCCGTCGACCATGGGCGACGCGATGATCACCGACCCCGATGCGGATCTGGTGACCTTCACCGGATCGGTCCGCGTCGGCAAGCACATCGCCCACACCGCGGGCTACAAGCGCAAGGTGCTCGAGCTGGGCGGCAACGATCCGTTGATCGTGATGGAGGATGCCGATCTCGACAAGGCGGCCGAGCTGGCGGTGGCCGGCGCGACCAAGAATTCGGGCCAGCGCTGTACCGCGGTCAAGCGCATCCTGGCGGTCGAGGCGATCGCCGACGACTTCTCCAAGCTGGTCGTCGAAAAGGCGAAGAAGCTCAGGAGCGGCGATCCGATGGATCCGTCCACCGATGTCGGCACGGTCATCAACGAACGCTCGGCGATCCTGTTCGAAAGCCGCGTCAACGATGCGGTCGCGCGCGGCGCGGACGTGCTGCATGGCGAAGCGCGGAAGGGCGCCTTGTTCGCTCCCACCGTGGTCGATCATGTCCCGGCGGATTGCGAGCTGGTGTTCGAGGAGACGTTCGGCCCGGTGATCCCGATCATCCGCTGCCCGAACGACATCTCCGAGGTCATCCGCATCTCGAATTCGACGGCTTACGGCCTCTCGTCGGGCGTCTGCACCAACCGGCTCGACTATGTCGAACGCTTCGTCGCGGAACTCGAGGTCGGTACGGTCAACATCTGGGAAGTCCCAGGCTACCGGATCGAGATGTCGCCGTTCGGCGGGATCAAGGACTCAGGACTCGGCGACAAGGAAGGCGTGGTCGAGGCGATGAAGGGCTTCACCAACGTGCGCACCTGGTCGATGCCGTGGAGCGTCTAATCTATAGTCAAGTCATTGTAATAAAACGATAATAACAATGCGCTGTGGGGATGCCACGGAGGGATGCGTATGAACTATGTCCAACAGGGCGGGCTTGCGGGTGAGGCGTTGCCCGGCGGCAAACCGGGTTTCCGCAGCGCGCAGCGGCGGATGCTGCTCGCCGCGATGTTTTGCTACTTGTTCTTCTATACCGGTCGACAGACCTTCGGCTTCGCCATCCCCGGCATCCAGGCCGAGTTCGGCGTGTCGAAGGAGACGCTGGGCTGGGTGAGCGCCGCATTGCTGTGGTGCTATGCCATCGGACAGGCAATCAACGGCAATATCGGCGACAAGTTCGGCGGCCGGCGCGTGATGAGCGCCGGCGCGATCCTCTCATGCATTGCCAACTGGGCGGCGAGCTTCGCGACCGGTGTCGTCAGCCTCGGTGCGCTCTGGGGGCTCAACGGCTATTTCCAGGCCTTGGGCTGGGCACCGGGCAGCCGATTGCTCTCCAACTGGTTCGGCAAGCATGAGCGCGGCAAGATCTTTGGTTTCTACGTCTTTGCCGCGGGCATGGCGTCGGTGCTGTCGTTCGTCACCTCGATCATCGTCGTCCACACGCTCGCGCTCGACTGGCGCTGGATCTTCCGCCTGCCCGTACTGCTGATGCTGGTCGGCGGTATCGCCTTCTACCTCATCGCCCGCGAACGTCCCGAAGACCTCGGCTTCCGCTCGCCGCACGACGATGATGACGACAGCGCGGCCGACGCCGCGGTCGCCGACGACGAAGGGTCATGGCAACGCTACAAGGCCGTCCTGTCCAACTGGCGGCTGCTCCTCGGCGGCCTTGCCATCGGGTTCCAGAACGCCGCGCGCTATGGCCTGATCGTGTGGGTGCCGGTGCATTTCCTCGGAGGCAGCGGCGACGCGGCCACTGCGAACAGCTTCATCGACCCGCAATGGATCGCCGTTGCGCTGCCCGTCGGCATGGCGATCGGTGCTGCGACCAATGGCTGGGTCTCTGACAATGTGTTCGGGTCGAAACGTTACCTCGCGATCGTGCTCTACATGGTGCTCGCGACGATCACGTCGCTGTTCATGTACACGATCCCGACCAGCGAAGTGTATCTCGGCCTCGCCACGCTCTTCCTGTGCGGCTTCTTCGTCTATGGCCCGCAATCGTCCTTCTGGGCGCTCTGCCCCGATCTGGTCGGCAACAAGCGGTCGGGCACCGCGGTCGGGATCATGAACTTCTTCGCCTATCTCTTCGCGGGCCTCGGCGAGCCGTTGATCGGCGGGTTCATGGATACGCACCACGACACCTCGCTGGTGTTCCTGATCGTCGCCGCGGCCAGTGCCGCCAGCGCGACGGTGGCGATGTTCATCCGCCGATGAACCGCCGGGCGGACCGGGGTCTTCCGGCTCGGTCCGCCCTTCCGGTTCAGGTCCGGGCCACGCGTCCCGCCTTGGTTGCACGCAGGGTTTCGAAGAACGACGCGATGATTCGGCTGCGCCGACGCTCACGCAGGCAGCAGACATAGATATGGGTCAGCACAGGTGAGCCTGCGATCGGTAGCGGGTGGAGCTGTTCGTCGGGAATGTACTCGGACTCCGATACCGTCCCGATACCAAGCCCGCGGATCACCGCCTCGCGGATCGCTTCGCGGCTGCCAATCTCCATCGCGACCCGCGGCGCGGCGCCGATCGTCGCGAACCCGTCTTCCAGCGCGCGCCGCGTGGTCGATCCGCGCTCGCGCATCAGCAGCTTTTCTTCGGCCAGGCTGGTCAGCTCGATCGTCCTGAGCGCCGCCAGCCGGTGATCGCGCCGGACGAACGCGATCACCGGATAGCTCGCATAATGCTGGACATGATAGCGATCGTCATCGGTGTCGCGCGCCATGATCCCGACGTCGCATCCATAATTGGCGAGTTCGCGCAGCACCGATTCGGAATTGCCCAGCGCCATCGACAGGAACACGTCGGGATAGCTGGCATTGAACGTCTCGATCATCTCGATGACGTGGAACGGGCTGACCGCGCCGATCTTGAGCGACCCGCTGCGCATCTGCGCACTGTCCTTGAGCATCATCGCCGCGTCGTCCTCAAGCCCCGTCATCCGGCGCGCAAGGTCCAGGAACTCACGTCCGGTGCGCGTCTTGTCTGGGTCGGATCGTTAGGTGGCGGCGCCGCGCTCACGCGCATGACGGGTCAGCGTCCGCGCTGGTCGGCGCTGGCGGCCGGACGGACGCC
>CAYOXO010000005.1:0-69736 GCA_964407945.1 uncultured Stakelama sp.
TGCGAGACGGCGGAATTCTGCGCGCATCACGGCGTCCATGTGACGTTGGTCAGTCGCTCCCCCGCCGACAAGCTCGCCCGCTCGGCGGAGTGGGTCTATCGGATGGGCCTGCTGCGCCGCCTGCACGAAAATCCACTCATCACGATTGTCGACAATAGTCATGTCCGCAGCGTCGGGAATCGCAAGGTGACGATCGAAACCGGCGGCGTCGCACGCGAGATCGAGGCGGATCGCCTGTTGCTGGCCCAAGGGCGCCGCTCCGCCGACGAACTGGCCGCGGCGCTGGGCGATGCCGGGATCGCCGTCAGCGTGGTCGGCGACAGCCGTCAGGTCGGGCGCATCGGTGATGCCGTGCACATGTCCTACCGCGCGGTTCAGGCGCTGAGCGCGCAATATGCGAGAATGCCGAAACTGGCCTGCTGACCCGCGGATGGCGGGCAACGGCCGACAAGGACCCGCAATCATGGGCCGGCCTTCATGTCGCAGAGGATACCCGGAATGCGGCGCCCGCGAGTTGCAGGAGAATGGTCAGCGAGTCCGAGGCAGCAAGCCGTTATAAGCCGCGGTCGGTCCGGGCGGCTGATCCCCGCCCCACGCTCATGACTATCGTACCATCAAGACGCCACCATCGACCGAGAACATCTGTCCGGTCATGAACCCGGCGCCGTCGCCGGCCAGGAATACCGCCACGGGCGCGAAATCGCGTTCGGCATCGCCGAACCTCCCGCCCAGCGGTATCGACGTCGCCAGCGAGGCGTCATGCGCAGCAAGCTGCTCAGGGGTCATCGCCGCGCGCGTCGCCAGATACATGTCGGTGCTGATCACCGGGCAGATCATATTGACCGTGATGTCATGCTTCGCCCAGGCGGTGGCGATCGATCGGCTCCATGCCATCACCGCCCCCTTCGACGCGGCATAGTCGGCCTTGATCGCCGACCCCGTCGCACCGGTAGAGGACGCGAAGTTGATGATCCGTCCGCCGCCATTGGCCTTGAGATAGGGCAGCGCGGCCTGGTTGGTCAGCATTGTCCCGCCGACATTGACGCGAAGCACGTCCATCAACTGCTCGTGGCGGATATCTTCCGCGGGCGTGGTCGGGCAGATCGCGGCCGCGTGGATCAGGCCATCAAGCCCGCCAAGCCAGTCCACGGCCTGCGCAAATGCCGGCAACACCTGATCTTGTTCGGCAACGTCCACCTTCAGGAAGTGCACCGATCCAGCCTCGCCGGTGAGGCGCTCGGCCAATGCCTCATAGCCCCTGCTGCGATAGAAGCCGGTGACTTTCGCCCCTTCGCGAACGAACGCAGCGGTGGTCGCCGCGCCCATGCCCGTCGCCGCCCCCGTGACGATGAACCGTTTGCCTGCAAGCTTCATGGCGTCCTCTCCGGCCAATAGGCGAAACAACTCCGCAGCGCGGCGATCAGCGCCAGCGGCTGGTCCGCCATGATGTGATGTCCTGCATCCGGGATGCCGATGAAGGGCGTTCCTTCGGGATAGATGCCGCGCATATAGGTGGCGATTTCGTCGCGGATCAGTTCGGACCGTTCGCCGACCACCAGCGCCAGCGGGCACTTCGCCCTGCGCGGCAAGTCGGCGAGATTCTCCCCGCTGCGGCTTTCAAGATCGCGCCAGATTTCGGGATCGAAACGCCATGTCCATCCCCCCTCCGCTTCGTGCAGGCCGCGCCGCGCGATGTGATCCACCGCATAATGCTGGTCGCCGATGGTCGGCGGCATGAAGCGGAACCGCCCGAGCGCCTCCTGCTCGCTCGCATAGACTTTGTGCGGGCGAGGCTTCGGGCGCGGCACCTCCGCCATCAGATCCTGCGGGATGATGGCGCTGTCGAGCGAGACAATGCCGCGGATGCGGGGCTCGCGCGCGCTGGCGATGAGCGCTGGATAGCCGCCCAGCGAATGCGCGACGACCATGGTGCCGGTGCCATTGTCGAGCGCAGCGGCGTCGATCGCAGCGATCGCCTCCCTGGCCCATGCGTCGAATGTGTAGCCAGGACGGCGTCCCGAACTGCCCATCCCGGTCCAGGAGATCGCCGCGCATCGCCATTCGTCGGCAAAGAAGGGCGCGGTATAGGACCACCAGTCCGCATGGGCGCTGTCGCCATGGAGGAACAGCAGACCGGGTTTGCCGACCTCACCCCATGTCAGCAGCTCGACGGGAACGCCGTCGCATTCGAAGGTCGATCGCTCGGGTAGCTGGTCTATTGCCCATCGATACCATGCAGGCGCAGGCGGCGGCGCACCGGCATAGGGGGCAAGCACTCCGGCTGGCTTCATCTGGTCCATGCCCTACCTCTTCCCGCCTGCGCGCAACGCCGCAATGTCCGGCGCATTTGATCAAGGATGTGCGGGAATAGACGGCTCGTTTGCGCTAACCCGGATCGCCGGAGAGGAGCATGCCATGGCGAAGGAAATGAAGATCGAGGGTCGCGCCGCGCTGATCATTAACGAATGCCAGCTTGGTGTCGTCGATGCGGCCTATGCCGGCTTCAGGGGGCTGGCCGACCAGGTTGCCGAGCGCGGGATCCTCGATCGTATCGCGACGCTCGCCGATGCATTCCGCGCCAGGGCGCTGCCGGTATTTCATGCCCCCGTCGTCCATCGCGACGATCTCGCCGACATCAAGCCCAATTCGCTGATCAACGCGCTGACGCTGAAGGGCGGCAAGCTCAAAAAAGGGAGCGTCGAGGCGGAATTCGTGCCGCAGTTGAAGCCGCATCCTCAGGACTTCGTGCTTGACCGGCCCGCCGGCCTGATCGCGTTCAACGGGACCAATCTGGATGCGACGCTGCGGCGCATGGACATCCAGACGGTGGTGCTCACCGGCGTCTCGACCAATATCGCCATGCCCGGCAACACCATGACCGCCGTCGATCTGGGCTATTATGTCGTGATCCCGGAAGATTGCACCGCAGGCGCCGACCCCGAGACGCATCGCGTGATCGTCACCGAACAGTTGCGCATGCTCGCGCGCATCACGACGGCGGACGAGGTGATCGCGGCGCTCGACCGCCCCTCCTAGCCGCCGATCACCTTGTTCACCGCGGTTACCGTGAACTGAAGCTCGCCACCGGCAAAGGCCTGCGCATCGACGAACACCAGGCTTCGGGTCCGGCGCGAAGCTTTAGCCCGCACCTCCAGCAACTGACCGAGCTTGGGCGCGCGAAGGAATTGGATGGTGAGGGAGATCGTTACCACGGGCGGCCCAGCCGGATCCCAGGCAGCGCCGGCGGTTCCGACTTCCGCGAGGAAGGCGATCAGGCCCCCATGTGCCATGCCCCAGCTGTTGACATGATGGTCCTCGACATAGAGCGCGACCCACTTCTCCGGCTCGCCACCGGGCACTTCGACCGTCTTGTGGAAGATGCGCCCGACATGATTCGGGAATGCGCTTGGCGACTCGGCATAGCTATACCCGTCGGGAATCAAGTCGGTCATGCGTGAGTCTCCGTCAGCCAGACCTTGTCGGCCCATTTGATCACATCGGCGGAGAAGGCCTGCGGCGCCTCCATCGCGGCGAAATGCCCGCCCATGCCCGGCTCGGTCCAGTGGACGAGATTGAAGCAGAGCTCGACCCGGCTCCTGGGCGGTGGCGGCATGAGCGCATCACCGGGGAAGGCAGCAAAGCCGGTCGGCACTTCGCAACGCTGCCCGGCAGCCACATTGATCCCTCCCTCGCGGATCAGTCCGTGATAGAACCAAAGCGACGAGGCGAAACTGTCGGTCATCATGTAGAGCATGACGTTGGTGATCAGATGGTCGAGACCGAATAGGGTCTCGAGATCGCCCTGGGACAGATCGGCCCAGTCGTGAAACCGCTCGAGTATCCACGCTGCTTGTCCCAGCGGATTGCCTGCGCCGAGCCAGCCGAGCGAGAGGGGCTTTACCATCTGCAACGCCGAATAGCCGCCGAGCATCTGCTGCGCGGCGCCGGATTTCGCCATCCAGGCGATCTCCGCCTCATTCTGCGGTGGTTCGGTGCTGCGCAGGCCCAGCATGTTGAGATGGATGCCGCGCACGCCTTCGGGATGGTTGAGACCGATCTGCGACGTCACCGTCGCCCCCCAATCGCCTCCCTGCGCAAGATAGTGGGGATAGCCCAGGACCTCGCGCATCAACCGGTTCCACAGCGCTGCCGTTCGCTTCGGCCCGATCGGCTGATCGGGTTTGCCGCTGAATGCATAGCCAGGAAGGCTCGGGATCACGAGATCGAACCCCGCGGCCGATAATGGCTCGATCACCGACCAGAATTCGTAATGCGAACCGGGCCAGCCATGGGTGAGCAACAAGGGCCGCGCATCCGCGACCGCGCTTTCGATATGGACAAAATGGATCGTCTGGCCGTCGATCTCCGCGATGAACTGCGGATAACGGTTGAGATCGCGCATGGCAGCACGCCAGTCATAGCCGTTCAGCCACCGGTCGCGGAACCGCTCCAGAAAATCCCGATCGCAACCCAGCGCCCAGCCGGAACCTTGAGGCGCCGGCGGAAGCGGACAGGCCGCCAGCCGGGCCTTCAGCGCCTCGACCTCGCGCTCGCTCCACTCAACTGCAAATGCCTTGACCATCGGTCCCTCCTTGGCCGCGGACCATCACCGCTCGGGCCGGACGAGGCAATCCCGCACCCAGCACCTATGCGATGCTTTACGCTTCAACGCTGGCCGCGACCGCCGCCGCCGGTCAGGGTGAGGGCATGGAATGCAAGACGAACAGGGTCCGGCTGCCAACAAGCGAGCTCGTCGATCGCCATATCCACCTCGAGCGCGCCAGTAATGTGCGCGACTTGGGCGGCTATGCGACACGCTTCGGCCGCACGGTCCGGTGGGGCCGGCTCTATCGTGCGGGCGAACTGGCGAAGATCACCGACGTCGATATTGCCACGCTGGAGGCGCTGGATCTTCGCCTGATCTATGATCTGCGAACGAGCATCGAGCGCGAACGGCGTCCGGCACGCAGCTGGGGACTGCAGATCCGTCGTCTCGCGCGCGATTATCGCCACAGCGGTGCAGATCTTCCCGCCCTCGCAGCCGCCGCGACACCGACCGCCGCAGACATGCGCGATGGCATGCTGGCGCTTTACCGCGCCCTCCCCTTCGATCAGGCTGATGCGTTCAAGTCGATATTTCAGGCCGCGGCAGCAGGTGAGCTTCCCCTGCTGTTCAACTGTGCCGGAGGCAAGGACCGCACCGGCGCGCTGGCTGCGCTCATGCTGGATCTGCTGGGCGTCGCCCGCGCGGACATCATGGCGGACTATCTGCTGAGTAACGTCTATCTCGATGCGGGCCGCCACCGCTTCCACAACCATGTTGCGCGCCCCGACGTCGATCCTGCGGTGTGGGAGCCGATGCTGACCGTCGATGCCGCCTATCTCGACGCGATGTTTGCCGCGATCGAGGAGACCCATGGCGATCTCGCCGGCTATTTCGGGTGGCTTGGTCTTGGCGATGCCGAAATCAACGCGATCCGCACCCATTTGCTGGAGCCTGAATGATGGAAGAACCTGTCGTCCTCGTCGAACATCGCGGGCCGATCGCGATCGTCACGCTCAATCGGCCTGACGCGTTGAACGCGATGTCGCGCGCCCTGTCCGCGCAGCTTGCAGCCGCCTTTGCCGGTCTTCCCGACGCGACACGGGTCGCGATCCTGACCGGCAAGGGACGTGCCTTTTGCGCGGGAATGGACCTCAAGGAATTGTCGAGCGGCGAGTCGGGGCTGCAAGCACCGGACGACGACCAGGGTGCGGGCCATCGCCGCTTCGGCATGGCGGCATTCGGTGGCCCGGTGATCGGCGCGATCAATGGCTTTGCGATTACGGGCGGGCTTGAGCTGGCTATGTGCTGCGATATCCGCATCGCCGCGCGCGGCGCCAAATTCGCGGATACCCATACGCGCGTGGGCGTCATTCCGGGGGGGAGAATGAGCGCATTGCTCTCTCGCCTTGTGGGCATCGGACGCGCTAAGGAAATGTCGCTCGGCGGCAATGCCATCGATGCCGAAACGGCGGAGCGTTGGGGGCTGGTCAACCGCGTCGTCGAACCGGCGGAATTGATGCAAGCCGCGCTCAAGCTGGCCGACGATATCGCAGCAAACGACCCATCCGTCATCCGCCGCTACAACGCGCTGATCGACGAGAATTTCGGACTCACCTATGCCGATGCGATCGACAATGAGCATCGCAGATCGCGCGATGCCAACCAGTCGTTCCGCAAGGAATCGCTCGACCGCGAGGCGATCGCCACAAAGGCCCGCAACGCCTAGAGCGAGCGGCCTCCATCGATATCGATGACTTGCCCGCTCACATAGGCCCCGGCCGGCGAACACAGGAACAGCGCTAGCCCGCCCATATCCCGCACGGTGCCGAGGCGTCCGGCTGGTGTCCGCGAAATCCAGTCCTCCGCCGCCTGATCGCCGAGCGGTGCATTCATCCGGGACGGAAACCAGCCGGGCGCGATGGCGTTGACGGTGATCCGGTGCCTGCCGAGCTGACGTGCCATCACGCGTGTCATCTGTTCGACCGCGGCCTTGGACGGGCCGTAGGCAACCGACCCGCCATCCTCGCCGATCATCCGCGCGCCCACCGAGCTGATATTGATGACGCGCGAGAAATCCTTGGTGCTCGCGCCAGCCTCGAGCAGCGGCAACAGCGCCTGTGTCAGCAGGAACGGCGTGCGGACGTTGAGCGCGAACACCTTGTCGAACCCCTCCAGCGGAAATGCCGGGAAGGGCGCCCCCCAGGTCGTTCCCGCATTGTTGACGAGGATGTCGATGGCGGTCTCGCGCGCGGCGATCTCGCCTGCGAGCCGGGCGATCGCATCGGGGAGCGACAGATCGGCGACGATGAAATCGCAGCCGATCTCGCCCGCTACCGCCTCAAGCGCAGCCCGCTTGCGGCCAACGATACAGGTCCGCGCGCCATTGGCGGCGAGCGCGGACGCGATCATCCGTCCCACCCCGCTCGACCCGCCGGTCACGATCGCGGTCTTGCCCGCGACCGTGAACAGCGATCCGATCGAGAGATCCATCAGGCCGATACCGGCTTCAGATTATATTTCTCGACCGGCAGGTTCTTCTCGATGTCTGCGCGGCCATCGTCGAAGGTGAGGCCAAGCTCATCGAGGATCGGCTTGAGCTGCTTTTCCGCCCAGGCCTTTTTGAGGAACGTCGTCTCGCTCGGCAAGTTGCTGCCTTCGCGCGGCTTATAGTCGCGCAGCACTTGCTTGGCGACGGCGCCGAGATGGAGCTCGGTCACGCCGTCCGCCGCTCCCTCGTGCAGCGCCACCGCGAGATACTCGCCGAAATGCATGATGTTCGACAGGCCGTGCGAGCCATGCAGATGCACCGCTCGGATCGTCACGTCTTGCGCGATCTTCGCCATCGCAGCCTTGATCGCGCTGATCATCTTGCGGCCCTCGCGGCCATGTTCCTGCTGCTGGTCGAACATCCAGGCGGTGTAGAGGACAAGCAGACGGAACTGCATATATTCGATATAGCTTTCGGCGATCATCGCCTGCACGGCCTGCTTGTTGCCGATCGGTTCCCCGCCCGACATGCGGCTGACCGCGCGCTCGGCCATCATGTCGATCAAATGCTTGACCAGCCCGATCGTGCGCTGGGCGTGATGCAGCCGCCCCCCGCCCAGCCGCGATTGCGCGACCTTGAACCCTTCGCCCACCGGTCCAAGCCGGGCGCTGTCCGGCACGCGTACCCCGTTGAAGCGGATCCAGGGGTGGCCGCCCGAATTGGGGCTGTCCGTCCAGAAGCCGATGTTGCGGACGATCTCGAAGCCCGGCGCGTCGGTCGGTACGATGAACATCGTCGCACGGCTATGCGGCGGTGCCGTCGGATCGGTGGCGGCCATCACGATCATGAAGCTGGCATGGTTGGCATTGGATGCGAACCATTTGTCTCCGGTGATCACCCAGTCGTCGCCATCGCGGACCGCGACGCAGCGCAAATTGGTCGGGTCCGACCCGCCCTGGGGCTCGGTCATCGCAAAGGTCGAAAAAATGTCTCCGTCGAGCAGCGGCTGCAGATATTGCGCTTTCTGCTCCTCGGTACCGAACATTGCGAGGATCTCGCTGTTGCCGGTGTCCGGCCCCTGGCACCCGAACACCACCGGGCCGAAGGCGGAGGTGCCGAACATCTCGTTCATATAGGTGAGCTTGACCGCGCCGCAGCCGCTTCCGCCCAGATGTTCGGGCAGATGGGCAGCCCACATGCCATTGTCCTTCACCTCCTGCTGGAGGCGTTTGATGACCTTGCGAAGCGGCTTGTTCTCGATGTCGTAGGCGGCATCCTTGTCGTAATCATAGATGAATTCGAGCGGCCGGACCTTGTTCTCGACAAAGTCCTTCATCCAGTCGAGCTTCTTCTGGAACTCGGCGTCGACGGTGAAATCCATGGCTAGTCTCCTGGAGATAAGGTGTCAGCCCCTGGCGCGGGCGATGCTTTCGGCTTCGGACAGCAAGCCGCGGACAAGTCCGTCGAAACGCCGGCCCTTTTCGGGCGCCGCGAGGCCGATCGCTGCCTCGGCGACTTTGTATTCAATGATGCAGGCCATCCGGTATTTGGCGAGGATCTGGTAATAGTCGATGGCGGACACGTCGCGCCCGGTGCGCTCCGCGAAATAATCGACTGCGTCCTCGAACCAGGGAAACCGGACGGGATCGAGATAGGGACTGGCCGGCTGCGGTCCGTTGCCGCGGCGCAATTGTCCGCAATAGGCGGCAAGATCCATCATCGGATCGCCGATGGTCGAGGTTTCCCAGTCGATGATCGCCGCGAGCCGCGCAGGCGGGCGATTGGCGAACAGCACATTGTTCATCGCATAGTCGCCATGCATCAGGCCGGGCCGGCCGGTCGTCGGCACATTCGCGCTCAGCCAGTCGGCGACATAGTCGAGGCCCGGCAACTGGCGGCTTTCGAAGCCCGGATAACGGTCGGGATAGCTTGCGAGCTGGCTGCGCCACCGCTCCACCTGGCGTTCCAGGAACTTGTCGGGTTTGCCATAGCCCTGCAGTCCGGCCGCGACATAGTCGAGGTTGGCCATCTCGACGATGCCGTCAATCATGGCATGCGCGAGATAATGCAGATCGGGGCCGGTAAAGGCGGCATTGAAGCGCATCTGGTTATCGACCGGGCTGAGATCGGCGGCCCAACCATCAACCAGATCCATGATGTAGAATGGACCGCCTGCGATCGAGGCGTCCTCGCAATAGCCGTGAAAGCGGGGGTGCGGGACCCGCGACCCGCCCAGCGCCTTCAGCACGGTCGCTTCGCGCTGGATCGCCTTCGCGCTGGCGGGGGGCGCCTGCTGGGGCGCTTTGCGCAGCACGACAGCGATATCGCCGCGGCTCAGCCGGACAACGATATTGCTGGTGCCGCCGGTCACGAAACTCGCTGTCAGCACGCCATCGCCCAGCGCGGGAACATTGGCCGTCAACCACGCGTCGAGCGCTTCGAATTGCGCGGGCGTGAATAGATCGCTCATCCGATTCCTCTCCGTTCGCACCTCGATAGACATCTGACTATAATAGTGTCCAGCAAACCTCATGTTCCATCGCATCCGTGATGCGATGTGCTTGCGGGTTGCGCCGGACGGTTCCGAAGCCTTGGGTCGGGATCGCAGCGACAGGAGAGAATAGTGCAGCTCCAAGGGAAGGTCGCGGTCGTGACCGCAGGCGCGAACGGAATCGGAGAGGGCGCAGCGCTCGCTTTGGCGGGCATGGGCGCCGACATCGTGCTCGGCGATATCGATGCCCACAACGGCGCGCGCGTCGCGGCAGCGATCGAAGCGATCGGCCGCCGCGCAGCCTTCCGGCCTGCCGACATGATGCAGGCCGATCAGGCGCGCGCGCTGGTGGATTTCGCAGCGGCCGAGTTCGGGCGGATCGACATTCTGGTCAACAATGCAGGCGGTGTGCGCCCGCGCGCCTTTCTCGATCAGAATGAGGGCAATTGGCAGCGGGTCACCGATCTCAACTTCACCTCCATGCTGGCCGCGACCCAGTCAGCGGCGCGGGTGATGGCGAACGGGGGCGCGATCGTGAATGTCGCCAGCACCGAAGCGTTGCGGGCGGCGCCAGGGTTCAGCGTCTATGCTGCCTGCAAGGCGGCGATGGTCGAGTTCACCAAGACGATGGCGCTGGAGCTTGCCCCGCGGGCGATTCGGGTGAACTGCATCGCGCCGGACCTGATCGATACGCCCGGCCTGCGCCCGCACATGCCCACCGATCCAGCCAGGATCGCGGCGCGCGATCGTCATGTGCCGCTGGGCCGAATGGCGACGATCCATGAAGCAGGATCGGTCATCGCCTTCCTTGCTTCCCCGGCGGCGTCCTGGGTGACCGGGGCCACCATCCCGGTGGACGGTGGCATCACGGCGGCCGGCGGATGGCATCGCTCCGAGACCGGCAACTGGCAGCTTGCGTCATGAACGAGTCCGAGCAGGCACAGGCGCGCGCGAAGATCCGGCATCTTCAAAGCGTTTACAACAGCGCTGGCGATCGCGGGAAAATCGACGAGGTGGTGGCGGTGTTTGCCGAGGATGGAGTGTTGGAGATTCCCAATGCGATCCATCGCGGACAACAGGCGATCGCGGGATTTCTGTCCGGCGTCGCCGCGACCGGGTCGGACGGGATCGATCTGCGCGGATCGCGCCATCATCTGACGACGAGCCGGGTCGAGTTCACGGACGCGGGCAACGCGCAGGGCTGGACCTATTTCTTCGTGATGCGCGCCGGCCAGGTGATCCAGGAAGGAAGCTATGTCGATCGCTTTGTCCGGGAAGCGGCCGGCTGGCGGATCGCGCATCGCCGGGTCAAGCTGCTCTGGACATTGGGAGATTAGATATGGATCTCGGCTTGGGTGACGCCTGTGTCTGCGTTTCCGGCGGCAGCGCAGGGATGGGCCGGGCGGCGGCGGAAGCCTTCGCGCGCGAGGGCGCGAAAATTGCCGTGATCGGGCGCGACGCCGGCCGCCTCGGCGAAACCGCCAGCGCGCTGCGCAAGCTGGGCAGTGCCGACGTGCTGACCGCGGTTGCCGATATCGGCGACACCGCATCGGTCGATGCCGCATTTGCGACCATCGCGGCACATTGGCCGCATCTCAACGCGCTGGTTAACGCCGCCGGACCGCAGACCTGCGGCCAGCCATGGCACGAAATCGATGACGCCCGGTGGATCGACTCGTTCAGCATCGGCGCGCTCGGCGCGATGCGGTGCGTTCGCGCCGCCCTGCCCTTGCTGCGCGCGGCGCCCTGGGCGCGGGTGGTCAACCTGTCCGCGATGTCGACCCAGCATCATTCGCGCGGGCTGGCGGACTATACCGCCGCCAAGGCCGCGCTGGTTTCGATCAGCAAGAACATGGCACTCGAGCTGGCTGGCGAGGGGATTCTGGTCAACATCATCTCGCCCGGCCCGGTCATGTCGGCCAATCTGCGTGCCTATGTTAGTTCGGGGTCGGAGGGTCGTGTCGATCCCGACGACCTCGCCGCATCGGGCCAATGGCTCAAGTCGCGGTTCGGCAGCAGCACCGACCTCGGCCGCGTGGCACATCCCGACGAGATCGCGCCCGCCATCCTGCTCGCCGCCTCGCGCATCTCCACCTTCATGACCGGCGCCAACACCAATGTCGATGGCGGCTCCCATTTCCAGTGAGGGCCAGATGAACGAACTGCAGATCGACAGGCACGACGGCGGCATCGTCATCGCCACGATCAATCGCCCGGCGCGCATGAATGCGATCGACCGCAACCTGATCGCGTCGTTCGAGGCGCTGTTCGACCGGCTGGACGCGGATCGCGAGGCCCGGGTCCTGATCCTGACCGGTGCCGGCCGCGCCTTTTGCGCCGGCGCTGACCTCAAGAGCGATTTCGTGGAAAGCGCAGGACCCGAAGAGTCGCTGGCTTCGCAGCTTCGCCTCGCCAGGCTGATGGAGCGCATCGCCAATCTGCGCCAGCCGGTGATCGCCGCAGTCAACGGCGCGGCGGCGGGCGGCGGCTTCGCCTTCACGCTTGCCGCCGATATTCGCATCGCCGGGCGCTCGGCCCATTTTTCCATCGCCAATGCCCGCCTGGGCCTCTCGGCTGGCGAGTGCGGAATTTCCTGGCTGTTGCCGCGCCTGATCGGGCTGTCGCGCGCATTCGAGCTGATGCTGACCGGCCGAAAATTCGATGCCGAGGAAGCCGAGCGGATCGGCTATGTCGTGCGGACCGTGGCGGACGATGTGTTGCTCGATACCGCGCTCGAAACGGCCCGCCTGATCGCCGCGAACGCGCCCTTTGGCGTTGCGATGACCAAGGACGTCGTCCGCCGCAACCTGGAAACCGCTTCGATGCAGGCCGCCATTGCGCTGGAAGCGCGGACCCAATTGCTGTGCGGCGGTTCGGGCGATTTTCGCGAGGCAGTCAGCGCCTTTCTCGAGAAACGGCCGCCGGACTTCACGCGGAGCGGCTGATCGTCCTCAGGGGGCAAGCGTGGCGGGAAGCTCGCCCCGATCAGGCGTGTCCGCCTGCCAACGCACCGACCCGACCGGCCGCTCGAGGAGCCTGGTCATACGAAGCTGACCATTCTCGCCATAGCGTTCGGCGATAACGCTCAGGAGCCCGAGCTCCTCGGCGGTCAGGCGGGTGCGATGGCGAAGATAGTCATGCCAGGTCGGACAGTGGAATCGTTCGATCCAGCGGCGCGCGTCTGCAATATCGCGCGCAAGCGACCAGGCGCTGGCCCCGTTGCGGCGACGGATGCGACGGATTTCCAGCATGATGTCATAGAAGCCGCGCGCATCTTCTTCGGGCACGATATGCACGACCTGGATGGCGATCGGGCCGCTGCGCCCGGTTAGCGCGAGGTCGATCTCGGGGTCGGCCGGATCGTATCGGGCGGCGGCAGGATTAGGGATATCCGCAGGCGATTTCATCAAGCGCCCGGCAATCGAGAAGGCCATCAACGCGACACCCGATGCGATCATCGCCGCCGTCAGCGACGATTCCTCCACGACATAGCCCCACACCCAGCTGCCGAGCGCGAAACCTCCCGCCGCCGTCGCCTGAAAGCCTGCGAGCGCCCGTCCCGAGACCCAGCGCGGCGCGCCCGTCTGAACCGCGACATTCAGCGTGGTCAGTGCCTGCGTCCAGACGGCCCCCAGGAAGATCAGGATCGGCGCGGCTAGCCAAAGCGACCCGGCAAAGGCCAGGGCAATGATCGCCGCCGCCGTCAGGGCAACGCCATTCTCGGTCGGGCTGTGTCCGAGCATGCTGCGCAGCCGCTGCAGGAACACGCCACCGATCACTGCACCGCCGCCATAGCAGGCGAGCAGCAGGCCAAAGACGAGCGGGCCGCCCTGCAGATGGAGCTTCGAGACCAACGGGAGCAATCCCGCGACCGACGACGCCCCTGCGCAATAGAGAAAACTGCGCACGATCACCGCGCGCATCGCCCCCGAATGTCCAATATACTGGATCCCCGAGACGATCGCTCCGCCCACACGCTCCGGCGGCAGGCGCGGCGTGTCCGGCACGCGGCGCCAGCGCCAGAAGGCAGTGATCATCGGCACGTAGAGTAGCACCGATGCCGCGAATGCAGCTGCCGCGCCGATGGCGGCGACGATCGCGCCGCCCAGCGCCGGCCCGAAGCTGCGCGCGATGTTGAAGCTGATCGCGTTGAGGGCGACCGCGCGCGGCAGGTCCTCGGCCGGCACCTGTTCGGAGACTGCCGACTGCCAGGAGGGCGTGAACATGGTGTTGAAGATGCCGACCAGAAAACACAGCGCCAGCAACAGCCAGGGCGTGAGCAGGCCCGATAGGGCCACGCCAAGGAGCAGCAGGTTGGACAAGGCGGCGCCGCCCATCGCAAGGATGGCCACCCTGCGCCGGTCATAGCTGTCGGCGATCGCGCCCGCCGGCATTGCCAGGAACAGAAACGGCAGCATCAGCGCGGACTGGACCAGCGCCACCATCTGCGCGCTGTCCGTCAGCAGCGTCATCGCCCAGGCCGCACCGACGCCGGTGATCAGCAGCGCCAGGTTCGACATCAGGCTCGCGAGCCATATCTCGCGAAAATTACGATGGACGAGCGGCTGGAAGGCGCCGCTGTCCTTTCTGGCGCCATCAGCTTCTTCGTTCACCGCGTCGCCGCCATGCTGCGTCCGCATCCGCGGCAAGCGGCGCCGAGCGGCGCATCATCCAAGAACGGCCTCGCCGTCACCCAGCAGATCCAGTGTGTGCATGAATCGATGCCCCGCCATCGTCTGTGCGCAGGTCCAGCCCAGCTCGACAATCTCCGCGACCGAAAACGCCTCGGCCAATTCGACATAGGTCGCCGGCGTGATCGCATCGGGTTCGGTACACAGACGCACCAGGAACTGGAGCGCGAGACGTTCACGCCGCGAATAGCTGCCGGCGTCGGGATCGATCAGGCACGCGACGTCGCTTTCGGCAACGTCCGTCTCCTTGCGCGATTGCGAGCAGGGTCTGCATCCGTTGAGCTGGGCGCTGCGGATGCGAAGCAGCTCGCGTAGCCGGTCATCCAGCAGCGACCGGCGGAACATCGCCTTGTACCCCTCGTCCATCGCGCGCAACGCGGCGGGCGCACGCGCCATGACCTGAAGCGGTAGCGTCTGGCTGTACATGCCCGTCGCCCGACCGGCGGCGATCCGCGCGCGGCTCTCGGCATCGATCTCTTCCATCGGCAACGGGGCGATCACCGGCATCGTGTCACTCCGTCCATGCGAAGTTGGTGGTACGCAGCTGGCTGTGAAGGCCGGTATCCTGCACGACATAGCTCAGCATCATCTTGTCTCCCCGGTTGTGGTGCGAATGCACCGCGCCGGGCGGAGTGACGAACAGCGTATCGGGCGCCCAGTCGATGCGCTCGCCATCGACCATCGAATAGACGCCCTCGCCCTGGATGCTCAGCGTCAGGGCAACCGAGCTGTGACGATGCGGCCGCTGGTCGCCGCCGGGCTCCAGTGTGTTGAGCGCGGAGAGCAGGGTCGGCGTGGTGACACGGCGACTCGCCATCATCGCGGTGAGGAACACGACGGACTTGCCCGCCGCACGCTGTTCGCTGTTGCGGCCATGGACGTTGTGGAGATGCTGTGCGGCGATCTCGCCGGGAAACAGCGTCGGCTCGATCGCGGCGCCGCCCGGCGCGGCCCGCAGATAGGCGAGCTCGGGCTCGTTGGTCACCTGCAGCAGGATCGCATCCTGCATTGCCAGATGCTCGACCGGCTCACCGCCGGGCAGGCAGAATGCATCGCCGCGCTTCCACGCAAATGATTCGGCCCGGCACACCGTCTCTCCCGCGCCGCGCATGACGTAGAAGACCTCGCCGGTCGAGCAGTGCTGATGCTGCAGCGTCTCGCCCGCACGGATCACGACATAACGGGCGAGCATGGTCGGCGTGGTCGCGGGCCAGGGGCTGCCCAGCTGCTCGGACAGGTCGCACGGGATCGAAACGGTCGCTGCATCGGCGGCGAACGCGCGATCGCGCTCCGCGCGGAACGCCGCGGCCGGCACCTTGGGCACGGGGCGGTCGAAGGCGATTTCGGGCGCATAGAATTCAGCGCGCGCAGCGGCCCTGTCAGGCCGTGCCATAGACGACATATTCGCCATGTTCCTCCTCCTTCACCGGCAGCAGCGTCACCCCGCCGGAGATCAGTTGTTCGAGTGCATCCAGCCCGGCCTGAGCCAGCGGCCGCCAATAGGCGCGTTCGTCCGCCGGCATGGCCTCGATCGCCAGGTCGACATCCTTCACCAATACCCCTCGCACATGATGCGCGCGCTTTGGCACATGCAGCCGCGCGATCAGATCGATGGCAAAGCTGCGCCCGGTTCCCACCATCAGCGCCTGGCGCAGCGCCGCGGGCTCGACTCCCACCTTCCGGCCGAGCGCGAGCGCGTGGAATGCCTGGCCGATATTGACCACGGCCATCAGGTTGTTGACCAGCTTCGCATTCATCGCGGCACCGACATCCCCCATGCGGATGATCGTTCCGGCGTAGCTCTCGAGCACCGGCATCGTCCGTGCGATCGCGCCGGCATCGCCTCCCGTCATCACCAGCAATTTGCGCGCGAGTGCGGCATGGCCTGATCCCGACACCGGCATATCGAGCAAGGTGGCACCCCGGGCGGAAACCATTCGCGCCAGCTCGACGCAGGTTTTCGGGTTGATGGTCGAATGGATCGCGACCAGGCTTCGCTTGCGCAGAGCTGCGATCATGCCACGATCGATCAGCAGTTCACGCACATCGGCATCCCCGGTCACGCACAGGCAGACCAGTTCGCAGGCTGACGCCAGCGCCGCAGGATCTGCCGCAACCCCTGCCCCGCGCGCCACGAACCGCTCGATCGCGGACGCACGCCGTGCCCAAAGAGTGACGGGAAAGCCCGCATCCACGATCATGCGCGCCATCGGGCCGCCCTGATCGCCCAGGCCGATGAATCCGACCCGCATCGCCTACTCCCGCACCAGCAGCATGCAGCCCGCCAGGGGGCCACCGGCCGTGCAGTTCACGCTCACCCTGACATCGCCGGGCACTTGCCGCGCCCCCCCGCGCTCCCACAACTGGGTACAGGCCTCGTGCAACTGACCATAAGCATGCAGGCGCCCGGCCGAGAGCTGACCTCCCCCGGTGTTGATCGGCATCTCACCCTCGATCGCGATCCGCTTGCCGCCCTCGACGAAGGCGGCGGCGTCGGCGTGGTCGCAAATTCCCATCGACCCGAGCCAGGCCAGCGTATGGTAGGTGAAGCCGTCATAGAGCTGCGCCATGTCCAGATCGGCAGGCGTGAGATCGGTGCGCGACCACATCATCTTCGCCACCGACTGGGTCGCCTGCGTCGCGGGCGTCTCGATCTGCGACCAGCTGTAGCGGCGATGGAGCGCCGATCCGACCGCCTCGATGCGCAGCACCGGGTTGCGCAGATCGCGCGCAATCTCGCGGCGCGATACGATCAGCGCCACCGCGCCATCGCACGGCACGTCGCAATCATAGAGGTGCAGCGGCGTGCATATGAGCGGGGATGCCAGGTAGTCGCCGATCGTGATCGGGTCGCGATACACCGCCTTGGGATTGCGCGCCGCGTTGCGCCGGTTGTTGACCGCGATCCAGCCGACCTGATCGGGCCGCGCGCCATAATCGTGGATGAAGCGCTGAAAATAGAGCGATTGCTGTACCGCCGCCGAGAGTGCCCAATAGGGCGCCCATTCGGCAAGCTGGCCATGGGCGCGCTCACGCCCCTTGAACAAGGCGTTGGCAAAGGTCCCGCCCTTGCGCGCCGAGGCTTCATAGACGGTGCGGAATACGAGGACATGGTTGCAAAGCCCCGCCGAGATGGCGCCGATGGCGTTGAATACCGCGCCCAGCTGTCCCGGCGTTTCACCGCCGCCCGAATACCAGTTAGGCTCGATCCGAAGCGCATCCATCAATGCGGGCACGCCGACCGGCGAAAAGCCCGAAGCATTATTGTCGCCACCGGGATAGCTCGACACGCCATCGATGTCGGCGCGCGTCAGCCCCGCATCCTCGATCGCTTCCATGCAGGCGTCGATCGTCAGGCCGAGCGGTGTCTTGCTGGCGCCGCGCGATACTTCGGACATGCCGATCCCGGTGATCGCGCATTCCTTTTCGCCGTAACTGCTCATGCTGCAGGTCCGAACAGCGGCACATGGAGATCTTCGACCGCCTCGAACCGTACCGAGACCGCCATCCCGATCTCGACATCGTCCGGATCGCAACCGACGATATTCGCCGGCAACCGCAGACCCGTCTGCTCGTCAAGTTCGACCAGCGCCAGCACATAGGGCACCGGCAAGTCCGGTACCCAGGCCTTGTAGTTGACGGTGAAGCTATAGACCCGCCCGCGTCCCGACACGGCCTGCGGCGCGACGGCAAGGCTTTCGCAAGCCGGGCAGAAGCGCGTCGGTGGATGCACATGATAGCCGCAATCGGCGCAACGCGCGATCATCAGCAGCCCATCGCGACCGCCGGTCCAGAAAGGCCGGTTGTCGCCATCGACCGCGGGCAGTGGCCGGACAGGGCCGTTCATCGCTTTCTCTCTCCCGCGCGCTTCTCGGACGTCTCGTCTCGGCCGCAGCTAGGACCAAAAGCACTTCCCCCGCCACCGGCGGCCGCGATTCATCGCCTATCTGTTCGCATGGTGCCTCGGCTTGGCTTTGCCGGCATGCGCGCCCACTCTCCCGATCGGGAGAAGCGGATGCGTTATTCAAGGCTCGGCGACAGCGGGCTGCTGGTTTCAAAGCTCGCCTTCGGGACGATGACCCTCGGCGCCGCGTGGAAGGGGCCTTTGGCCGCGATCGACGAGCGCGCGTGCACAACGCTCGTCAATCGCGCACTCGACTCCGGACTCAATTTCTTCGACACCGCCGACGTCTATCATCGAGGCGAGTCAGAGACGCTGTTCGGGCGGGCGCTCGGCAAGCGGCGCGGCGAAGCGGTGATCGCGACCAAGGTCGGCATGAGGATGGATCAGGGCCTGCAGAATGCCGGCCTCTCCGCCCGGCATATCCATGGATCGATCGATGCCAGTCTGTCGCGCATCGGGACCGACTGGATCGACGTCTTTATCTGCCACCGCCCCGATCCGCTGACCCCGCTGCACGAGACGCTCACCGCGCTCGATGCCGTGGTTCGCGCGGGCAAGGCGCGCTATATCGGCTTCTCCAACTGGCCGGCCTGGCTCGCCGCCAAGGCGATCGCGATGCAGCAGGCGAACGGGCTGGCCCGGTTCGTGACCGGGCAGATGTATTATTCACTCGTCGCCCGCGACATCGAGCAGGAATATGTGCCGCTCGCGCTGGACGCGGGGATCGGGACGATGGTGTGGAGTCCGCTATCGAGCGGATTCCTCTCCGGCAAATACACGCGCGATGATCCCGGGGGACAGAATGGCCGGCTGGCTTCGATGGACCTGCTGCCCTTCGACCGGGAGCAGGGTCACCGCATCGTCGATGCGCTGAAGCAGATCGCCGATGCGCGTGGGGTTCCGGTTGCTGCGGTTGCGCTTGCCTGGGTGCTGGAGCGGCCCGCCGTCGCAACCGCCATCATCGGGTTCAGTTCTGAAGCACAGTTCGACGCCAACCTCGCCGCCGCCGATCTGGAGCTGACCGCCGCCGAGCGCACCGCGCTCGATACGGTATCGGCACCGGCAATCCCCTACCCCCAAAACTTCATCGCGCGGTTCGAGTCCGATGCGCGCGCGCAGGCGATCCTATGACTGAAACGCCCAAACATTTGCCCCGCCATGTGATGCTCGCGCTTGCCGGACCCAGCATTCCGCTGGCAGCGCTCAGCCTTCCTTTGGTCGTCTATCTCCCTGCTTATTATTCCGGGACGCTCGGGCTGGACCTCGCGATGGTCGGCACGGTGTTCATGGTCGTCCGCCTGCTCGATATCGGGTTCGATCCGTTTATCGGCGGGGTGATGGACCGGGTGAAGACCCGGTTCGGGCGCTATCGCCCGTGGCTGGCCATCGCCGCGCCCATCATCATGCTCTCAATGGGCATGTTGTTCATGGCGCGACCGGGTGTGGGTCCGCTCTACCTCACCGGCTGGTTGCTGATGGCCTATGCCGGGTGGTCGATCATGACGCTGGCGCAGCTCGCCCTCGCCGCCAATGTCTCGCCAGACTATCATGAACGCTCCCGCATCTATGGCTGGTGGCAGATCGCCTTCTCGATCGGCATGATCGG
Source organism: uncultured Stakelama sp. (assembly GCA_964407945.1). Taxonomy (GTDB): domain Bacteria; phylum Pseudomonadota; class Alphaproteobacteria; order Sphingomonadales; family Sphingomonadaceae; genus Sphingomonas. The sequence continues at coordinate 19,727 of CAYOXO010000005.1, forward strand.
TGCGATGCTCATGCCCAAGCTTGTCGGCATGGCCGGCATCACCGGGCAGGCGGCAAGCATGGCGGCGATGGCCTGGCTGGTGATCATTCTTGCGCCCGTCATGGTCACCATCACGCTGGCGCTGGTCCGCGAACGTCCCGTAGTGGCCGAACGCCAGGGTGGCGGAATGCGCGACTATTTCGAGATGATGCGCAACCGCACCGTTCAGCGCCTGCTTGCCTGCGAGGCATTGCTCGGCATTACCGGCGGCGCGACATCGACGCTGGCGCTGTTCTACTTCACGCGGACCAAGGGGCTGGACGCGGCCGATCTGGGCCTGTTGTTCATCGTTCATGCCATCGCCGGCATGGCCTTGACGCCGCTCTGGTCGCGGCTGGCCATTGCGATCGGCAAGCATAGTGCGCTGGCCGTCGCCGCGCTGGTCTATGCGGCCGGTCAGGCGGCGATCTGGGCGGTGCCGGCCGGACAGCTTGTCCTGCTGCTGCTGGCTCAGGGCGTCGTCGGCATCGCCTATGGCGGCTCGTCGTTGCTGCCCCGCGCGATGATCGCCGATGTCAGCGACGAGGAGCGGCTTCGTACGCGTCAGGAACGGACCGGGTTGCTCTACGCGCTGCTGATCGGGGTCTGGAAGATCGGCCAGGCCGTGTCCGTCGGCCTGATGTTCTGGGCGCTGTCGCTGTTCGCATTCGACCCCGCGCCCGGCGCCGCCAACGCCGCGTCGGCAATGACGGGCCTGCAGATCCTCTATATCGGCCTGCCGATCCTCTTGTGCTTCGCGGCTGCCTGGGTCGCCTTCCGTTATCCGCTAACCGCGGCCCGTCATGCCGAAATCCGGCTCGAACTGGAGCGTATCGATGCATCACCCGTCAGCGCCTGAACCCTCGCGCGGTCAAACGCTTGCTGAATGGCGAACCGGCTGGGCGCTGGTCGTCGCAGCCTGTTGCGGTGTCGCGCTGGGCAGTGTTCAGATCTATGCGACCGGCGTGTTCGTGGCCCCGCTCGAAGCGGAGTTCGGCTGGTCGCGCGCGGACATATCGGCGGCGCTGATGGCGCCCGCGCTGCTTGGCGTCGTGTTGTCGCCCCTGTTCGGGATCTTCATCGACCGATGGGGTGCGCGGCGGATGGCGATCCCCGGCACGATCATGGTCTGTGCCACCACCGCCTCGCTGTCGCTTGCGGGTCCCTCGATCTACAGCTGGTGGGCGCTGTGGGCCGTGTTCGGCGTCGCCACGCTCTTCCTGAAGCCGACGATATGGTCGACCGCAGTCTCGTCGCATTTCTCGGCCGGGCGCGGGCTGGCGCTGGCGGTCATGCTGTCGGGCACCGGTCTCGCGCAGGCGTGCCTGCCGACGATTACCCGGTTGCTGATCGACGGCATGGGCTGGCGCGGCGCATATCTTGCGCTAGGCACCGGGTTTGCCTTGGTCGTCGTCCCCGTGCTCTGGTTCTTCTTCCACGACGCGCGCTTCGAACGGGATGGCAGCGGCAAGAAGATTTCCGATGCCGTCACCGGGTACACGCTGCGCGAAGGCGTCCGCACGCGGCAATTCTGGCAGCTCCTGCTTACGGCGATCATCATTACCGGCGTGATCGTCGGCTTTGTCTTTCATCTCGTGCCGTTGCTGTCGGAAATGGGGCTGAGCCGCGCGAACGCGACCTATGCCGCCGGGATCGCCGGCATCTTCTCGATCATCGGACGGCTGGGGGTGGGGTTCATGCTGGACCGGCTGCCCGGGCCGCCGGTCGGCGCCATCAGCGTTGCGTTGCCGATCATCGCCGCAGCGCTGCTGCTCGCCTTTCCTGGCTCGGTTCCGATGGCGATCGTCGCGATCGCGTTCCTCGGCCTGTGTATCGGTGGCGAATATGATTCGGTGATCTATCTCGCCACGCGCTATTTCGGGATGCGCAGCTTCGGCAGCCTGTTCGGCTGGATCACGTCCGCGTTGCTCGCAGGCGTCGGGCTGGGACCGTGGATCGCGGGAACGATTCGCGACGCCACCGGCGCTTATGACTTGTTCCTGTGGATCGTCATTCCGCTAGCCGGTCTCTCCGCGGTGCTGCTTGGCACCTTGGGCCGATATCCGGAGCATGGCCCGGCAGCCTGAGTGATCAGCCGCGCGCGGCCTTGTCGCGCGCATCGATCCCGCGGGCAGCGGCCTTGGCGTCCGCCCATTGCGCGTCGCTCCATTCGGTCAATGCCGAGAAATTCTGTCCCGTGCCTTGCCAGGCGGCCCCGTCGATCGCGATGGTCTGCCCATTGATGAACTCGGCGCCCGGCGCGAGCAGGAATATGGCCAGATTGCCCAGTTCCTGCGGCGTGCCGTGGCGCCCCATCGGGTTCCAGCCGAAGCGGCTGTCGCCTGTGGGATTGAGGCGCGCGCTGGCTCCTTCGGTTTCGAACGGGCCGGGGCAGATCGCATTGAGCCGGATGCCGCGCCCGCCCCATTCCACCGCCAGGCTTTGCGTCATGACATGAACCCCGGCCTTCGACATGGCCGAGGGCACCGCGAAGGGCGATCCGTTCCACACCCAGGTCGCCAGGATCGACACGACCGATCCCTTGGTTCCGCCGGCCAGCCATCGCTTGCCGCACGCTTGCGTCATCTGGAACGTGCCCTTGAACACGATGTCGGCGATGGCATCGAACCCGCGCATCGACAGGTCCTCGGTCCGGGCAAGGAAATTTCCGGCGGCGTTGTTGACGAGTCCGGTAAGCGGACCGCTGGCCCAGATCGTATCGAGCATCGCCTCGATCGCCTCGGACGACTTGATGTCGCACACGATCGGGATCGCGCCCGTCCCCAGCTCCGCGGCGGCTTCCTCCAGCACCGAGGAACGGCGGCCGCACAGATAGACGGTTGCGCCGAGCGCGACGCAGGACCGCGCGATCTCCTTGCCCAGGCCGCTGCCCCCGCCGGTGACGAGGATGCGGGAATTCCGCAACAACCCCTCTGCAAACATCGCCCTTCTCCTTCCCCACGGGCTTGGCGCGCCGGACGTCCAAAGGTCAACGCGTTGCGCAGCACATATCGGATACTTGGAGCGAGGGCGCGCCAGCCCTTTACGCGCCGCCCCCCAATGGATCAGGGACAGATGCAAAGGAGTGGATGAACGACCATGCCCTATCTCTATTCCGACGAGCAGAACCAGATCCGCGAAGAAGTACGCCGCACGCTGTCCGGCAAGGCCGATCCGGCGACGTTGCGCGCGCTGCTCGAGACCAGCGGCCAATATGATGAAGGCTATTGGCAAACGGCGCGCGACATGGGCTGGACCGCCATGAATGTCGCCGAGGCCGATGGCGGTTTGGGGCTCTCGCTGGTCGAGACCATGATCGTGGCCGAAGAAACGGGGCGGGTGCTGGCAGGCGCGCCGTTTCTGGCGACCGGCTTCGCCGCCGCGCACGCGCTCAAGCTCGGCGACCAGCCCGAATTGCTCGGCGCGCTTGCCAGCGGCCAGAAGATCGTGGCCCTTGCCTTCAACGAAGGAAACGAGCCGCTCCCCCTGGCCCCTGACGTGACAATCGGGCCCGATGGCCGCGTTGCCGGTGAGAAGGCCGCGGTTCTGGGCGGCGCCGTCGCCGATGTCGCACTGATCCTGTGCCGCGACGCGGGCGGCGTCCCGGCAATTGCGCTGATCGACCTCAACAGCGTGGGCGTGACCCGCGCTGCGATCCCCAGCATCGACAACAGCCGCTGCCTCGCCACCTTGTCGTTCGACGGCGCGGCCGCAACGGTGCTGGGGTTGAACGATGCAGCGCTGGTCGCCCGGCAATGCCTCGCGCGGTTCGCGCTGCACCTGGCATCGGAGGCGGTCGGCGGCATCGAAGCGTGCCTGAAACTGGCGGCGGACTATGCCAATCAGCGTCAGGCATTCGGCCAGGCGATCGGCAAGTTCCAGGCGGTGAAGCACGCGATCTCGGAAATCTATGTCGCGAACGAACTGGCGCGCGCGTCGGTACTCGATGCGGCGGTGCGGCTCGAAAATGGCGATGATGATGCCGAAGCCTATGTTGCGGCAGCCCGGCTGAACGCGATCCATGGCTATGACTATGCCGCCGCAGCGACGACCCAGGTCCATGGCGGGATCGGCGTGACCTGGGAGGCCGAGCCCCATCTCCACTATCGCCGTGCGCGCAGCCTCGCGCTGGAGGCGGGCGGCGTAACCTATTGGGAAGACCGCATCGCCAGCTATCTGGAGGCCGCATAATGTCCGATCTGAACGCCTTTCGCAGTCAGGTTCGCACCTGGCTTGCCGGTCATGCCGCCGAGTTCGGCGTCGAAGCGCGCCGCGGCTTGAGCGAAGCCGACGACCTTGCCCTTGCCCGTCGCTGGCAGCGCACAAAATATGATGCAGGCTATGCCGGCATCTCCTGGCCGAAACCCTATGGGGGGGCTGGCCTGAGCGAACTTGAGCAGGCAATCTTCGCCGAGGAAGAGGCCAAGTTCAATTTCGGCACCAGCTATTTCGGCATCTCGCTCGGGCAGCCGATCCCGGTCATGCTGAAATATGCCGCCGAAGACCTGCGCCAGCGTTTCGCGCATCCCGCGCTGAAGGGCGAGGAAATCTGGTGCCAGCTCTTTTCCGAGCCCGCCGCGGGTTCGGATCTTGCAGGCATCCGGTTGCGCGCCGTTCGCGACGGCGACGACTGGGTTCTCAACGGACAGAAATTGTGGACGAGCTGGGCGCAATATTCCGATTATGGCGTGATCGTCACCCGCACCGATCCGACCGTCGCGAAGCATAAGGGCCTGACCTATTTCTGGCTCGACATGAAGACGCCGGGCATCGCCGTTCGCCCCGTTCGCCTCGCCAATGGCGAGGAGGATGTGAACGAGGTGTTCTTCGACGAGGTTCGCATTCCCGACAGCCAGCGGCTCGGACCGGTCGGCGGCGGCTTTGGCGTTGCGATCGATACACTGATGATCGAACGCTATTCGGCCGCGGACGAGGCCGGGTTCGGCCCTGCGCTCGATTCCTTCGTTTCGCTGGCCAAGGCAACGACGATCGACGGCAAGCCCGCGATCGAGGACGGACGCACCCGCCGGGAGATCGCCAACGCGTTCCGCCAGCAACGCGCGCTGGTCGCGATCCGCACCAAGACGTTCATGGCGCTACAGGAAGGAGCCGAGCCGGGGGCCGAAGGATCGATCCACAAACTGGTGTCGATGCGCTTGCGGCAGCGGCTGTCGGCAGCCGCGATGGACCTGAAGGGTGCGATGGGCGCAGAACTCGATCCGCATGCCTTTCCCAAGGACGACTGGGCGCATAGCTGGCTGACCGTTCCCACGCTGCGCATCGCGGGCGGCGCGGACGAAATGCTGCTCAACACCATCGCCGAAAGGCTGCTTGGTCTTCCCCAGGATTATCGCCCCGACAAGGCGGTACCGTTCGACCAGATCCAGCCCAGCCGATGACGGAGCATGCAATGACTGCAATCAATGAGGGCACCTCGCTCACCGTCGAGGACGGCGTCGCCATCGTCACGCTGGACTTTCCTCCCGTCAACGCAATGTCTCCCGCCCTGATGGACGGCCTTTACGACGCGCTGATGGCCGCGCTGAGCGATGATGCGGCGAAAGCGATCGTGCTGATCTGCGCGGGCCGTACCTTCATTGCCGGCGCTGACCTCAAATCGCTGGGCAAGGTTCAGCCCAAGGTCGATTTCTTTGCGCTGCAGGACAGTATCGAGAACAGCCCCAAGCCGACCGTGGCGGCGCTGCATGGCACGGCGCTTGGTGGCGGCATGGAAACTGCGCTGACCTTTCACTATCGCATCGCGGTCCCCTCGGCGCGGATGGGTCTGCCTGAAGTCAATCTGGGCCTGCTGCCTGGCGGCGGCGGGACACAGCGCCTCCCGCGCATCACCGGCGCGGAGGCCGCGCTGGACCTGCTGATCAGCGGACGGCAGGTCGGGGCGAAGGAAGCGTTGACCATCGGGCTGATCGACCGGCTGGCGGCCGAAGGCGCGTTGCGCGAAGACGCGATCGCCTTTGCGAAGGAATTGGTCGATGCGGGCGAGCCGCCCAAGCGGATCCGGGATTGCGAAGCCAAGGTGGCTGCAGATCGCAAGGATGCCAACCTGTTCGAGCGGTTCCGCACATCGCACGCAAAGCAACTAAACGGTCTCGACGCCCCGCAGGCGATCGTCCGCTGCGTCGAGGCGGCAGTCGCGGGTCCATGGGAGAAGGGTCTCGCGATCGAGCGTACCGAATTCCAGACACTGCTGGCCGGTCCGCAATCGGCCGCGCTCCGCCATGTCTTCATGGCCGAGCGGGCCGCGCAGAAGATACCCGGATTGCGCGCCGACCTGCCGCTGATCCCCGTCACCAAGGTCGGCATCGTCGGCGCCGGTACGATGGGGAGCGGCATCGCGATGGCGTTCCTCGCCGCTGGATTCGCGGTGACGGTCGTGGAGACGCAGCAGGCAGCGCTGGACCGGGGTGTGGCGCATATCACGGCGACGCTGCAATCGCGGGTCGAGCGCGGCAAGCTCGCGGCAGATAAGGCGGAGGCGCAGATCGCGGCGTTGACCCCGACGCTCGATCTGTCGGCGCTCGCGGACGCCGATCTGGTGGTCGAGGCGATCTTCGAGAATCTGGCGGCGAAGCAGGCCTTGTTCGGCACGCTGTCCGCCATCGTTCGGCCCGACACGATCCTCGCAACCAATACCTCGTTCCTCGATGTCGACGCCATCGCCGCCGGTGCGGCCGGGCCCGAGCGCGTGCTCGGGATGCATTTCTTCTCGCCGGCCAACGTCATGCGGCTGCTCGAGGTGGTCCGAGCCGCAAAGACCAGCGAAGCGGTGCTCGCGAGCGTGATGGCGCTGGCCAAGAAGCTGGGCAAGGCGGCGGTTGTCTCCGGCGTCTGTTTCGGATTTATCGGCAACCGGATGCTGGCGGCGCGCCAGGTCCATGCCGATGCGATGGTGCTGGCGGGGGTGCTGCCCTGGAACATCGACAGGATACTGACCGGGTTCGGCTTTCCGATGGGGCCGTTCGCGATGCTGGATCTTGCCGGACTGGATATCGGCTGGGAGGGCGACACGGACAGCGTCAAATCCCGCCTCGTCGCGGCTGGCCGCAAGGGACAGAAGAGCGGCGCTGGCTATTATGACTATGAGAACAAGACGCCCAGCCCTTCGCAGACGGCACTCGATGTGATCGCCGGTCTCGCAAGCGTGGCTCCCGGATCAGTCACCCTTTCCGACCGGGAAATCCTCGACCGGCTGTTGCTGCCGATGATCAACGAGGGGGCAAAGATCCTGGAGGAAGGGATCGCGCTACGTGGGTCCGACATCGATCTGGTCTGGATCACCGGCTATGGCTGGCCCGCGCAGACGGGCGGACCCATGTTCCATGCCGACGCGATCGGGCTGACCCGGGTGGTGGACGGGCTTCGCCACATGGGGGTCGAGCCGGCAGCGCTATTGCTCAAGCTCGCGTCGGAAGGCGGTTCGCTCGCCGCCTATGCGGGCTGATCGTCCAGCAGCGCGGCAAGCTCCTCCGAAACCAGATCCAGCCCGGCTTCCACATCGATCGCGGCTTCGTCTTCCGCTGCGGCACTGGCGAACTGGTCGATCCGGGCGAGCGTGAGCGCAAGCCGCACGCGATCGCGCGCGTCGAACGTCGCCAGGGCCGGAAACCGCTCGGCAAGCGCCGTCGACAGGAGGGCGCGGTGCTCGCGCAACAAGGCGCGCGCGTCCGCATCGCTCGCCAGGCCGAGGTGAAACAGCGGCATCGCATCCCGATGCCGCTTGAGCGCAGCGACATATTCGCTCAGCCAATGCCGGGCGGCGGCAACGTCGACAAGCGGTGCATCGCACAACTCGCGGAAGATCAGCCGTACGCCGCGCATATTGGCGGCGAGCAACTCACGCAGGATCGCGTCCTTGTTGGCGAAGTGAAGGTAGAGGGTCGCCCGCCCGACCCCCGCCGCCCGCGCAATCTGGTCGATCGAGGTCTCGGCGACACCATGCTCGTAGAAACACTGGCGCGCAGCGTCGGCGATGCGCCGGCGGGTGAGGCGCCGCTGATCCTGCCGGGTGACGGGCCGCACGAGGCTCACAGGCGGCCCCTCGCCCAATGCATATGTGATCGCTGGTCCATGACAATGGACAGGTGGCAGTTGGCTGGACGATTGTCCAGCCAAGGAGAGTTGGATGAACCACGCAATGCCTCGCAACCGCGGCACAAGACCATGACCGGCCGTCTCCAAGGCAAGGTTGCGCTTGTCACGGGCGGCAGTCGCGGAATGGGTCGCGAGATGGTCCTCGCCTTCGCCCGCGAAGGGGCGGACGTCGTCATCGCCAGCCGCAAGCTCGACTCATGCCAGGCAGTCGCGGCAGAGGTCCGCGCGCTCGGCCGGCGCGCGCTCCCCCTCGCCGTGCATGCCGGTGAATGGGGGCAGATGGAGACGCTCGCCGACACTGCCTGGAGCGAATGGGGACGGATCGATATTCTCGTCAACAATGCGGGCATGTCCCCGGTCGAACCGAGCAGCGTGGCCACCAGCGAAGCGCTGTTCGACAAGATCATCGCAGTGAACTTCAAGGGGCCGTTCCGCCTCGCCGCGCTGCTCGGCACGCGAATGCGCGAGGCCGGCGGCGGCTCGATCATCAACGTCTCGTCGCTGGGCGCGAAGAACCCGCAACCCGGCATCATCCCCTATGCCGGCGCCAAGGCCGCGCTCAATGCGATGACCCTGGGGCTCGCACGCGAGTTTGCCCCGATGGTGCGCGTCAACACGATCTCGCCGGGTATGTTCGCGACCGACATCTCGCGGCACTGGGTAAATACCGCGGCGATGCAGGCAGGCATCCCGATGAAGCGGTTCGGACAGCCCGATGAGATCGTCGGTGTCGCCTTGTACCTGGCATCCGACGCCGCTTCCTACACCACGGGCGCCGATATCGCGGTGGGCGGCGGTATTTGATGCGGACGCTGCTCAGTCACCGCCCCGGGGGACCGGAAACGCTCTTGCTCGAGGAACGGCCAGACATCGCCCCCGGCCCTGGCGAAGTGCTGATCGATGTGCATGCCGCCGCGCTCAACTATCCCGACGTCCTGCTCATCCAAGACCTCTACCAGATCCGCCCGCCACGCCCCTTCGCGCCGGGGTCGGAAGTCGCAGGCGTGGTGCGGGCGGTCGGCAGCGGCGTTACCCGCTTTCGTGTCGGGGATCGGGTCATCGGCACGGCAGCATGGGGCGGCCTTGCGACCCAGTTCATCGTTCCCGAAGCAAATTGCATCGCAATCCCGGCCGGCATGCCGTTCGATGAAGCCGCCGCCCTGATCGTCACCTTCGCGACCAGCCATTATGCGCTGCGCGACCGGGCAGCGCTTCGTCCTGGAGAAACGCTGCTCATACTGGGTGCGACCGGCGGCGTCGGCATCGCAGCGATCCAGCTTGGCAAGGCATTTGGCGCGCGCGTCGTCGCGGCTACGTCCTCGCCCGAAAAGGCGGCGCTCGCGCGCGACCAGGGTGCGGACGCAACGATTATCTATCCGGCGGACCTTTCGGGCCGCGACAGCCAGCGCGCGGTCACGGACGCGCTGAAAGCCGAGGGACCGATCGACGTGATCCTCGATCCCGTCGGCGGCCCGCTCAGCGAAGCCGCTGTGCGAAGCATCGGTTGGCAAGGACGACATCTGATCGTCGGTTTCACCGCGGGGATTCTCACGCCTCCCCTCAACCTGCTGCTGCTCAAGGGCGCATCGTTCGTCGGGGTTTTCTATGGCGATTTCACCCGCCGGAACCCCGACAGGCGGAACGAATATCTGGCGGAAATTGTCGCGCTGCACGCTGCCGGAGCGATCCGTCCGCATATTTCCCGGCGCCTGCCGCTCGAACGCGCCGCCGAGGGGCTCGCGGCGCTGGCCGAACGGTCGGCAACGGGGAAAATTATCATCGAAATGGGTGCCAAATGAGAATCAACCAGCTTCATCCCCAGTTTTTCGGCGAGGTGGTGGACCTCGACCTTTCGCAACCGTTGCACGGCGATCGGGTTGCGGTCCTGCAGCAGGCGATCGACGCGCATGCCGTGCTGGTCTTTCGCCATCAGCAGGCGATGGATGACGATGCGCAGATCGCGTTCAGTGGGCTGTTCGGCCCGCTCCAGCGTTCGATCACCGTTCATCGCAAGGACACCGAACGCCGCCTGAAACGGGACGAACTCAGCGACATCTCGAATGTCGACGAGACGGGGCAGAGGCTGGCGGCGGACGACCGGCGCAGGCTGCTCCAGAAGCCCGCCCGGCTGTGGCATACCGACAGTTCGTTCCGAAATCCTCCGGGACGCTACACATTCCTGGCGGCGCGCACGCTTCCCCCCGAAGGCGGCGATACCGAATTCGCGGATATGCGCGCTGCCTATGATGCGCTCGACCAATCCACCCGAGACCGGATCGCAACGCTTATCGTCCACCATTCGCTCGACCGGTCCCGTCGCCTGGCAGGCGCGCCGGCCTTGAGCGAGGAAGAAGCACGCAACCTGCCGGGCGCGGAGCATCCGCTGGTGCGGCGTCATCCCTCGGGCCGCGACGCCCTCTATCTGGCTTCGCATGCCGAACGGATCGTTGATTGGCCGGAAGGTGAGAGTCGCGCACTGCTCGATGCGCTTACCGCGCATGCGACCAGTGCGCCGTTCGTCCATCGCCATGTCTGGCGCGATGGCGATCTGGTGATGTGGGACAACCGCTGCACGATGCACCGCGCCACTGCGTTTCGGGAGGATCTTTACCGTCGCGACATGCGGCGAACCACCGTGGCCGACGAGTAGCGACAGCGATTCCTGACGGTTCATCAACAGGAATGTGCTGAAACCGTCCGCCGCATGGCCCAAGAACCGACATGCTGTATGTTACTCAAGAGCCGGACCAGATACGGCCATGATGGACCCGAGGGAGGGGATATGAAGCCTGTTTCCAAGCGCGCCTTGCTGACCGCGAGTGCAATCGCCGCATTGATTTCCACGCCTTCCTTCGCCGCGGACGAACCTGTGGCAGGCGAGCCTGTGACCAGCGCGGCGTCGCCGACTCAAACGGCCGGGCAGACGGCTGCGGACCCGGGCACACCGGCCGCACAGGACGACACCGGCGCACCCGCGGAAATCGTCGTTACGGCCCGCCGCCGCGAGGAAGCCCTGTCACGCGTTCCGGTCGCCGTCACGGCATTCGACAGCTCGATGCTGGCCGAGCGTTCGATCACCTCGATCGATCAGCTGACCCAGGCGACGCCTGGCCTCACCTATGGCCGCTCGGGCGGCAGCGCCAACCCGCAGATCGTGATCCGTGCGCAGAGCCGTTCGAATATCGGCGATGCCGCGCAGCCCGTCCTTACCTATTTCGCCGATGTGCCGCTTCCTTATGTGGCCAGCGTCATCCCGACCTACGATCTTTCCTCGGTCCAGGTTCTGAAGGGACCGCAGGGTACCCTGTTCGGCCGCAACTCGACCTCCGGCGCGGTGCTGGTCTATCCCACAGCGCCGTCGCACGAACTCGGCGGCTATCTGTCGGCCAGCTATGGCAATTACAACGCGATCGTTGTCGAAGGCGCGCTCAATGTGCCGATCGTCCAGGACAAGGTTGCGATCCGCGTCGCCGGCCAGCGCAACAAGCGCGACGGGCACACGATATCCCAGGTCACCGGGCAGGATCTGAATGACATCAACGACACCTCGTTCCGCGTGTCGCTGCTGATCGATCTCGGCGATTTTCAGAACACCACGGTCTATGACAATATCCGCTGGGAACGACAGGGCGATGCTGCCGTCCTCACCCATCTGTATCCCGGAACGATCACGCCGCGCTTTCCCGGTTTCAACACCTTCTTCGACTGCGGTACCTCGGCCTCCTGCGACGTCGATCTCGCGCTGGCGCGGCAACAGGCCGCGGGCGTCCGCAAGAACTTCACCGCTCCGCGCGTCTTCCAGAATGTTCAGCTCCAGGGCTTGTCGAACACGACCACGCTCAATCTCGGCAACATCACGCTGAAGAACATTCTGGGCTACAGAACCGCCTATCACTACAGCGTGACCGATACCGACGGCACCGAGATGGGGCTGACAACGGCTGAGAATCTTCAGGATTTCAGCCAGTTCAGCGAGGAATTCCAGGTCCAGGGAAGCTTCCTCGAGGACCGGCTCGATACCATCTTCGGCGCATTCTATCTCAAATCGAAGCCCAGCGGCCGCACCGGTCTGATCGTCGCTCCCTTCACGCCCCGTCTGCCCGCTTCGCTTGTGTTGAGCTACCGTACGCAGGAAAGCAAAGCGCTGTTTGGACAAGCCAGTTTCAACCTGGGCGGCGGTTTCAAGATCGATGCCGGTGTCCGTCACACATGGGACAAGACCACATCGTGCGCGACTGGCTATAGCGCGAACAATCCGTATGTTCCCGGCACGCCGGTCGCATCGCTCGATCAGTGCCGCAACGGCGGAACGCTCACGGTGAACGGCGCTCCGGTGGCGATAAAGGGTACGCAATCCGTCGCGGATTCCGCCGCCTGGACATGGAATTTCGGCGTCAACTATCAGGCGACCGAGAGCATCTTCCTCTATGCCACGGTTCGCCGCGGCTATCGCGCGGGCGGCGTCAACACGCCGGTTCTTGGCGGGATCCTGACCCCGTTCCAGACCTATGAACCCGAAACGGTGGTGGATGCCGAAATCGGCATGAAGGCACGCTGGTCTGCAGGCGGGGTGCGCGGCACGTTCAACATCGATGTCTTCCGGGGCACGTATAACGGGTCGCAGCGCGGCGTTAACGGAACCAACAACAATTTCGATGGCGACGGTAATCCCAATAACGACCCGTCGGCGGGCACGATCATCATCAATGCCGGCAAGGCGCGGGTGCAGGGCTTCGACATCGACGCGACGATCACGCCGACACGCGGCCTCACATTCGGAGGCTTTATCAGCTACAATGATGCAAAATATCTGGATACGGGAACCCCGGCAGTCCTTGCATCGCGAAACGCCTTCCCGGCCAAGCCCGAGGACACAGCGTTCCCCTATGCGCCCGCGCTCACCCTGGGCGGCAATGTCAGCTACGAAACCTCGCTCGGCCCGGATATCGGAGGCCTGACGTTCAATGCCGATGTCTATCGGGCGAGCCGGACCTATTTCAGTCCGTTCAAGAGCGACAAGCAGTTGAGCCAAGGCGCCTATGCGGTGGTTGGCGCGCGGCTGGACTGGACCGATGTCGGCGGGACCCCGCTGACGCTGGGCGTCTTTGCCCGTAACCTGTTCAACGAAGTCTATGCGGTCGGTGGTGCCAATACCGCGACCTCAGCTGGATATGCGTCGTTGTTCTACAACGAACCGCGCACCTATGGTGTTCAGGCCAAGCTGAAATTCTGACACCCGGCTGACTATTGTCATGACGAGACGGCGGGCCCTTGCGGCCCGCCGTCTTCATTTGCGGGCCGATGACGCTCGAGGTCGGCCATTATCGCGAACAAGAGCGATCATCTTCGGTCGCGATGCCCCTGTTTCCTGCTCGACGCCTTCGTCAGAACAAGAACGGACATCTTGCTCGTTAATTCTGACAATCCATCAAGAATACGATTGCAAGCCATGCTGCATCGCGGCAAGTGCGAGTTGTTCGTGCTGTCCGCGGACAGGCTTGGAGACCGATCAAATCATGAAACCCTATCTGACATGCGTGTGCGCGGCACTCCTCTTCGCCGCGCCGATGCAGGCATTGGCCGCGCAGGCCGCGCCCGCGGCGGCGATCGCGGTAAAGAAGAACCAGACGATCATCGACGCCGACGGCCGCGTGCTGGGCAAGGTCTATGAAGTGAATGATGCGGGCGGCTTCGTTACCTTCACCGCGCAGATGAAGGTGTATCGCGTGCCGATCTCGACGCTGTCGGCCGACGGGTCGCGGCTCAAGACCAGCCTGACCCGCAAGGCGATCGGTCTCTAACGCGCAGGGGGCCGGCACGCCGGCCCCTTCCCTAGCCCTGCGGCGCAATCATGCGGGTCAGAATGCGCGCCTGTGCGGCGCGGATACGCTGCGCCGATATGGTCAGCCGGGGCTCCCGGTGTACCGCAGCGGCCAGCCGCTCAATCGATGCGAACAGCACGATGCTCTCGGCATAGGCGTCGGTTTCATCCAGCGGCGGTTCGAGATGCGGCGCCCGCTTCAACAACTCCCAGAAACGGTTGAGCACCGCCTCTGCCCATCGGCCGCGCAATCTGGCGAACCGCGGATCCCCGCGGTCGGCTTCCATCATGCGATAGTGAAGCACCGCATTGTGCCGCTCCCATTGCTCAGCAAGCATCTTCAGGAATACCTCGCTGTCTTCCGCAACCCGTGCGTTGTTGTGGAAGATGTCGAGCTTCGAAAATGCTGCCAGCATGTCTTCGGTCGCCGCCTCGCTGAGCGCGTAGAGAATATCCTGCACATCACGAAAATAGACGTAGAATGTAGCCGAAGCGGTTCCGGCCTCGGCGGCGATCGCCATCGCGGTGAGGTCCATCGGCGAGGTCGAAGCGAGCAACAACGCGGCCGCGTCGACCAGGCGCTGACGCGTCTCGCGCCCCTTGCGGCCCAATGCATGCGGCGACGAGGATCGATAGGAAGCATCAGCACGCGTCATGATGTGGAATCTAGGCGCCCGCTGTACCGAGTGAAAGCTTGATACCGGTCCCGGTGATCGCCGCGGCATCCTGCGAGAGCAGGAACGCCACCACAGCCGCCGCGCTTTCGAGACTTACCCAACCCGCCGGATCGGCGTCGGGCATGTCCTTGCGGTTGGCCGGCGTATCGAGGATGGTCGGCAGAATTGCGTTGACGCGGATGCCCCTGCCCCGAAGCTCTTCGGCAAGGCTCTCGGTCAGCGCCATGACGCCGGCCTTCGAGGCCGCATAGGGCGCCATGCCCATGCCCGGCGCGGCGGATGCCGCCGCACCCACATTCACGATCGCACCCGATTTCAGGTGAGGCAGCACCGCCCGCGAGCTGATTGCCGCGGTGCGCAGGTTGATGCGATACATGGCGTCCCAGCTTGCCATCGACCCGGTTTCCACCGGCTCCCAGGTGAAACCGCCGGCGACATTGACCAACGCGTCGATCTCGCCCAACGCACCCGCCGCTTCGGAGAATGCTGTCGCCACTGCCGTTTCATCGGCAAGATCAACACCCGCGATGACGCGGTCTGCGTCACTCTGGCCCGATGCGATATCGACTGCAACTACGCGATGCCCCCGGGACTTCAAGGTCGTCACGACCGCGCGCCCCAATCCGCCCAGTCCCCCGGTGACGATCACATGTCCCATCGCTGTCCTCCATACACTCGATTCTACGCGATCTAACCCGATCGCCCGCTGCCGCCAACGCAACCAGAAAGCATCGAATATGCGATGCTCTGCCCGGCACCTTGCGCTGCGCACTGCGGAGATAGGAAGGTGGCCCGTGATGAGGATCATGCGGACCGATGACCGCGATGTCGCGGTGCTCATGTTCAATCGCCCGGAGCGATTGAACGCGATCGACACGGCAATGCTGGCTGAGCTCAACACCCATCTCGACACGATCGAGAGCGATGCCAGCCGCGCTTTGGTGATCACAGGTTCGCCGCGCGCCTTTTGCGTCGGTTCCGACCTCAAGGAGAAGGGCGCGGATGGCGAGCTGCGCATCCGTCACATGCATGCGTTGATCCAGCGGCTCCGGGCATTTCCGAAAATCGGGGTCGCCGCACTTTCCGGCTACGCGCTGGGAGGCGGGCTGGAAATCGCATTGGGACTGCAGTTTCGGATCGCCGACCCTAACGCCGTGCTAGGCCTGCCCGAGGTGAAACTAGGCCTGATACCCGCTTATGGGGCGACGCAGATCTTGCCCCGCCTGATCGGCGAGACGCGGTCGCTCGACCTGATGCTGAGCGGCGACCCGATCGACCCGGTCACCGCGCTGGCCTGGGGGCTGATCGATCGGATCAACGAGAATGTGGTCGAGGCCGCAGTCGAATTCGCACTGCAACGCGCAGGCAATCGTCCCTCCGCCGAAGCCGCGATACGTCAAGCGGTACGCGCGAGCGGGATGCCGCTTGCCGAAGGCCTGGACGTGGAACGGGAACTGGCAATCGCGACGTCTGGAAGCAATGAGGCAAAGGCCGCGCTCGCAGCTTTCAAGGCGCGCTAACCGCCCCGATCGCGCCCGCATAATCGGCAGACAAGCGTTCGACCAGTTCGGCGACGGACGGCACGTCCGTGATCGCCCCGACGCCCTGCCCCGCCGACCAGATGTCCTTCCAGGGTCTGAGTCCGCGTTCCTCAAGCACGGGCAGCGGGCCGGTCGCGGACTGAAACAAAGCCGGGTCGAGCCCATTGGCGGTGAGCGATCTGGTCAGGAAATTCGCTGGCGTCCCGCTGATCCCGCGTGTCGCCAGCACATCCTTTGCGCGCGATGCGATGAGCATCGCGTGATAGTCGGGATGTACCGATGCCTCGCGCGTCGCGATGAAGCGGGTGCCCATATAGGCAAGATCTGCTCCCATCATCCGCGCTGCCGCGACGTCCCGCCCCGTTGACATGCCCCCGGCCAGCAGGATGGTGCCGTCGAATACGGCGCGCACCTCGTTCAGCACCGCAAAGGGGTTGAGCCAGCCGGTGTGCCCGCCGGCACCTGCGGTCAACACGATCAGGCCATCGACCCCCGCCTGCGCTGCGATCTCGGCGTGGCGCGCGCTGGCGACGTCGTGAAAGACGGTGCCACCATAGTCATGTACCGCCGCAACGACATCGTGATCCGCTCCGAAGGAGGTGATCACGAGCGGAACCTGGCGTCGCACCGTAATCGCCAGATCTTCAGCCAGCCGTCCATTCTGCTTGCCGACGATCAGGTTCACGCCATACGCCGCATCAGTCTCGTCCAACGCAGCGCCGATCTGCTCGAGCCAGCTCTCATAGTCCGCCGCACTGCGCGCGTTCAGCGACGGGAAGGTTCCGATGATCCCTGCCTTGCATGCCGCAATGGTCAGCGCCGGATTTGAGATGAGGAACATCGGCGCCACCATCACCGGTAGCTCAAGGTTGCACCGAAGCCGTTCAGCGATGGCCATGTTGATATCCTGTTGCCCCGCGCGAGCTTATCGGATGCGGGCGCCGTTTCGTATCCTTGGCACGACGCATCACAACCATGCGCTTGGCTGCCGCTCCATTGCGCAGAGACGGCGCGAGACATACCGCAATGTCCGACAGGCTGAAGGGGCCGATACGTTCACAATGCTTCCTGGAGCAGACGCTTATGAAACTCGATTCCTCGATTTCCGCGATCGTCACCGGCGGCGCCTCCGGCCTGGGGCACGCAACCGCGAAGGCGATCGCCGAAACGGGCGCGAAAGTCGCCATCTTCGATCTCAATGAGGAACTGGGCGAGAAGGTCGCCGCCGAAATCGGTGGCATTTTCTGCAAGGTCGATGTGCTGTCCGACGAGTCAGTCGATGCGGCGTTCGAGAAGGCGCGCTCGGCAAATGGCCAGGAGCGGGTCCTGGTCAATTGCGCTGGGACGGGCAACTCGATCAAGACGGCCGGCGTCGACAAGAAGACCGGTGAGATCAAGTATTTCCCCAGCGACAAGTTCGCTTGGGTGTTGATGGTCAACACGGTGGGCACATTTCGCTGCATCACCCGTTCAGCGGCGGGCATGCTGACGCTCGACCCGGTGGACGGGGAGCGCGGCGCGATCGTTTGCACCGCATCCGCTGCGGCCCAGGACGGGCAGATGGGTCAGGCGGCCTATTCAGCGTCGAAGGCGGCCGTGGTCGGCATGACGCTCCCGATCGCGCGTGATCTCTCCGGTTCGGCGATCCGCATCAACACGATCATGCCGGGCATTTTCGCGACGCCGCCGATGCTGGGCGTGCCGGACAATGTGCGCAGCGTACTGGAGGCATCGGTCCCCTTCCCGAAACGCTTCGGGGCGCCGGCTGAATATGCCAGCCTGGTGCTGGAAATGGTACGAAACGGCTATTTCAACGGCGAGACCGTGCGTCTCGATGGCGCCATCCGCATGCCGATGCGCTGAGGAGCAGCAAGATGAGCTTTATCCTGTACGAAGTTCGCGACCGCGTTGCGATCGTCACACTCAATCGGCCCGAGACGAACAACGCGCAGCACCCGCCTCTGCTTGCCGAGCTGGACGCTGCATTCGACAAGGCGGTCACCGACGACAATGTCCGGGTCATCGTGCTGAATGCCAGCGGCAAGCATTTCTCGGCCGGCCATGACATCTCGGCGGAGGTGGTGAAGCACGAACCCTGGCTGTCGATGTTCGACGATGTCAGCGCGAACGGCCTGCTTCGGATGTACCGCTGGGAAAGCAAGCATTTCCTGGGTTATTCGAACAAGTGGCGCAACCTGCCCAAGCCCACCATCGCCGCGGTTCAGGGCGCCTGTGTCGCAGCCGGGCTGATGCTGATCTGGCCGATGGATCTGATCGTCGCGGCCGACAATTCGCGCTTCTCCGATCCCGTGATCAACATGGCGATCGGCGGCGTCGAATATCACGGCCACACCTGGGAGTTCGGCCCCCGCAAGGCCAAGGAAATGCTGTTCACCGGCCGCTGGATGAATGCCGAAGAGGCCGAGAAGGTCGGCATGATCAATCGCGTGGTCCCGCTTGAGCAGCTGCATGAGGCGACGCTGGCATTGGCGAACGACATCGCGACCAAGCATCCGCACGGCCTGCTCATGGCCAAGCGCGCGGTCAATCAGACGATGGACATCATGGGACAATATGCCGCGATCCAGGCGTGCTTCGACACCCATTCTCTGGGCCATGCCAATGCCTGGGCCGCCGAAGGCCGGGTCACGCTCGCCAATCTCGAAGAAATGACTGCAGCCAACAAGAAGGCCTGAAGGATCCCGTCCAATGAAGCTTGCCCTCTCCGAAAGCCAGTCGATGCTGAAGGACACCGTCGCCCGCCTGTTCGCGGACGAGGCGACGCCCGAGCGGCTGCGCGCCGCCGAGGATACAGGGGTCGATCAGCCGCTGTGGGACAAGCTGGTTGAGCTGGGCATTGTCGGTATCCGGACGATCGAGCCGCAGGATGGCGGCATGACGCTGATGGATGCGGCCATCGTTGCCGAAGAGGCGGGCCGCCATGTCGCGCCCGTGCCGCTGATCGAAGCGATCGTGGCGATCGCGCTGCTCCACCGGACGGGTGCCCCCGCCGCGCTGTTGTCCGCGGTCGATAGCGGGGCGATCGCAACGCTTGCGCTCAACCCGGTCGTGCCGGGTGTGGCCCAACCGGTGCTCGGCGGGTCGCGCGCCCATGTCGTGCTCGCGCTTGACGGAAACGACCTTGTTGCCCTGACCGGGTTGAATGCCGCGAAAGCGCCCAATATCGCCGCCGCCGCGGTCGCCAATCTTGATCTGTCGTGCGGTGCGGGCGAGCGGTTCGTGCTGGCAACCGGCGACACTGCGGTATCGCAATTCGCCGCCGCGTGCGAGGAATGGAAGGTCCTCACCGCTGCCTATCTGGCCGGCCTTGGCCGCCGGGCGCTCGAGCTCGCCGCCGCCTATTCGGTCGAGCGCCATGCCTATGGCTCGCCGATCGGCGCCTATCAGGGCATTGCGCATCCGATGGCCGATGCGGCAACGCATATGGACGGGGCAAAATTGCTGGCATGGCGTGCCATTGCCTCGATTGCAGCGGGGGATGCCAAGGGAGGCGCGCGCGCCGCCATGGCCTATTGGTGGGCGGCGCATAGCGTAGACCAGGCGGTGCAACATTCGGTGCGTACCTTTGGTGGTTATGGCCTCAGCCTCGAATATGACGTCCAGCTCTATTTCCGCCGCGCCAAGCTGCTGTCGCTGATCGCGGGCGACCCCAATGCCGAGCTCGACCGCATCGCCGCGCGTCTTTGGGACGGCGAGACCGTAGCCCTGCCCCGTGCCGGGGAGGTCGAGATCAATTTCGAATGGGGCGCAGAGGCCGACGCCTATGCCGCCGAGTTGCGCAGCTTCGTCGAAGGCCAGATGACCCCCGATATCGAGGCGAAGAAGCACCACTCCACCGCGGGCCACCATCCCGGCTTCCACAAGAAGCTGGCCGAGGCCGGCCATGCCTATCCCGATCTCGGCGCCGACGGTCAGAAGGTCCGCAGCCGCTACGAAGTGATGGCCGCTGCGCCGATGTGGGAAGATATCGGCTGGACCCGCACGCCGCTCGCCGTCACCGAGTTCGTCGCCAAGATGGCGCAGCTCTGGTCGCAGCCGGAAACAAAGGAAGAGATCGTCGGCGCCATCGCCCGCGGCGAAGCATTGGGGGCGCTCGGCTTCTCCGAGCCGCAATCGGGCTCGGACGTGTTCGGCACCAAGTTCAGTGCCGTGCGCGAGGGTGACGAATGGGTGCTGAACGGGCAGAAAATGTTCACCACCAACGGCCACCAGGCCGACTATATCCTGATGCTGACCCGCACCGACAATAGCGGCAAGAAGCACCAGGGCCTGACAATGTTCATCATGCCGATGAAGCTGCCCGGTATCGAACTGCACCCGGTCTATACGCTGCAGGACGAGAAGACGAACATCACCTACTTCACGGATGTCCGCATTTCGGATCGCTACCGCATCGGCGAGGTCGGCGACGGCGCGCGCGTCATGGCATCGGCGCTCGGCTTCGAACATGGTGGATCCGGCTATCACGCGGCGCAGAGCGCGATGATGCGCCGGGCCCTTACCTGGGCGCGCAAGCCGAGCGGCAATGGCGCGGTGCCGATCGACAACCCGTTTATTCGTCGCGTGCTGGCTCGTGCCGCAATCAACGACGAAGTGGCGGACGTGCTCTGCCGGCGCCAGGTGTGGGCGGATGTCGAAGGCATCCACGACATCAGCTATGGCCCGATGGCAAAGATGTTCACGACCGAAACCATGTACCGGGACGCCAGCGCGATCGTCGAGGCCGGCGCGCCCGGTTCGCTGGTGCGCGGTGTCGATCCCGACATGGACTATGTCGAGACAACGATGCGGCGGGCCATCGCCATGACCGTCTATGGCGGCACCAGCGAAGTGCACCGCAGCCTGATCGCCGAGAAGTCGCTGGGCATGCCCAAATCGCGAAGCTGAATCCGCCCATGCTTGACAGGGAGCGCCTCGCGGCGTTCCACAGCGGGATGGACGAGACGAACAAGCATGGACAGTCGATCGGCCGCAAGGGCGCCGAGAGCCGGCGGCGGTTGCTCGATGCAGCCCGTCAGCTGATCGCGGTCGAGCCGGCGCACAAGCTGACGGCCAGTGCCATTGCCCGCGCAGCGACACTGGCCTCGCAAACATTCTATTTGTACTTCAAGGATATCGACGAAATCCTTCTGGCTCTCAGCCATGAGGCCGGGGCAGACATGGATGAGGTCCAGGAGGCGCTAGGTCGCGACTGGACATCGGCCACGCCTGCAGAACATGCGACGCGCTTCATCGACGCCTTCAGCGCCTATTGGGACCGGCATCGAGCGATCCTCACGGTCCGCAATTATTTGTCGGACAGCGCGCATCCCGCGTTCCTCGCCGTGCGCCAGGAAGCGGCAATGCCGCTGATCCATGCGATCGCCAAACGCATCCTCGCGGCGCACCCCGATGACGTCGATCCGAAATCGGCACTGGCGCGCAGCGTGATCATCTATTCGGCGATCGAGCGCATGGCAGCGCGCCCCGCAACGATGCGACAGAATCCTGCGATCGTCGCGCCGGATGACCTGAAACAGGCCGAGATCGACATCCTGACATTGCTGTTCACGCCGACCGTCAAGGGCTCGCCCGCAGATCGCGCACTCGCCTCGATCCGCCACCAGGCATAAAGAAGCCGCCCGGGCCAAGGGCCCGGGCGGCATAGCTTACCTATCGCGATGTTCAGCGCTTGCCGTCGAGCAGGCCCTTCAGGTTGCTGCTCATGAACATCTCCTGTTCTGCCGGCGTGAAATCCTTCACCTCGTTGAGGAAGTCGAGCGGCATCGCGAGCCCTTCGGCGTGCGGCCAGTCGCTGCCGAACACCAGGCGCTCGACCGGGACGAATTCGCGCAGCTCGTTCAGATCCTCCTCGTAATAAGGCTCGACGAACACGCTCTCGCGGAACGTATCGATCGGATGGCGCTTGAACGCCTGCGGCATCTGGCCATGGGCGCGCTTGAACATCTTCATCAGGTGCGGAACCCAGATCGAGCCGTTCTCGGCCGACATCCAGCGAATGTTCGGGAAGCGATCCATCACGCCATGCGCGATCAGCGCCGCGATGGTGTCGGCGATCGAGCGCCCCTGCGTATCCATGCAAGCCTTCAACGGATCCGAACGGTCGAACGCGACCATCTCGCTGGCGCCGCTACCCCACCAGCGATAGATCTGATCGTACCCGCTGTCGGACACATGCAGTACGACGAAGATGTTCGATTCGTTGACCTTGCCCCAGAAACGGTCGAACTCGCGAAGACCAGGAGAACGCGGGCCGAACAGGCCGGGCACCGGCGCCGGACGGATCAGGATATGGCGTGCGCCATTCTTCAGCGCCCAATCCAGTTCCTGTTCGGCCTTCTCGGCATCGGCCAGCGAGATATAGGCGCAGGGATAGAGCCGATCCTTGTAGTTGAAGCTCCATTCATCGAGCACCCAGGCGTTGAGCGAATGAACCAGCGCCGCCATCAGCTCGACATTGTTGCCCATATGCCCCTCGATGATCGAGGCCAGGGTCGGGAAGATGAGCTGGGCGTGCACGCCCTGCTCGTCGAGCAGTTTCAGCCGGGCTTCGGGATTGCCGAACTCGGGCTGATAGGCCAGCGGATCGCCGGTGAGCTCGCGCAGCGTCTTGCCCTCGGCATTCTCGCCACGATACCAGATTTCATGGCTGCCCGGCGCGGCGACGACCTCGAAGGTCGGGTTGGGTATATATTCGCTGATATGCCCGTTGATCGCCAGCTTGGTGCGGCCCTCGACCTGCACATACTGGAAATCCTTGTGAAACTGTTTGGGCAGATGGCGGCGGAACGTGTCCATCGTCTCATAGAGATGTCCATCGCCGTCATAGACCGCATAGGGCAAAATGCGGGTTTCGGGTTCGCGTTCAAGTACAGCCGTTACAGCCACAATCTCTCTCCTTGATCGCCGCAGCCGTATCAGGCCGCGTTGCGTATTGCTTCGGGTTCGAACATCGGAAGCCAGATATCCTCATCGTGATCGAACGTGACTCTGACACGCATCCCGATGTGGACCTGATCGGATGCGATTCCGCATATGTTGGTGGTGAGCTGAAGTCCGTCCTGCTCGTCCAGCCGCACGACGCCGATGACATAAGGCACCTCGAGGCCGGGCCCCCACGCCTTCTCGTTCACCGTATAGCTGAACACCGTGCCTCGTCCCGACAGCGGCTCGGGGGCGAGATGCTTGGTCAGGCATTTCGGACAGACCGGTTGGGGCGGATGCACCCAGAAGCTGCAATCCTGGCATCGCAGCATGCGCAGCACGCCGTCTTCGCCGCTTGTCCAGTAGAAGCGGTTCAGATCGTCGAGCCTGGGCAGCATCCGCTGATAACCGGCACCCATCTCACTCGGCCGCTTCGAGTTCGCCGTCCTGCTTGGCGACGTCCATGAACATTTTGGTGATGTCGCCCGAGGTCACCCGGCGCGCGACCTCGCCCTCGGCGAGCGGTGCGGGGCCACCATAGCTTCGCGGCGCGGTGTCGATATGCTCGGCTGCCTTGCGCAACCTGCCGACGGTGCAGTTTTCCCGGCCGCCCATCATTCCAAAAGCGTCGAAGTTGAACAGGCGCAGCGCGTTGCCATGGGTGATCTTCTCGATCGCGGTGTCGGAAATCCCGCTCAGCGTCGCCCTCAGGCGGTCGGCCGATTCCGGCCACACCGTATCGGAGTGCGGATAATCGCATTCATAGGCGACATTGTTCTCGCCGATCTTGTCGAGATTCTCGAGGCCGAAGGCATCGTCGATGAAGCAGGTCAGGAAATGCTCGCGGAACACATCGCTCGGCTTCTTCTTTCCGAAATCAGCATGGGTCCAGGCCTTGTGATGCTCATGGACGAAGTCGGCACGTTCGAGGAAATAGGGAATCCAGCCGATCCCGCCTTCGGACAGCGAGACCTGGAGCGGATAGCGCTGCAATGCCTTGAGGTGCAGCCAGTCCGCCGCCGAATTGACGATCGAGATCGGCATGGTCGTGATCCAGGCATCGATCGGCGATTCCATCGATGCATGCGGGGCCTGCGCACCCGATCCGATATGAATGTTGATCACGATGTCGTGGTCGGCGCACGCCTTCCAGAGCGGTTCCCAATGCTCGTTGTGGATGCTCGGCTGTCCCTTGAGCGAGGGATTGTCGCTGAAGGTGATCGCGTGGCAGCCCTTTGCGGACACGCGCTTGATCTCCTCGACGGTCGCATCGATGTCCCAATAGGGCACCAGCGCCAGCGGGATGTTCCGGCCCGGATGGCTGCCGCACCATTCGTCGATATGCCAGTCATTATAGGCCCGCAACAGTGTCAGCGCGTTCGCCTTGTTGTCGAACTCGTGGAACAGCGCGCCGTCGAAGCGGACCACGCTTGGGAAGTTGAGCGACGCCAGGATTCCGTTGGCGTTCATGTCCTCGATGCGTGAATCGATGTCCCACGCGCCCTTGCGCATCTGCTCGAACGAAACCGGCTCGCAGCCATATTCCTCTTTCATCCGGCCGACGACGGCATTCAGCCCGATCGAGCCGGTACGCTTGCCCTCGTAGAGCCAGAAATCCGCGCCGTTCGCATCCTTGCGCAGCTCCGGCTTGATCGCCTTGTGCTGCACCGAAAGATGCTGGTCATACATGGTGGGCGGCTCGACGATATGGTCGTCGACGCTGACGATAATGAGATCCTCAACCTTCATGGCATCGATCCTCTTCCTAAAACTGACATGTTGTTGGTTTTCTGACTACAACAATCCGCACCCTGCGTAAAGGCGGTTCAGCTCAGCGCTTGACCAGTTCGACCGATGAGGTGTCGCGGTCCCAGGTCGCCTCGGTGATCCCCTGATCGCGCAGCTCATATTTGAGCACACGTCCGACGGGATTCTTGGGCAACGCCGCGCGGAATTCGATAAAGCGCGGCACCGCGAAATAGGGCAGGTTCTCAACCGACCAGCGGCACAGTTCTTCCTCGGTCAGCGCCGCCCCCTCGACGAGGACGATCGTCGCCTTCACATCGTCCTCCAGGTCGGCCAGCACGGCATGGACGGCGACTTCCTGGATTGCGGGATGCAGGCTGAACACCCCCTCCACTTCCATCGACGAGATATTCTCGCCGCGGCGGCGCAGATAGTCCTTCTTCCGGTCGAGGAAGTAGAACCAACCGTCAGCGTCGAACTTGCCGATGTCGCCGGTATGGAACCAGAAGTTCTTGAGCACCTTCATCGTTTCGGCGGGCCGGCCCCAATAGCCCTCGAACATCACATGGGGCTTTTTCGGGCGGACCAGGATTTCGCCCGGCGTGTCGTCTGCGACCTCGGCGTCGTCATCATCGACGATCATCACTTCGAAATCGTCATTGTGGGTGCCCGAGCTTGCGGTGGGGCGCGGCACGGTCATGTCGACACTGGTGACGATCGCGCATTCGGTCAGGCCATAGCCAACCGGCGCATGGACATGCTTGGGCGCAAAGCGTTCGCGCCAGATCGTCTGCAGCTCTTCGGGAAACGGTGCGCCCCCTGCCACGCGCAGCTTGCCCTTGTAACGCAACGAGGCGGGGTTGTCGGGCGCCTCGGCCACGAACCGCACCATCGACGAGAGGATATGGGTGACGGTCGCGCCGACCCGCTCCAGCTCGTCCCAAAAGCGCGACACCGAGAAGCGCGGATAGATCGCGCATTTCCCGCCCACCATCATCGACGACAGGACGGTCGCGGAATATTGATTCATGTGGAAGCCGGGCAGTGGCGTCCACACGACATCATCCCCGTCATAATGAAGGCAGGTCGCAAGCTGTCGTGCCTGGTTGCACAGATAGTTCTGGCTGATCATGCAGCCCTTGGAGGGTCCGGTGGTGCCAGCGGTGTAGACCAGCATCGCAAGATCGCCGGGCTTGCTCTCATGGCCCGTGGGTTCCTCGGTGGGGACCAGCACATCGGCGAGCATGCGCATCTCGAGCTTGTGCGCCGCCATGCCTTCCGGCAGCTCGCCCTTGATCAGCAGTACCCGGGCGTCGGGCAGGCCGCCCTCGATCGCGATCAGCCGCTCGACATATTCCTTTTCGGCGACGAGCACGGCGGCC
This sequence comes from uncultured Stakelama sp., assembly GCA_964407945.1. GTDB lineage: Bacteria > Pseudomonadota > Alphaproteobacteria > Sphingomonadales > Sphingomonadaceae > Sphingomonas. The sequence continues at coordinate 45,969 of CAYOXO010000005.1, forward strand.
CGCGAGTCCGCGACCTGGTGGCGCAGATACTCGCCCTTATAAGCGGTATTGAGCGGGACATGGACCGCGCCGATCTTTGCGCAGGCAAACAACAGCAGCAGCTGTTCGACGCAGTTGTCGAGGATCGATATCACGCATTCGCCGGCACGCGCGCCCGATGCCCGCAAGGCATGGGCAAGGCTCGTGCTCTGCGCATCGAGGAAGCCAAGCGTGTACTTCTCGCCCGAATAATCCACGAACTCCCAGTTGGGGCCGCGCTTCGCCAGGGCGCTCCGCAGCACTTCGACCGTGGTCGTCTGCGTGCCGGGGGACCAGTTGGGGTTCGTCATGATCGTCCTCTCATCTTGTTCAGTCGCGCACCAGCAGCATCGCGCCCGCCATCGGACCGCCGCCATTGGTGACCGCTGCAACCTTGGGATCTCCGGCAACCTGCCGTGCTCCGCCCTGCCCGCGAAGCTGGACCACAGCTTCGTGAATGAAACCGAAGCCATGGGTGCGCCCACCGGACAATTGCCCGCCATGAGGATTGAGCGGCAGCGCGCCGTCACGCGCGATTCGGCTGCCGCCTTCGACAAAGGCGCCGCCCTCGCCGATCCCGCAAAACCCCATCGCCTCGAGCCAGGTCAATGCAAGGAAACTGAACCCATCATAGAGCAGCGCGACATCGACGTCCGCAGGCTTCAAATCGGTTCGCGACCACAGCATCCGCGCGGCATCATGTGCCGCCATGCGCGGCATGTCCGCCTGGTCCCAGGCGGCCCGGCCATGGATGCCGCCACCCACCGAGTCGATGCGCACGACCGGCTTGCTGCGGTCTGCCACCGCATCCGCGGCGGAGAGCAGGATCACGGTCGAGGCATCGGTCGGTGCGTCGCAATCGAGCAGGCCGAACGGCGTGCTGATCATCCGCGCCGACAGATAATCGTCCATCGTCATTAGATCGCGGAACAGCGCCTTGGGATTGTCCATCGCGCCGCGCCGCGCGTTGAGTGCGATCGCGCCAAGATGCTCGCGCCGGGTCCCGTACAGATGAAAATGGCGCTGCGCATATTGCGACAACCAGTTGGTCGCCGAGATCGCGTCATAGGGGAAAATATACTGAAATTCGCCGTCGAGCCGAACGCGTTGCGTGCGGACTTCGGCATTCTCCTTCCACGACGCCCCGCCCGACCCTTCCTTGACGGTACGGAAACACAGGACGTGCCGCGCCAACCCCGCCTTGATCGCAGCATAGGCATTGATGATGGAACCAAGCTGCGCCGACCCTTCCATCGCCCCGGCAAACCAGTTCAGTTTGAAATCGAGCGCTTCCTTGAGATCCATCGTGCCGACGGGAGAGAACGGGATCGCATCGGGCCGGCGGCCCGGAAAGGTCGACATGCCGTCGATGTCGGCAACGGTCAGCCCGGCATCGGCGATCGCCTCCAGGGCCGCGTCCACTGTCAGCTCGAGGCCCGACTGCGCCAGCTTTCGCCCGACCGCAGACTGCCCGATGCCAGTGATGACGACGTCGATTCCCGCCATGTTCATCCTTCTCCTGCCCGCGACATAGCTGACATTATGTCAGTTCTCCAAAGCTGCGTGTGCAACTGTCTGTTTCATCACATACGTGACCGCGTTCAGGCGATGACGCCCGTCTCGAAGAGCGCCTCGATCTCGTCCGCTCGATAGCCGAGCTCTGCCAGCACGGTCCGGCTGTGCTGGCCCAGCATCGGCGGGGCGACCGGCGAGACAACCGGCGTACGGCCAAGCTTGAGCGGGGAAGCAACGAGCTTCACCTCGCCTGCGCTGGGATGCGCGACCGTAGCGACCATATCGCGCGCAGTCGCTTCCGGCGCGGCGAGCGCTTCCCCAACCTGACGCACCGCGCCGGTCGGTACGCCGACCGATCGCAGGCCCGCCAGCCACCATTCGGTCGTGTGCCGGCGCATCAGCGGCATGATCTCCGCCAGCAGCGCATCGCGATTGGCAACGCGCGAACCATTCTTCGCGAACCGTTCATCCGTCGCGAGATCGGGCCGGTCGAGCAGGCGGGTTGCGAAGGCCGTAAACTGCGCATCATTGCCGACCGCGACCACCACCTGTCCGTCGAGGGTGTCGAACAATTGATAGGGCACGACCGTCGGATGGCCGTTCCCATAGCGGCGCGGCTCGGTGCCGGCGACAAGCGCGGCGCTGCCGACATTGGCCAGCATCGCAAGCTGGCAATCATAGAGCGCCATGTCGAGATGCTGCCCGGCCCCGTCGCGATCGGCGGCGATCAGCGCCGCCAGGATCGCCTGTGCCGCAGCCATGCCGGTGAAAAGATCGGCAACAGCCACCCCGACCTTCATCGGCTCGCCATCAACCGGGCCGGTGACCGACATCAGCCCCCCTTCGGCCTGGATCACATAATCATAGCCGGGCCGCTCCGCGATGGGCGAGCGCCGCCCATAGCCCGAGATCGAACAATAGACGATGCGCGGGTTGATCGCGGCGATCGACGAATAGTCGAGGCCGAACTTCTCCAGCCCGCCCAGCTTGTAATTCTCGACCAGCACATCGGCCTGCGCCGCCAGATCGCGCACGATGCGCTGTCCTTCGGGCTTCGAGATATCGAGCGCGACGCTGCGCTTGTTGCGATTGGCGCACAGATAATAGGCCGACTCGCCACCGGTATAGGGCGGGCCCCAATGGCGCGTGTCGTCACCGCCGCGCGGATGCTCGACCTTGGTGACCTCGGCGCCCAGGTCCGCGAGCACCATCGTGCACCAGGGGCCGGCCAGCACACGCGACAAGTCAAGGACACGGCGCCCGGCAAGGGGTGCCGCGCCCTTGTTCATGTTCGTCATTCGATCCCCCGATTGGTCAGATTGGCAGGTCGCGCATCACGCGGTTTGCAGGCTCGGCATGATAATGCGCGACGGCTCCCGGTTGGGCATCTGCACGACGTTGCGGCTGCCGCGGCCGAAGCGCGCGTCGATCTGTTCCATCAGTGCCTTGGACAATTCCTCCTCGCGCCCGCGCATCACCTCGCTGATGCCGCCGATGCCGACGATCATGCGCTGCTGGCCGCTGATCCGGGGCAACGGCGCGGCGATGATGCCGCCGCCGCGGGTCACCATGTCGCAGGTGAAGGCATAGCCCTTGCGCCGGATCACGGCGATCTCCTCGAGCAGGTCGCGGATCTTGACCAGGGCTTCCCCATCCTGCGCCTCGGCATTGATCCGCATCACCAGCCGGGTGATCTCCGAATCGGTCATGGTGCTGAGCAGCGCATAGCCCGCGCCCGATGCGGCGAGCGGCCGCACGGTCCCGAGCGTCATGTGCAGTCGCGCCGGACTGGTCGCCTGGATCACATGGATATACTGGATATGCAGACCGTTGCGCACGGCAAGGACGATGGTGTCGCCCGTCTGCTCGTTCAGCTCCTTCATCATGGAGATGATGGCGCCCTCTGCAAAGAACTGCGAGTTCACCCAGCTGCCAAGGAGCGCAACGCGGCTCGAGGTGATGTAGGTGCGCGCCATGGGATCATAGTTGAGGTAACCCAGGCTTACCAGGCTACGAAGGAGCGCGGAGGTGCTGGACTGGGGATAGCCAAGCGCATCGGCGATCTCCATCACCGTCGACTGGCGTTGCAGATCGTCAAAATATTCAAGGATTTCAAGCACTCGACCGGCAGATTTGACGGTCTTGTTCTCAATCGGCGCGCGAACCAGAATACGGTCTCGCGACGGGGCCGAACGGCGACGTGCCATCGGTTCTCTCCTAATTTCGGCGCTGCTGACGAGCGCTTGCGATCCATCGGCAACCGCAAGCTGCCTCAATCACATCCGTGCTGTCCATAGCAGACGGATCACATATGTGATATGCTGCACCCTCCTCCCCGAAAAGCCGACAATATGTTATTTTCTGGCCATGGCGGATCGTAGAACCGCCGCATCCGGAGAGGCATGATGCAGGTACGCTTTCCCAAATGGGATTTCTCGAAAGTCCGGGCGCATTGGGCGCCGCATCGCGAATTCGCGCAGATGCAGAACGCGGCATCGACCGTCCCGGCTTATATCGAACCCTATCTGGTCAAGGTGATGCTGCAAGCGCAGGCTGCGCTGCCCGCCCGATATGAGAAACTTCACAAGGATCTGGCGATCTTCATCAAGCAGGAGATGCAGCATTGCCGGCAGCATCTGCTGTTCAACAAGGCGCTGCGCGCTGACGGTTATGAAGGCATGCTGGGGATCGAGAAGGAATATGAAGCGGATTACGATCGCTTCCTGAAGACCAAGTCGCTGCGCTTCAACGTCGCCTATTCGGAGGGATTCGAGGCGGTCAGTTCCGTCGCGGTCGACAATTTCTTCGAGGATTTCGCGCCATTCCTCGAGGGCGCCGATACCGAGGCGGTCGAAATGTGGAAATGGCATCTGGCTGAGGAATATGAGCATCGCGAGGTGGCGCACGATGTCTATCACGCATTGTTCGGTCGCGGACCGATCGCCTATCTCTATCGTATCTGGGCGTTCTTCTACGCGGTGAAGCATATCCGCGGCCATGTGCGCAAAGTGCAGACCTATCTGCTCGATAAGGACCGCGAGGGCATGAACGCGGAGGAACGCGCCGCCTCGATCGCACGGCAGCAGCATGTCCAGCAGGTCACCGCTCGGCACGCCAAGGCGCATCTCAAGCGCATCCTGTCGCCTTTCTACAAGCCCGCCGACCGGTTGCCGCCGCGCGGCCTACAGGAAGTCCTCGATCGCTACGCCCGCAAGCCGGCTGCCGCGACAGCCTAGGCTATCCCGGGCCATCCCAGCACGGATGTGTTGATCGTCGGCGCCACGGTGTCAGCGCGCGGCACCGCGGCTAGGATCGTGCCCGGAAGGAACAGCAAAATGGCAGCCAAACGGCTTCTCGTCCTCGGCGCTTGCGGGGACATCGGACAGGGCATCGTCCGCGGCGCGCACGCACGGGGCTTCCGGCTTGTCGCCGGGGACCGAAACGCCGAGCGCCTTGTTCGCTATGACGACGGCTCGGGCATCGCCACCGTGGTCGGCGATCTCGGCTCGGTGGAAGCCGCGATCGCATTGTGGGAGGCAGCGCAGGTGCCGTTTGGGGGCATCGATGCAGTCGCCATCGCGGTCAATGCACCCAATGCGGCAAAGCCCCTGCTCGAATGGTCGAGCGCCGAAATGGCGGAGGTCTATGCGACCAATTTGCTGACCCATTTCCATGCGATCAAGGCGATGCTCCCGCGGCTGCCGCGAGACGGGATGCTGGTCGGGATCGGCGGCGGCACAGCGGACTTCATCCTCCCCAAAATGGCGCAGCTTTCGATGCTCCAGGCGGCACAACGGATGATGTACCGCGGCTTCGCCAGGGAATATCGCGACGGCGCGCAGATACGCGAGCTGATGCTGATCAGCATGATCAACGGCGAGCGCAAGCGCGATATCGCCGAACCGCATTGGGTGATGGACACCGAGGTCGGCGAGCATGTCTGCGCGATCATCGAAGATCCCGAAACCTTCGCCGGACCGATCCTGAGGCTGGAATCACGCGACCAGATCGGCAAACCCGAAACGGCACGCGAAAGGGCTTCTGCATGAGCGGCCCCGTCCTCAAGGCCGAGCGTGAGGGGCCGATCCTGATCCTGACGATCGACGATCCCGCGACGCGCAATGCGCTGAGCCCCGAGCTGACGCGCGCGCTGGTTGCCGCCTGCGCCGAAGCCAATGCGGACATGAGCGTCAGCTGTGTGATCTTGACGGGTGCAGGCGACGTGTTCTGCGCGGGCGGCAACATCAAGGACATGTATGCCCGCGCCAATCACTTCGCAGGCAATGCGGCGGAAATTCGCCGGACCTATCAGGCCGGCGTGCAGACGATCGCCCGCGCGCTATATGACCTCGAAGTCCCCTCGATCGCAGCGGTCAATGGCGCGGCGATGGGCGCTGGGATGGACTTCGCCACGATGTGCACCATGCGCATCGCGTCGGAACGGGCAAAGTTCGCGGAGAGCTTCATCAAGCTCGGTCTGACTTCGGCGGCCGGCGGGGCATGGTTCCTCAATCGCGCGATCGGCGCATCGGCTGCGGCGGAACTGGCGCTTACCGGCGACACGATCGATGCCGCGCGTGCGCTCGAGATCGGGCTTGTCAGTGGCGTGGTGCCGCACGCCGCGCTGCTCGACGAAGCCAGGGCACTCGCGAAGCGGATCGCCCGGCATCCCGCCCATTCGATCCGGCTCAATACGCGATTGCTGCGCGAGTCGGCGCGGCTCGATCTGTCCGCCGCACTGGAGATCGCATCGGCGATGCAGGCCGTCGTCCAACAGACTGACGATCAGTATGAGGCGGTCGCCGCTGCGGTGGAAAAGCGCCCGCCCGCCTATAAGGGCAAGTGATGGATCCGCTTGCGGTATATCGGCTGGACGAGCGGCTCGCTGTCGTGACCGGGGCAGCATCCGGCATCGGGCTCGAAACGGCACGCTTCTATGCCGCGATGGGTGCAACGGTCGTGATGGCCGATATCGACGGAAGGATGCTGGCCGCACGCGCAGCCGAGATCGGCAATCGCGCGCATGCCTTTGCCGCCGATCTGTCCGCCCCCCAGGCACTCGAACGGCTGGCCCGGTTCGCCGCGTCCATCGCGCCGATCGATATCTGGGCGAATGTCGCCGGCACGGCGGGCCTGTTCGATCTGGTCGATGCCGAGCCGGATGCCTATGCGCGCATCGTGCGGATCAACATGGACGGCACCTATTGGGGGTGCGCCGCCGCAGCGCGCGCAATGGGGACGCGAGGGGGCACGATCATCAACGTGTCGTCCAATGCCGCGGACCAACCAATGGCGGGCCTGTCGGTCTATGCGATGACCAAGGCCGCGGTGAACATGCTGACGCGCAGCCTGGCGGTCGAGCTTGGGCCGAAGCAGATACGCGTCAATGCCGTCGCGCCGGGCTTCGTCCTGACGGGGATGACCGGTCAGGCGCGAATGACAGCGGACAAGCTCGAGGAAACGCTCCGCCGCAACGCTGCCCGTTCGCCGATCGGCGCAACCGGCGAACCTGCCGACATCGCCCATGCCATGCTCTATCTCGCCTCCGATGCCAGCCGCTATGTCACCGGTCAGATCCTGCGTGTGAATGGCGGCGCGACCATGCCAGGATAGGCATTCCTGACGCTGTTTCAGCATCCCCGTGATGCTTGCCCTGCGCTGGTTGCCCCCTGAGCGCGCCGCGTCATACCGGATCGGGAGACTTCGATTTCGGGGAATATTTCGTGATCAATCCAATGAACCTGTCAGGCCGAACCATCCTGATCACGGGAGCTGCACAGGGGATCGGGCTGGCGACCGCACAGCTTTGCGCGGCGCTCGACGCCAATGTCATCCTGCTCGATCGCAGCGAAGAACAACTCGACGCGGCGTTGGCATCGTTCGATTCGGGCAAGGCGATGAAGATCGCCGGCAGCGTCACGGATCGCGCGTTCGTGAAACAGGCTGTGGCGGAGGCCGCTGCGCGCTTCGGCGGGATCCATGGCCTGGTGAACAATGCGGGCATCACCCGCACTGCAATGATCGACAAGATGACCGCCGATGACTGGCAGGCGGTGATCGACGTCAACCTGACCGGCGCGTTCAACATGCTTCAGGCGGTCGGCATGGACATGATCGCTCGCGCCAAGAGCGGCGAGAGCGATCCCGGGGCCATCGTCAACATCTCGTCGGATGCGGGCCGCAAGGGCACGATCGGCCAGATCAACTATGGCGCGGCCAAGTCCGGCGTACTGGGCCTGACCATGTCGGCCGCACGCGAATGGGGCCGCTACGGGATCCGCACCAACTCGGTCGCCTATGGTATCGTCGAGACGGACATGACCGAGACGGTGCGCAGCGAAAAATTCCGCGATCGCTATCTCGCCAATATTCCGCTCGGCCGGTTCCTGACCAAGGAGGAGGCGGCCAATTCCATCGCCTTCCTGCTGTCTCCCGCCGCCGCCTTCATCACCGGACAGCATCTGTCGGTGAATGGCGGTTCGCACATCACGGCCTGAGCCTATGTCCGCGACCGCCCTTCATCTGGATCTGCCCGAACTCCCCGAAGCCGCCGAGACGCTGCGTGCGAAGGTCCGCGCTTTCGTCGCACGCGAACGCGCGGAAGGGCATTTGCCGCCGCCGGAAAAGATCGGCCTCGGCTTCGATATCGAAACCACCAAGCGGATCGCGGCACAGGGATGGATCGGCCTGACCTGGCCCAGGCAATATGGCGGCGGCGAGCGAACCGCGCTCGAGCGCTATGTGATGAACGAGGAGCTGCTCGCCGCCGCACTCCCTGTCGGCGCACATTGGGTAGCGGACCGGCAGAGTGGTCCGGTTCTGCTCAAGTTCGGAAACGACGCGCAGAAAGACTTCTACCTGCCCCGGATCGCTGCGGGTGACTGCTATTTCTGCATCGGGATGAGCGAGCCGGAATCGGGGTCCGACCTCGCCTCGCTCAAGGCGCGCGCGGAAAAGGTCGCGGGCGGCTGGCGCATCAACGGGCGCAAGATCTGGACCACCAATGCACACCGCGTTCACTACATGATCACGCTCGTTCGGACCTCGACGGTCGAGGGTTCGCGCCATGCCGGTCTCAGCCAGCTGATCGTCGATCTCAAGACGCCGGGCGTCACCATCAGTCCGATCATCTCGATGGCCGGCGAACATGACTTCAACGAGGTGCTGCTCGAGGACGTGTTCGTCCCGGACGACGCGTTGATCGGGCAGGAAGGCAATGGCTGGAACCAGGTCTCGGCCGAACTCGCTTATGAACGATCCGGACCCGAACGGTGGCTGTCGAGCTTCCGGCTGGTCTCCGAACTGATCGACATTCTCGGCCCGGACGCCCAGCCGGCGAGCCTTGAGGAACTCGGGCGGCTGCTCTCGCATCTCCTATCGCTGCGCCAGCTTTCAATGTCGGTAGCCAGCATGATCCAGCGCGGATTGTCACCCAATCTCGAGGCCTCGATCGTCAAGGACCTCGGTACCAAATTCGAGCAGGAGGCGGTGCGCGTCGTGCGCAACCTCGTCGCCTCCGAAGATCTGACTGCCAATGGCCGCAATGCGCGGCTGGGGCGCCTGCTGAGCCATGCGCAGGTCTATGCACCCGCCTTCACCATTCGTGGCGGTACCAACGAGATTTTGCGCGGGATCATCGCGCGGGGGATTGGCCTGAGATGAGCGAGAACCGCGCATTCTTCCGCGAAACGGTCGAACAGATCCTTGCCGACACGCTCGACCAGAGCCGGATCGAGGCGAGCGAACAGCGCACGCTACCGGCGGCGCTCTACGAAGCGCTGGAGGAGAATGGCGTCACCCGAATGCTGGTACCCGAGGGCCAGGGCGGGATCGGCGCGGATATCGGCGATTCCTTTGCGATCCTGCGCGCCATGGGTGCCGCTGCTGCACCCGGACCGATTGTCGAAACGATGCTGGGCAACAAGCTGCTGGCCGAGGCCGGACTTGACCCCGCAGACGGGTTGATCGCGCTTGCCTTTGCCGACGATGGCGCGGCCATGCTGCATGCGGTGCCCTGGGGCGGCGGCGTCGATCATGTACTGGCGGTCACCCCGTCCGGCATTTCGCTGAGCGCCTCGGCCAATTGGGACATCGAACCTGCGCTCGATGCGGCGGACGAGCCGCGCGACACGCTGAGAGGCTCACTCGGCGCGATCGTCGCGCTCGACACGTCCGCCGCGTTGCGCACCGCCGCCATTCTGCGCGCGGGGCAGATGTTGGGCGCGATCGAATGGACGCTGGCACGCAGCATCGATTACGCGGGCGAGCGCAAGCAGTTCGGCCGTGAAATCTCGAAATTCCAGGTGATCCAGCAGATGCTGGCCGAGCTCGCCGCGCATATGCTCGCATCCGCCGGTATTGCCGAAGCAGCGGCGGACGCGGCCAGCGAAACGCTCATCGCTGCCGCTCGCTCGCGGCTGGGCGATGCCGCCGACGCCGCGATCGGCATCGGCCATCAGGTTCATGGCGCGATGGGGTTCAGCAAGGAATATGCGCTCAACCACCGCACGCGCCGGCTGATGGCCTGGCGGGACGATTTCGGCAGCGTCCAGTTCTGGCGCCGCCGCCTTGCCGGCGGGTTCGTGACCTGCAGCCGCGAGGAATTCTGGCCGGCGATCGCCGATGCCGGCAACCGGCGCGCAGCCTAGAATGCGCGACTGGTCGCCCCAACGCATCGTCGACCGGTTGCAGATCGAGGAGCAGCTCTATCTCTATTGCCGCGCGATCGACCGGATCGACATGGCTCTGCTCGCGAGCGTGTTCCACCCAGACGCGATCATCGACAAGGGCGATGGTGCGGTGCCGGTGGCGGATTTCATCGCAACGGTCGCAGCGCGCCACCCCGGCGTCCCCCGTGCGTCGCATATGGTGGCCAATCACCTGATCGAGTTCACCGCGGCCGACACCGCATTCGTCGAAAGCTGGTGCCTCGCCGTCGAGCAGCATAGGGGCACCCCGGCGGTCGATCGCATCTACCGTGTCCGCTATGGCGACAGCTTCGCTCGGGGCGACGGCGGCTGGCGGATCGCGCATCGCAGCTTCGTTGTCGATCATGTGCTGAACGCGCCGGTCGACCCCGCGCTGATCCTCGACATGGGCGGCCGCCATGAGGGACGGCGCGACCTCGACGATGTGATCGAACGGCTGCGGCGGAGCCCGCCGGCGCAGCCCTGACCGGTCAATCCAGTTCGATCGCCCTGGTCACCGATCTGGTCAGGCCAAAGCTCGGCATGGCCATGCTGTGCTTGCCGACGCCGCCTGCCACATAGAGGAGATAATCCTCCGGGCGCGACACCAGCGGCACGAACGGATCACTCGCCGAGTCACGGTTGAAGGGCGCCATGGCATCGTAATTGTCACGGGTGATCCCGACCAGTCTGGACAGCCTGTTGCCCGCGTTCGCGAACAGATAGTCCTGAACCTCGCGCAGACCGATGCCGTCGCGCGCGATCGTGTCGGCATGTTCGGGGCCGATGCAGATCGCGACCTCGCCATGCCCGAGATAGCTGTTGTTATGGCCCAGCGTCGAGAGCGTGCTGACGAAGGTCTTGAGGATGCCCGCTCCATCCTCGCTGGTATGATTATTGATCTCATGGGGCGCTTCGGAACCGTGAACGGTGACGGTGCTCACTGCGGGGTCGAACCCTCGGCGGACGTGCAGCGGCTCCCAGGGCGATGCCATCTCGTTTTCGCCCATGCAGAAGGAGAATTTGGCGGGCGTGCCATGCGTTGCGCGGTCGCCATTTCCCGGTGATCCTCCGGCGATATTGATGAGGATCAGGCGGATCGCCCGTCCGATGGTCGCATTGGCACGCCAGCCCGGCCCCATGCAGTTATAGCCCGAGTTGATGCGCAGCCGCTCGACCGCGGGACCATTGACGACCAGCATCGGCGTGACGGGATGGGTGGTGGCGTTGATGCCATAGAGATTGAATTCGTCCTCCAGCATCGCCTCGCACGCGGCAATCAGCACGGGCAGATATTTGGGACGGCAACCTGCCATGACTGCGTTGACCGCGATCTTCTCGATCGTCGCCTTGCCGTAACCCGGCCCCATCGCGCCAAGCGACTGGCCAGCATCGCGGCGTGTCCCGGCCAGCATCCGCGACACCCGCGCTTCGGTCGGCGGGATCACGGGCAGCCCGTCGGTCACGCCCAGCTGATAGAGCGCCTCGTTCGCCGCCTCGAAGTCGAGATCGTCGGCCAGGTCGAGAAATCGGTCGTCGGTCATGGATCAGATCTCGCAGAACATGTTGCTACGCGCGAAATTGTTGCGCTCGCCGATATAGCGGTCGGTGTAGTCGCTCTCGAGCTGCGCCGCGCTGCCGGTCAGGACCCGCACCACCTGTTCGATCATCCCGTGCGCACGTTCGACAACGATTTCTGCTGCGACGTCGCCCATCGGGTGGGGCACCATCACGATCGGAAGTCCGGGCAGGCCCAGTGCGATCGCCTCCTGCTGCCCGAGCACCACGAACGCGTCGCTGTTGACGGTCGCGGTCGGCACGCCGCGCTTCTCCAGCGTCACGCCGTCATGGATGCACCAGGACGTGCACGAGCCGCAGTCGCCATAAGCGTTGATCACCGCGTCGCACGCCGCCAGTGCGTCCAGCATCGCCGCGGGAGCGCCGGGCGACGAGCTGATCTTGCGGTAGGAATGCACCTCCGCGACGCCATAGTCGCGCTGCAGGATCTCGCCTGCCGCCTTGAGCAGCAGCGCCGCGTTCTTCTTGGTGTTGTCGAGCAGGCCGATCCTCTTGCCGTTCAGCGTATCGAGCCGCGGGGCGATGGGATGGCGCTCGACGCTGTTCGTGCCGAGGGGGCTGAGCAGGCGGCCGGTCATGCACTCTCTCCTTCGCCGGCGACGATTCTCCGTCCATCTTCCTGGATCAAGCAACCGGGCGTTTGATCACACAGGTGATGGGCCGGATCGCTGCTGCGATGCTATCGTCGGCACATGATCGTCGATGCGCAGATCCATGTCTGGGGAGCGGATTGCCCCGAGCGTCCATGGCCCCGCGCCGGCACCGGTGGCCGGACCGCCCGGGCTCAGCGCGACGATCCGATGACCGCGGCCGAAGCGCTGTCGGCGATGGACGCAGCATGCGTCACCCGCGCGATCCTTGTCCCGCCTTCCTGGGAAGGGGAACGCAACGACCTCGTCCTTGCCGCCGCCTCGGCGCACCCGGACCGCTTCGCGGTGATGGGGCGCCTGCCGCCCGATCTGCGTTCGCTGGCCCGGTGGCGGCATCAGCCCGGCATGTTGGGCGCCCGGATCATCCTGGGTACCGAGACTGTCGATCACTGGCTTTGGACCGAAGCGCAGGCGCAGAATGTCCCGCTCATGATCGCCCCTGCCGGCAAGGTGCCGCTGCTCGCCCGTATCGCGCGCGAATATCCCGCGCTGCGGCTGATCATCGATCATATGGGTGCGCGGGTTCACAAGACTGGCGCAACGGCGTTCGCGCAGGTTGAGGAGGTGATCGCGATGGCCGCGCTGCCCAATGTCGCTATCAAGGCAACCTGCCTGCCCGGCTACAGCGCGGCGGGCCATCCCTGGCCCGACGTCACCCCCTATCTGCGGCGGCTGTTCGACGCCTTTGGCGCCGAACGGACCTTCTGGGGATCGGACCTCAGCCGCCTGCCCTGCCCCTATCCGATGCTGGTGCGCTTCTTCCACGAGGAGCTGCCCTGGCTCAAAGGACAAGCGCGCGATCAGGTCATGGGCGGCGCAATCCTGCGCTGGCTGGATTGGAAGCAGCACTGGTCACATCCGCCAGCAAACGGCAAAGGAACTGCATCGCCATGACGAAGCTTCAGGACATTCCGGTAAGAATGATCGACGGCCGCGAGACGCGGCTCTCCGAACATGCCGGCAAGGCGCTGCTGATCGTCAACACTGCCTCCAAATGCGGCCTGACCCCGCAATATGAAGGGCTCGAGGCGCTGTACCGCACCTATCGCGACCGGGGGTTCGAAGTGCTGGGGTTTCCATCCAACGATTTCCGCGGGCAGGAGCCGGGAACGGATGCCGAGATCGCCGACTTCTGCCAGTCCGCCTATGCCGTGGATTTCCCGATGTTCGCCAAGATGGTCGTGGCGGGCCCGGACAAGCACCCGCTCTATGCTGCGCTGATCGAGGCGCAGCCTGCCGCCGTCAGCACCAGCGGCGGCGCGATGCGTGCCAGGCTGGAGAGCCACGGCATCGCGGTGAACCCGCCACCCGAAGTGCAATGGAATTTCGAGAAGTTCGTGCTGGCTCCGAACGGCAGCGTCACCGCGCGGTTCGCGCCCGATACGCTGCCCGCCGACCCGGCGATCCTCGCAGCGATCGAAGAACAGCTTCCGCGCTGATCGAGCATAGATGTGCGCAATCGGCGCGAAGGCGTGACCGGCGCCTGGGCTTGACCCATCATGCCCGAAAACAAGGAAATGAGGCCAGGGGATGAGGACAGTCGACACGGTTGCTGCGGAAGCCGACGTCCAATCGGCGGTTTCGCCGCGCATCGCCTGGTTCAGCGTGACGATCCTGCTGCTCGTCGCGATCATGTCGTATCTCGACCGGCAGATCATCTCGCTCATGGTCGAACCGATCAAGGCCAGCCTCGGCGTCAGCGATTTCGAGATCGGACTGCTCCAGGGCGTGGCGTTCGGCCTGTTCTATGCCGTGTTCGGCTTGCCGATCGGATGGCTCGTCGATCGCTATTCACGGCGCAAGATCATCTATTTCGGCATGACCCTGTGGTCGCTGGCGGCGGGTGCTTGCGGGCTCGCCTCCACCTACACCCATCTGCTTCTGGCTCGTTTCGGCGTGGGTGTCGGGGAGGCGTCGCTGTCGCCCGCTGCCTATTCGATGATCGCCGACCTGTTTCCGCCAAGACGCCTGGCCCTGGCGCTGGGCGTATTCGCGACGGGATCGTCGATCGGCGGCGCGCTCGCCTATATGGCAGGGGGCGCACTGATCGCGAAGTTCGAGGCGATGGGTGCCATGGCATTGCCGGGTGTCGGCGTGCTGGAGCCGTGGCAGCTGGTCTTCCTCGTCACCGGGCTGCCCGGCGTCGGCATCGCCGCCCTGATGTTCCTCGTTCCCGAGCCGGTTCGCCGGCACCGCCAGCTCGACCTTGACGCTCCCGATCGGGGCGTGATGCACTTCCTCCTCGCCAACCGCCGCTATTTCATCTGTCATTTCCTCGGCTTCGGGCTGGTCGCGGTCATGGCCTACGGCACTGCGGCCTGGGCACCGGCGATGCTGATGCGCCGCTACGGCCTCGGTGTTGCGGAGGTCGGCATCATTCTCGGCACCGTCGGCGCGCTCAGCGGCATTCCCGGTTTCATCTTCGGTGGCTGGTTCGTCGATCGCTGGTTCGCGCGCGGCCAGCGCGACGCGCATCTGCGATACTTCGTCTATGCCTGCCTGATCGGCGTCGCGATGGCGATCATCGCCTTCCAGCTTGCCGATGGCATCCTCTGGCTGTTCATCCCGGCCTATGCGCTGCTCCATTTTCTCCAGCCGTTCACCGGCCCGGCCGTCGCGCACCTCCAGATCGTGACACCCAATGAATATCGCGGGCGTATTTCCGCGCTGTTCGTGCTGGTGTTCAACCTGATGGGCATGTGCCTTGGACCGCCCTCGGTCGCGTTCATCACCACCTTCGTGCTTCACGATCCGATGCAGGTCCATTGGTCGCTGACGATCATGTATGTGGTTGTAGGTCTGTGTGCGGCCGCCCTGTTCCGGCTGGCGCTGGCACCTGCGCGGCGGGCGGCGGAGGCCGTGGCATGAAGCTGGCCGGGCGACGGATCCTGATCACCGGCGCGGCCTCCGGCATCGGTCGCGCGACGGCCGAGTTATTCGCTCGCGAAGGCGCGGCGCTGGCGCTGCTGGATCGCAGCGACGACCTCTTGCGATCGGCGGCCCAGGCAAGCGGTGGAACGGCAGTGCTCGCCGATCTGGCGGACGAAGCTCAATTGCTCGCGGCCGTAGCGAAGGCGGCGCAGGCGATGGGCGGGATCGACGGCATCGTGAATGGCGCGGGCATCGCCGGATCGCAGCCGCTCGACGCGCTTGACCGCGAAAGCTGGGACCGGTTCGTCGCGATCAACCTGACCGCGCCCTATCTGATCTGTCGCGCGGCCTTGCCCCATTTGCAGGTCACCGGGAACGCGACGATCGTCAACATCGCCTCGGGGCAGGCGCTGTTGCCCAACGCGCCGGGCATCGCCGCCTATGCTGCGACCAAGGCGGGGCTTGTCGCCTTCACCAAGGCACTGGGCGCGGAGCTCGCACCCAGGATCCGCGCCAATGTCGTCGCCCCGGGTATCGTCGATACGCCGATGGTCCAGGGCGTGCTCGGTGGCTATGCGCGCCCGGACGACGCGCCATTCGTCCAGCAATATGCCATGAAGCGGGTCGCACGGCCCTCTGAGCTCGCCGAGGCGATCCTGTTCCTGAGCAGCGAAGCCTCCTCCTATGTCACCGGCACGGTGCTGGCAGTCGATGGCGGCCGCACCTTTCACTGATCAGATGCGGATCTTCGCGTCGTTCCAGTAGCGCGCGCGCAAGTCGCGCTTGAGCAGCTTGCCGTTGGGCATGCGCGGCAGCGCCTCGACAAAATCGACGCTGCGTGGACATTTGTATTTGGCCAGCTTCGACTGGCAGTGCGCCACCAGTTCGGCGGCCAGTTCAGCCGATGCGGACTGTCCGGCCGCCAGCTGCACCACGGCCTTCACCTCTTCGCCATATTCGGGGTGCGGCACGCCGATCACCGCGACATCCTCGATCGCCGGATGGACGGCGAGCACATTCTCCGCCTCTTGCGGGTAGATGTTCACCCCGCCGGCGATGATCATGTTGGTCTTGCGGTCGGTGAGGTAGAGATAGCCCTCCTCGTCCAGATATCCCATGTCGCCGATCGTGGTCCAACCGTTGCGGTCATGCGCTTCGGCGGTCTTGGCCGGATCATTGTGATATTCGAACACCGTCCAGTCCGACGCGAAATAGATCACGCCCACCTCGCCGGCCGGCAGCACCGCGCCATCCTCCCCGACGATCCGGACATCGGGCGAGCGCCCCACCGAACCGGGATGTGCCAGCCATTCCTGCGGCGTGATCGCGGTCAGACCATTGCCTTCGGTCGCGGCGTAGAATTCGTAGAGCACCGGTCCCCACCAGTCGATCATGGCCCGCTTGGTATCCTGCGGACAGGGCGCCGCGGTGTGGACCGCATGCGTGATGCTGCTGATGTCATAGCGATCGCGATCCGGCACCTTGAGCATGCGGATCATCATCGTCGGCACCAGCCAGGCCTTGTTCACCCGGTATTTCCCGATCGCCTCGAGCGCCTCGAGCGGATCGAAGTCGCGCATCAGCACGACCGTTCCGCCCGACCGGTGGGTCGACATCGCGAAATTGAGCGGCCCGGCATGGTACAAGGGCGAGGGGTTGAGGCAGATCGTCTCCGCGTCCCAGGCATAGAGGCCGCGAAGCATCTGGTCGCCCGCGCCAAGCTGGCCGAACGCCGCGCCCGTGATGCGGCGCTTGATTCCCTTGGGTCGCCCGGATGTGCCGGACGAATAGATCATCGAGGAACCTTCGAGCGACGCATAGTCTGCCGCCGCCGGCGGGTCACCGTTTTCGGGTGCAAATCCGGAGGGGCCGCCGCGATCGCACAACCAGATCGCCACATCGGCGCAGGTCTCGGCCACCCCAGCCAGCACGTCGCGCCTTGCCTCGCTCGACAGGATCGCGCGTGCACCGCAGTCCTGCACGATATAGCCGACCTCGTCGGCGGTCAGATGCCAGTTGACCGGTGTATAGTAGAGGCCGGCGCGCTGCGCGGCCCAGGCCGCGACCATGAAGTCCGCGCGATTTTCCATCAGGATCGCGACATGGTCCTCGGCCTTGATGCCTTCTGCCGCAAGCTGGCCGGCCAGTGCATCCGAACGCGCTTCGAGTTCGGCATAGGTCAGCAGCGTGCCCGCGCCAGCCATGATCACCGCAGGCCGGTCGGGCGTTTCCCTCGCATGGTGCGCGAGATGCGGCAGCGTCGCTTTGCTCATGAATTCCTCTCCGGCTTTGCGCCACCCTTTGCCGCATCTCGTACCGGAACAAGAGGCAAGGCCGCTCCATCACCCATATGCTGAATGACGCGACAATATGGGCGCGCGGGCAAGGCTGGCCTATCCCGCCACCATGACCCCACGATATCCCAAGATGGAATTCGGCTCGGTCGATCCGCACTGGTCGCGCAACAGCGAGCT
Organism: uncultured Stakelama sp.; assembly: GCA_964407945.1. Taxonomy (GTDB): domain Bacteria; phylum Pseudomonadota; class Alphaproteobacteria; order Sphingomonadales; family Sphingomonadaceae; genus Sphingomonas. Next base: position 63,762 of record CAYOXO010000005.1, read on the forward strand.
GGCGCAGCATTACAATGCGGCGTCGATCGTACCCTCGCATATCGAGCCCTATCTGGTCCGGGTCATGCTCAAGGCGCGGCCCCGCGTGGCAAGCCACGACCCGCAACTCTCCCGCGATATCGAGGTCTTCAACAAGCAGGAAGTCGAGCATTGCAAGCGCCACAACGCTTTCAACAAGATGCTGCGCGAAAAGGGTTATCCCGGCCTGATCGACTTTGAGAAGCGGCTCGCCGCAGAATATCGGGACTGGCTCGAGAACCGGTCCCTGCGCTTCAACCTCGCATATTCGGAAGGGTTTGAGGCGATCGGATCGAGCAATGCGGAAACCTTTTTTCAGGTCCTTCCGCTGCTCGAGCGCAGCGCCGACCCGGCTGCACTCGAGCTCTGGAAATGGCATCTGGCCGAAGAGTTCGAGCACCGCCACGTCTGTTTCGACGTCTATCACACGCTTTACGGGCGCGGCCCGTTAGCATGGCTCTATCGCTGCTGGGGCTATCTCTACGCCTATCGCCACCTGACCCGCTTCATGGACGGCGTGGCCGATTATCTGATCGCGATCGACCGGGAAAGCATGTCGGAGGCGCAGCGGGAGAAGTCTAAGATCAGGGTCGCGGGGCACCGCAAGATGACCCGCAAGCGCGACCTGAAACAGATGCTCACCGTGCTGTCGCCCTTCTACAACCCGTCTCGCAAACGGCCTTCGGCGGCGATGACCGCCTATCTCGCATCGCTCGCCCCGCCGGGCTGAACCAGCGACCGCAGCATATCCGTGATCGTTCGGTTCCGGGAAGGAATTGACGTTTCGTCACATTGAACCGCGCGGCAGGATGCCGGCACGTCCGGCGGGTTCGATAACCGGCTCAGCCGGACGGGCAACAAGACAAAACAAAAAAGCAAAACATCATGGGGAGAAACCTCGAATGACCCGCTTCACACGAATCCTGTTGGCACCGCTCGTCATGGGCATCGCCGCGGGCACGGCACCGGCATTTGCCCAAACCAGCGCGCCTGACGCCCAAGTCGATCCGCAGCTCGAGCGTGGCACGCAGGAAATCGTCGTTACCGCGCGACGTCGCGAAGAACGGCTGCAGGACGTGCCGCTCGCGGTGACCGCGCTCACCTCGGACTCGCTGGTCGAAGCGAACATCGTCACGGTCGCGGATCTGCCCCAGAAGGTACCGGGCCTCACGATCCAGCCCTCGGCATTCGGCTCAAACGTGCTGCAGGTCGCGATCCGCGGCCAGCGCCAGTTCGATCCCTATATTACCAAGGATCCGGCGGTGGCGGTATATTTTGCCGATGTCGTGCAGAACCGTCCGCAGGGACTGAACTCCGCCTTTTTCGACGTAGCATCGGTTCAGGTGCTAAAGGGGCCGCAGGGTACGCTGTTCGGCCGCAACACCACCGGCGGCGCGATGCTGATCACGCCACAGGCGCCGACCGACCAGTTCGAGGGCTATGTCGTCGGCGGCTACGGCAACTATAATGCCTGGCGGCTCGAAGGCGCAGTGAACGTCCCGCTGGCAGACTGGGCCAAGCTGCGCGTCGCGGGATCGCTCCAGCGTCGCGACGGGTTCACCAACAATGTCACCACCGGCCAGAAGCTCGATGACGAGCACAAGGACAATTGGCGGGTGTCGCTGACCCTGTCGCCGGCGGATGGCATCGAGAACCGGACAGTTGTCAGCGGGTTTCGCGCCGACGAAAACGGCATCGGCTACAAGCTGCTCGGCCGGCTTCCGGGGATCGGGTTCGGCTCCGCCCCCAACGTGGTCGCCGAACTCAACCGGGTGAATGCGCTGCCGTTTCACAGCACGACCAGCGACCTTGTCCTCAAGACGAAGATCAAGACCTTTTCGGTCTCCAACGTGACCGAGATCGACATCGCCCAGGGGGTCACGCTCAAAAACATCGCAGGCTATCGCTTCGTAAGTTCCAGCATCCCGTTCGATCTCGACGGGTCCAGCCTGACATTCACCGATGCGGCCGGGAGCGTCATTCCCTATTTCCCGTCCCGCGAAGACATGACGGTGCGGCAATATAGCGACGAGCTTCAGTTGCTCGGCACGATCTTTGGCGGCAGCCTCGACTATATCCTGGGCGGCTTCTATTTCCTCGAGCGCGGCAGCGACCGCCAGCAGACCGGCGGTCAGGGCGGGGTCTCCGCCGGCGGCATCTATCAGGGCGACCGCGTCACCTTCGCCGACCCGGTCCGCAATCAAAGCTATTCGGCCTTTGCCCAGTTCACCTGGCGCCCGTCTTTCGCGCCCGGGCTTTCATTCACCGCAGGCGGACGCCAGACCCATGATCTTCGCCAGCTCACCACGCGCAACATCGTCAGCAATGGCAGTTGCCGCCTGGTCGATGGCGCGGGCGTGCCGCTGAACCCGTGCCTCACCTCCTATTCGAAGAGCTATGACAAGTTCACCTATTCGCTCACCGCGGACTATAAGATCGCGCGCGGTGTGCTGGTCTATCTCGCCCATCGCACCGGCTACCGCACGGGCGGCTTCAACATTTCCGCAACGACGCCGGCCCAGTTCACGCCGTTCCTGCCCGAGGACGTGACCGACTATGAAATCGGCATGAAAACCGATTTCCGCATGGGTACCGGCAGGGGACGGCTGAACATCGCCGCCTATACCCAGGACTATCGCAACATCCAGCGCAACCAGGGGTCGCTCATCAACGGGGTCTTCACCCAGACGATCGTCAATGCGGCGGAAGCGACGATCAAGGGCTTCGAGGTCGAGCTGCAGCTTCAACCGGTCGATCTCATCGATTTCGGCGTCAACATCGCCCATGTCGATGCAGCCTATCGCCGCTGGATCGCCAATGGCGTCGATCTTTCCGGCTCGCAATTTGCCGGAACGCCCGAATGGACGATCGGCGCGAATTTCGGGCTGCGCATACCGCTTGGCAATGCCGGAGAGCTCGCGCCGCGGGTCGATCTCTACCATCAGACAAAGACCAACATGTCCGACAATAACTGGGTCACGGCGCAACAGCGCGTGTCGCCGACGTCGATCATGCGTGACTATACGCTGGTGAATGCGCGGGTCGACCTGCGCGACATCGGCGGTAGCCGCATCAGCGCCAGCCTGTGGGCCAAGAATCTGCTCAACGCCGAATATGTCGCGAGCGGCACCGAACTGGCCAATACGGGCCTTGGCTACACTGCAGGGTTTGTCGGTGCGCCACGCACCTATGGCTTCGAGGTGCGGTTCGAGTTCTGAAGGGACAGGCGTCGAACAGAAAAGGGGAGCCGGTTCCGACCGGCTCCCCTTTTCATTGCCGATGGCAGGCGGGGTTCAGGCCGGCTCGGTTTCAGCGAACAAGCGCCGGATCGCGCCCAGATCGGCCTTGAGCGAGGTCGTGCGCGGCAACTGGTCAAGGATGAGAATGCGGGCCGGCACATGGTGCACGACCAGCATCTTCTTGGCGTAGTCGCGCAGCGCTTCCTCGCCGACGCGCGGTGCGCCGTCGCGCAGCTCGACCGCTGCGACAGGAACCTCGCCCAGCCGTGCGTCGGGCAGGCCGACAACGGCCGCGTCAAGGACCGAAGGGTGCTCCTGCAACGCCGAAACGATCTTTTCAGGCAGCACCTTGAACCCGCCCCGGACGATCGCACCGTCGCCGCGCCCGCGGTGAAAGACGAAGCCGTCCATATCGATCGTCACCAGGTCGGTGGTGCGGATCCAGCCGTCCTTCACCACCGGCACGATCGCTTCGAGATATCCGACCTCGCCGGCAGCCACGGGTTCGCCCGTCTCGGGGTCGGTGACACGCAGTTCGATGCCGGGAAGCGCCTTTCCAATCGCGCCGCGCTTGCTGTCGCGATAGGCTTCATAGAGCGCCGGGGTCCAGCTGATGATCGTCCCGCAAAACTCGGTCGCGCCATAAGCCCAGATGACCTTGACGTCATAGGCCGCTTCGAACTCATCCTGAAGCTCGGGCGAAAAGGCCGCGCCGCCGCCAAAGAAATATTGAACGCTGGCCATGTCCTCCCGCGTCACGCCCGCATCGAGCGCCATTCGCGCAACCGTCGGCGGACCGCTCAGGAATTTGGGGCGATGCTTGCGAACCGCCTCGATCCACTCGGGCACGTTGAACTTGTCGAGCAAGGTCGTGTGCCGTTCGAGCATGACCCCGGCGACCAGATTGCACATTCCGCCGATGCCGCCATAGGGCCAGGTCAGAATATCGGGCTCGGGGTCGATGCCCGTCCGCGCCGCGGCGACACTCTCCACGGCGCGTGTCAGCATGCGGAAGGGAAACAGGATACGTTTCGGCTTCCCGGTCGTGCCGCTCGACAGGATCTCGATCCCGCGCTCCCCTTCGATCAAGGGACGAGGCCCTGGCTCCATCCGTTCAAAACCCGCGGCCGCCTCGATCGCAATCGCATCGTGGTCGAGCAGGATCGCAGCGGCGCCCGTTGCACGAACCGCCGCTTCGAGCGCCGGCGTCCAGTCCCGCAGGTCCGCGATTACCGCGCCGAACCGCGTTTCCTCGACCTCCGCCGCCATCGCTTCGGGCGACTGGATTGCATAGATGGTGGTCAGTGCCCGCCCATAGGCAATGAGTCCGAGCATTGCCGCCGCGTGAAGCGGCCGATTGCGCACGACGACACCGATTCGAGCATCGTGGGGAACCTGCGCCGCATCGAGGAGCGAGATCGTCCGTTCGGCAAGCGCATTGATCTCGCCGCGGGGGTAATCGCGCCGGCGATATTCAAACAGGTTATGAGCCGGCGCGCCGTTCAGCGAGGCTCGCAACTGCGCTATGAAATTCATGCACCTCACCTTCATGGTCCGCGTCGGATCTACCCTGCCCGGCCCCGGCTCGAAAGCCAGGGGACCGCGAAACGGGGTATTCAGCATAAGGCTGATGCTTCGGCCGATGCGGACAAGATATTGGTCAACCAGCCCCACCCGGCCGTATGGCAAATCAATGTGCGCGCAGGGGCAATGGATGAGGTCAGGCCGCAACGGCAAAGGCCAGGCCTGTTGGGATGGTCAGGGTATCGCCAGTGAAGGCGCCGCCGCTGCGCGATCCAGCAGGGTCCGAACCCGGTCGCCGCGACGGTCGGACGCTACCTCGCGCGCCACCAACTCGAGCTTGGGGAACAGGGCAGATGACAATCGGCTATGACGTGGTGATTGTGGGGGCCGGGCATGGCGGCGCACAGGCGGCGATCGCGCTGCGCCAGGCCAAGTTCGAGGGGAGCATCGCGGTCATCGGCGACGAGCCCGAGCTGCCCTATGAGCGGCCCCCGCTGTCGAAGGAATATTTCTCGGGCGAGAAGGCGTTCGAACGCATCATGATCCGCCCCGCCGCCTTCTGGGAAGAGCGCAAGGTCGAGATGCTGCTCGGCCGCCGCGTGGCCAGTGTCGATCCCGAGGGTCACAGCGTCACCACTGAAGACGACGAAACCATCGGCTATGGCCATCTGATCTGGGCGGCGGGCGGCGCGCCGCGCCGGCTCGGCTGCGGCGGCGGCGATGCCATGGGCGTCCACACTGTCCGCACCCGCGCAGATGCCGACCGCATGGTCGCCGAACTACCCGAGGTAACCCAGGCGGTCGTGATCGGCGGCGGCTATATCGGGCTTGAGGCTGCGGCGGTGCTCGCCAAGGCGGGGAAGAAGGTCGTGCTGCTCGAAGCGCTCGACCGGGTGCTGGCACGTGTCGCGGGCGAGCCGCTGTCGCGCTTCTTCGAGGCCGAGCATCGCGCGCATGGCGTCGATGTCCGGCTTGGCGTCGCGGTCGATTGCATCGAGACCCAACACGGCAAGGCCAGCGGTGTCCGCCTCAAGGACGGCAGCGTCATCCCGGCGGAAATGGTGATCGTCGGCATCGGCATCATCCCCGCCGTCCAGCCGCTGATCGATGCGGGGGCCGAGGGCGGTAACGGCGTCGCGGTGGACGGGCATTGCCGCACCTCGCTGCCCGATGTGTTCGCGATCGGCGACTGCG
>CAYOXO010000006.1:0-65595 GCA_964407945.1 uncultured Stakelama sp.
ATCGAGCGCAAACTTGCGGATGTTGTAGAGCGAGGAATAGCCGGTGCCGAAATCATCGAGCGCGATGCGGAAACCCATCTGGCGCAGACGGTAGAGTGTATCGGCCGCACGTTCGGCGTTATCGAAGATCGCGGTTTCCGTGATCTCGATCTGAAGCCGGCTCGGCTCGATGCCGGCGCGCTGGACGCGTTCGACGACATGGCCGACGAAATTCTGACGACGGAACTGGCGCGGCGAGAAGTTCACCGAGACATATTGCCCCGGCCATTGCTGGAGCATCCTGAGCGCCTCATCGAGCACCCAGTCGCCCAATTCGTGGATCAGGTTCGATTCCTCGGCAATCGGAATGAACAGGCCGGGTGAGATCGAGCCATATTCGGGGCTGTTCCAGCGCAGCAGCGCTTCGAACGCGACGACTTCCATCTCGTCGCGCGCGACGATCGGCTGATAGACCAGGCGAAGCTCGCCATTGGCGATCGCCTGGGAAAGGCCGCCTTCGATCTGACGGCGGAAGCGGATCGATTCATCCATGCTCTCGTCGAACAGGCGCACGACGCCCCTGCCCGATTTCTTGGATTCGTTGAGCGCCAGGTCGGCGCGGCGCATCACGTCGATCGGATCGTGCTGCATCCCCGGCTGGACGATGACGAGGCCGGCCGAGGCGGACCCCTGCACCGAATGGCCGAATACGGTGAAGGTCGTCGAGCAGGCGAGCAGCAGCCGTTCGACCGCCATCACCGCCTCGTCCTCCCCCGTAACCTTCATCAGCACCGCGAATTCGTCCCCACCCAGCCGTGCGACGAAGCCGCCGTCCGGGACCGAGGCCTGCACGACACCGCATACCATGCGGATCAGTTCGTCGCCCGCGAGATGGCCGAAGGTGTCGTTGACCAGCTTGAACCGGTCGAGATCCATCATCGCCATCGCAAACACATCCGGCCCGCGGACATGATCGGTCAGCGCGCGCATGAAGGCGAGCCGATTGGGCGCATCGGTCAGGCTGTCGTGATTGGCGAGGTGCGTGGCCTTGCTCTCGTTCGCCGCGAGTTCGGCCTTCTGTTCCTTGAGCAGTTCCATCGCCGCGGCGAGCGCACGATCGGATTCCCAGCGCTGGCTGAGCGCGGTCGCGGTCTGCACCACTTCCTCTGCCTGGAACGGCTTGGCGATGTAAAAGATCTTGTCCGCCGGGCCGGCCGCACGGCTGATCTCGAGCGGGGAGAAATCGGAAAAGCCGGTGACGATGACGAGGTTGATGTCGGGATCGAGCGCGCGGATCCGCTTTGCAGTTTCCTTGCCATCGATCCCCGGCGGCATCCGCACGTCGATGAACGCGACCGCGAACCGCTCGCCGCGCGCGAGCCCCGCTGCGACCGCCTCGACGCCCTCGGCGCCCTGCATGCAATGCGTCGTATCGAAGCTGGCCGGCGCATCCGCAGCCACGGGCGCATCATCGGCACCGAACAGTTCGGCCGCCATCGTGTCGAGCGCATTATCCTGTCCCCCGCCAGCGCGCTTGAAGCACTGACGATAGGATTCATGCATCCCCGGCTCGTCGTCCACGATCAGAATGCGCAAGGCCCGCTCCCCTTCATCACCTTGCGATGGAGTAAGCACACAGGGTTAAGGGCCGGTAAAAGGGTTAACGCGCCGGGAAAGCGGCGCGCGCGCGACTGTCCCGTTACGCCGCTCCAGCGTCACCTTCCTGCAACACTCTGACGATCATCCGCAGATGATAACGTTCCCAATTGAACATTGGCTACACAGAGCAGATGAAACCGGTTACATTTTTGAAGCGATAATCATAAGAGCGCGCCGTCGAGTCGTTTCGAGTCGCGAGACGCCGACGCAGGTAAACGTTGTCACGCTAGTGTAACAAGGGGGGATGCAGTGAATTCAGCACATGTCGCCAGGACCAATCTGGTCCGTCGTTCGCGGGTCCGTGCGGCCGCGGTCGCGCTCGCCTGGACGAGCGGCACTGCAGCGCTGGCGATCGGCGTCGCCGTCCCGGCTCAAGCTCAGGTCGCGGGCGCCTCGCTTCGCGGAACGGTGAAGGCAGAAGGCGGCGTGACGCAGGTTACTGTGATCAACGCCGAAACCGGTTTCACGCGTACGTCTACCGTCAATGCGGACGGCGGCTATCAGTTCGCCTCACTGCCGGTCGGCACCTATCGCCTTGAGTTCACCACGCCGAGCGGCGTGCGCCGCACCGACGAGTTCAAGCTCAACGTTGCGCAGACCGCCGTGCTCGACTTTGATTTCGCACAGCCGGACATCGCCGATGCCGGAGCGGACGACGTCATCGTCACCGGCAGCCGCATCCGTTCGATGGAAGGCGGCGAAGTCGGCCGCAACATCTCGCAGCGCCTGATCGAGCAGCTGCCGCAGACCGGCCGCAACTTCCTGTCCTTTGCCGACCTTGCCCCCGGCGTGCAGTTCATCACCAACGAGACGAACCAGACGAGCCTGCGCGGTGGCGCACAGGCCTCCAATTCGATCAACGTCTTCATCGATGGTATCGGCCAGAAGGACTATGTGCTGAAGGGCGGTATCACCGGCCAGGATACCACGCAGGGCAACCCCTTCCCGCAGCTCGCGATCGGCGAGTACCGGGTGATCAGCTCGAACTACAAGGCCGAGTTCGACCAGGTCAGCTCGGTCGCGGTCACCGCGGTAACCAAGTCCGGCACCAACGACTTCCATGGCGAAGCGTTTTTCGACTTCACCAACCAGTCCCTGCGCGACCGCATGCCGCGTGAGGATTTCCCGCGCTACATCGACAAGATCAAGACCAAGGACATGCAGTTCGGCGGCGCGCTGGGCGGGCCGATCATCAAGGACGTGCTGCACTTCTTCCTGACCTACGAAGGCAAGCGGATCACCAACGCGCGCGACGTGTTCCCCGGGCTGGATCTCCCGGTGAGCTACTTCCCCACGCAGTATCAGCAGTATTTCGGCCCGGCGAACGAGACGTTCAACGAGAACCTCTATTTCGGCAAGATCAACTTCACCCCGACGTCGCGCGACCTGTTCGAATTCTCGGCCAAGTATCGCGACGAGACCGGCGAGCAGTTCACCAGCGGAATCAATGCTTTCGACACGCGGAACCTGAACCGGGTCAAGGAATGGCGCGGCCTGGCGCGGTGGGAGCATACCGCCGATACCTGGGTCAACGATTTCAAGGTCGCCTATGAGGATGTGACCTGGAATCCGCGCCCGGTCGTGTTCGGCAACGTGTCCGTGTTCAACGCGACCGTGCCCGCCACGCCCCCGGCCACCGCTCCGCGCCGGGGCAATATCCTGCAGATCGGCGCCGGCCGGAACTTCCAGGACAAGGGCCAGAAGGGCTGGCAGCTCTCGAACGACTTCACCTACACGGGCTTTGAAGGTCACACCTTCAAGGTCGGCGTGAAGGCGAAGTGGATCACGCTGAACACCAACACCCAGAGCGGCATCAACCCGCTCTTCACCTACAATGTGAACTATGCCCCGGGCGGCGCGTTCAACAGCACGATACCCTATCGCATGGAATTCTCTGCCCCGGTGGCGGGCGGCAATCCCGAAATCGAGTCGAAGAACTTCCAGTTCGGCGTCTATGCGCAGGACGATTGGGAGGTCACCAGCCGGCTGACGCTCAACCTGGGCCTGCGTTGGGATTATGAGCGCACGCCGGCATTCCTCAACTATGCCCACGATCCGGCCATCGCTGCGTTCGTCGCCGGCCGGGCTTCCTATACCGCGTCCAACGGCACCGTGACGCCGGCCTATCAGAATCTGAAGAACGCCGGTTTCAACATCGACGATTTCATTTCGACCGGGAAGGAGCGCAAGGCGTTCACCGGCGCGTGGCAGCCGCGCGTCGGCTTCACCTATGCGCTCGATGCGGATAAGCGATTTGCCGTGTTCGGCGGCTACGGCCGCTCGTACGACCGTACCCAGTTCGACTTCATCCAGCAGGAACTGTCGCAAGGCGTGTTCGCCGGTCGCACGTTCAACTTCAACAATGCGGGCGACACGCTCAACGTGTGCGCGCCGAGCGCGACCTGCATCGCCTGGAACCCCACCTATCTGACACCCGAAGGTCGCGCCGCGCTGATCGCCGGGCTGCCGGTTGGTGCCGGGCGCGAGCTACGCTTCATCAAGAACGATCTGAAGACGCCCTATTCCGACCAGTTCAGCCTGGGTGTGCGGGGCAATTTCGACCTGGTCGACCTCGAAGTCGGCTACAGCTACGTCCACAGCAAGGACGGCTTCGCCTACATCCTGGGCAACCGTAAACCCGACGGCTCGTTCTTTGTCATCGACGCCAATACGGGCCGGCCCGGTTCCCCCTTCGGGTTCGGGCCGGCGCCCTTCGGCAGCATCATCCTGGGCACCAACGGGGTCGAGACCAAGGCCAATACGGCCTATTTCAAGCTGACCAAGCGCTACACCCAGGCATCGCCGTGGAGCGTCGACGCGACCTACACCTTCACCGACGCCGAGGAGAACCGGAAGTTCGGTGAGACCTTCGCGCTCGATTACCCGAGCATCGGCGACTATCCGTGGATCACGGCCGAGGGCGTGCGCAAGCATCGCTTCGTCATCGCCGCGACCGCCGATATCCCGATGGGGTTCACGCTGGCCGGCAAGTTCCAGATCGCATCACCCAAGTACCTCTCGGAGCAGGTTGATCTGGCAGCCACGGCAACCGCGCCGGCGCAGCGGGTGATCAGGTCGATCCGGACCGCAGGCAATGGCGATCTGTGGGGCTATCGCCAGATGGATCTGTCGCTGACCAAATATGTCCCGATCAAGTTCCTGAGCGACGAGGCCCGACTGCGGTTCCGCGTCGATATCATCAACCTGTTCAACGACCACAACTTCGCCGGGTTCAGCGCAGCGACCGGACTGCGCAACCCGACTCAGTACAACATGGAAGGACCGCCGCGGACCATCAAGCTGTCCACCGGCTTCTCCTTCTAATCACCCACTCCTTTCAGGGCGTGCGGCCGGGTTCACCCCGTCCGTACGCCCTTTTCCTTGCGCGCATGAGATCGCAGGCAGCCGAGGAGCCGCCAAGGCCGCTCTGGAGGCACCTGCAGCGCGCACAGGAATAACCACGGCGCGGGCACTCACGCCCTTCCCTGCCCGCTCCACGGCCAGATTCCGAAATAGATGAGATATCGCGCGCCCGATCCGGCCTGCCGAGTGCCGGATTCCAATGCCCATCGCCAGAAGCAACAAAGCCCCGCCGGGTCCTGAGACCTAGCGGGGCTTTGAATGGCGCGCCCGGAACGATTCGAACGTCCGACCCTCAGATTCGTAGTCTGATGCTCTATCCAGCTGAGCTACGGGCGCGCAGTGGAGGGGCGCAGATAGAAGCGCTTTTCGGGAAAGGCAACCCCGTTGCGCACAGTTTCTTCGCAGCATAGAAAAAACCTGATGCGACGCACCATTTTCCTCACCGCGCTGGCCCTTCCCCTGGGATTGCTGGGCGCCTGTACCAAGCCCGACGGGGGCTATCCCTCACTGCTTCCGCGCCCGATCGAGAGCCGCGACGATGCCGAGCCGGTTCGCCCCGATCCGGTGGCGCTACCTGATTCCGCGTTGGACGCTCGCATCGCGCAGAGACGCACGGCAGCGGCCGATGCCGCCAGGCGCTTCCAGGCTGCGGCGATCATTGCCGAATCGCGCGTCGCGGTCGCCCGCGGCGTTCCGGCAGGCAGCGAAGCCTGGGTTCGCGCGCAGTCCGCATTGGCCGATCTCGATGCGATCCGCGGCGAGACGGTCCAGCTTGTCACCGATCTGGAGCAGGAGGCGAGTGCACGCGCGCAGGCAGGCACCCCCGCCTACCCCACACTCAATAGTCTGATCGACGAAATCGCCCGCCAGGCACTCATCCAGGCCGACCGCACCAAGACGCTGGAAGGCGCGCTCGCCGGCTGAGCGCCTCGACCTCGCGGAAACCCTGTGTTGGCGAATCGTTGTTTGACCGTCGCGCCCGGCGCGACGAGAGTCCGCACGGTTTTCTGACACAGGGGAGTATATAGATGCGTCTCGTCCTCGCGGCCTTCGCGGCCACCATTGCCATCGCCACGCCGATCGTCGCGCAGCAGATGCAGTTGCCGGGTTCGAAGAACAAAGCCGCGATCAGCGGCGGCAGCTACACCGTCGATCCTGGGCACACGCTGGTCCGCTGGGAAGTCGATCACTTCGGCTTCACTCCTTATTGGGGGCTATTCGGCGGCATCACCGGCACCGCGACCTTCGACACGGCGAATCCCGCCGCTTCGAAGGTCGACATCACCATCCCGGTGTCGAAGGTCATCACCGCCAGCGAAGGCCTGACCGCCCACCTGCTTCGCCCCGGCAAGGATGGCGGCAAGCCCGACTTCTTCGGCGCCGCGGCAGCCGATGCCAAGTTCGTCTCCACCCGCGTCGTGATCGACGAGGATGGCGACGAGGCCAAGGTGACGGGCAACCTGACCCTGAACGGCGTGACCAAGGCCGTGACGCTCGACGTCGACTTCTATGGCGCGGGCAAGACCCCACCGCAGATGGGCGGCAAGGAGAATGTCGGGTTCGAGGCAGAGGCGACGATCCGCCGCAGCGATTTCGGCATCAACTATGCCATCCCGCTGGTCAGCGACGAGGTCGACCTCAAGATCGCCGCCGCGTTCGTCAAATAGGCAGGTTCAGGCAGTTTCGCGCGTCGACACCAGATCGAGGAACGGCGCGCGAATCTCCTCCGTGGCATTGGCCATCATCCGCCGGACACGCTGGTCGTGCACATCGGCCAACGCTTCCGCGGTCTTGTGCGCCATCGCCCAATAGCCGAATTCGCGGCGATCCACCGTGCGATCGAGTATCGTGACGATCGCGTGGTGGCGGGTGTCGGCGCAAATGCGCGCGTAACAGGCATCGACCGCCTCCTCCCCGCCCTCGATCACCTGCAGGAAGCGGTGGCCGTCGGTCCACAACAGCCCGGTGATCCCGTCGAGCGCGTTGTTGTGCCGCGATTCCTCGAGGATCGCGACCACGTCCGCCGGTTGCCCGCCGAGCTGCGCGTTGACGCTGGCATAGAGAATTTGCTTCATCTTTCAGGAGCTTGCACCGGGCAAGGCGCGCTTGCAACCGCTCAAGATGAAACTGTCGCGTCGCAGACACGTCCGCTCTGGACATTTCTTGCCGCTACGGTCTATCTGCGGCGCCAGATGTTGCGCACGCTTCGCCTTCGCCTGCTTCGACTTACGCGCCCTTAGGCGCGTGCATTTTGCGTGGCCGCAGCGCCGCGCACACGGCCTAAGGGCAAAGCAACCCCCGAACGCCACACCATCGAAGCGAGACCGCAAATGTTGCGCGACCCCAGCGTCAAATACCGCCCCTTTCCGCAGATCGCCCTGCCCGACCGGCAATGGCCGTCGCGGACCATCACCCGCGCGCCGCGCTGGCTGTCCACCGACATGCGCGACGGCAACCAGGCGCTGATCGATCCGATGGATGCGGAGAAGAAGACCCGCTTCTTTGAATTGCTCTGCCGTGTCGGCATCAAGGAGATCGAGGTTGGGTTCCCCAGCGCGGGCGCGACCGAGTTCGGCTTCATCTCCAGCCTTGTGCGCGACAACCGCATCCCGGCCGATGTGACCGTGCAGGTGCTGACCCAGGCGCGGCGCGACCTGATCGAAACGACCTTTGAAAGCCTGCGCGGCGCCAAGACCGGTATCGTCCATGTCTACAACGCCGTCTCGCCGGCCTGGCGCAAGATCGTGTTCGGCATGGATCGCGCCGAGGTGAAGCAGATCGCGATCGACGCCGCGAAGCTGCTGCGCGACAATGCCGCCGCTCAGCCCGATACCGACTGGCATTTCCAATATTCGCCCGAGACCTTCTCGACCGCCGAGATCGATTTCTCGGTCGAGGTGTGCGCTGCGGTGATGGACGTGCTCCAGCCCACAGCCGAGCGCCCGATCATCTTCAACCTGCCCGCGACGGTCGAGTGCGCGACGCCCAATATCTATGCCGACCAGATCGAGTATTTCTGCCGCAACATCCCCAACCGCAATGCGGTGGTGGTGTCGCTGCATACGCATAACGATCGCGGCACCGGCGTCGCTGCGGCAGAGCTGGGGATGATGGCCGGCGCCGACCGCGTCGAGGGTTGCCTGCTCGGCAATGGCGAGCGCACGGGCAATTGCGACCTCGTGACCGTCGCGATGAACATGTACACGCAGGGCGTCGATCCCGGCCTCGATTTCTCCGACATCGACGAGATCGTGAAGACGGTGGAATATTGCACCAACATCCCGGTCCACCCGCGCACGCCCTATGCGGGCGATCTGGTGTTCACCGCCTTTTCGGGCAGCCATCAGGACGCGATCAAGAAGGGCTTCGCCGCGCAGGAAGCGCGCAACGACGAATATTGGGAGGTGCCTTACCTGCCGATCGACCCCGCCGATCTCGGCCGCAGCTATGAGGCGGTGATCCGCGTCAACTCGCAGTCCGGCAAGGGCGGCGTCGCCTGGGTTCTGGAGCAGGACAAGGGACTGAAGCTGCCCAAGCGGCTCCAGGCCGATTTCAGCCGCCACGTCCAGCGCGTCGCCGACGAGAGCAGCCGCGAGCTGAACGCGCAGGACATTTGGGCGACCTTTGTCGAGACCTACCGGCTCGAGCATCCGCAGCGCTTCACGCTCGGCGCCTATGACGAAACGCGCGCGACCAATGGCGAGCGCATCTTCGCGGGCGTGATCGAGGTGGACGGCGTGCAGCAGTCGGTGAGCGGGCGCGGCAACGGCCTGATCTCCAGCGTCGTCGCGGCGATGCGCGAGGGTTTCGGCGTCGATCTCGACATCGCCGACTATGCCGAGCATGCGATCGGCCACGGAACCGGGGTGCAGGCCGCCGCCTATGTCGAATGCCGCACCGCCGACGGGCGAACCGTCTGGGGCGTAGGCATCGACGAGGATGTGGCCACCGCCAGCGTGCGCGCAGTACTCAGCGCCGCGGGTGCCGCTCAGTAACCCAGTTCGTCACCCCGGCCTTGTGCCGGGGGCCGCCGCGCGGCAAACGCTGCGCTCAAGATTTCAGGGCATCGCCTGCCCAACCGTGGCCCCCGGCACAAGGCCGGGGTGACGGTGAATATGTAGGACTGAACATGCAGCGCTCTCCCCTCGCCCCGCTCGGCTTTCCCTACCTCCCTCCGATCGGCGGCGTGACGCTGCGTGTCGCGCGCGCGCACTACAAGACCTGGGACCGCTGCGACCTGACCTTCGTCACCCTGGAGGAGGGCACCAGCGTTGCAGGCGTCACCACCACCAGCAAATGCCCCTCGCCCGAAGTCGAGTGGTGCCGCGAGGCGCTGGTGCTGGGCAAGGCACGCGCGCTGGTGGTCAATGCGGGCAACAGCAACGCCTTCACCGGCAATCGCGGCCGCGCGGCGGTCGAGGCGATCGCGGCGCGGGTCGCGGGGCATCTGAACTGCCAGCCCTCGGACGTGTTCGTGTCCTCGACCGGCGTGATCGGCGTGCCGCTGCCGATCGACAAGGCCGAGGCGGGCCTCGACGCCGCTTTTGCCGCCGAACCGTGCGGCTGGGAGGATGTCGCCAAGACCATCGGCACTACCGACACGTTCGAGAAGGGCGCCGTCACCACTGCGGTCGTCGGCGGCAAGACGGTGAGCCTGGTCGGTGTCATCAAGGGCAGCGGCATGATCGCGCCCGACATGGCGACGATGCTCGGCTATGTCTTCACCGACGCCGCGGTCGATCCGGCGTTCCTGCAGCGTGCGCTGTCCGAAGCCAATACGCGCAGTTTCTCGTGCATCACCGTCGACAGCGACACTTCGACCAGCGACACGGTTCTCGCCTTCGCCACGGGTGCGGCGGGTAACACGCCGCTGACGGACGATGACAGCGACGGTGCCGACGCCTTCCGCGCGGCCCTGTCCGACCTGTGCCTCCGCCTCGCCCATCTGGTCGTGCGCGACGGCGAGGGCGCATCCAAGTTCATCCGCATCGACGTCGACGGCGCCGAGAGCGATGCCAGCGCGCACCGCATCGCGCTCAGCGTCGCCAACTCGCCGCTGGTGAAGACTGCAATCGCGGGTGAGGACGCCAATTGGGGCCGCGTCGTCATGGCGGTGGGCAAGGCCGGCGAACCCGCAGACCGCGACCGGCTGGGCATCACCTTTGGCGGTGTGCGCGTGGCATCGGGGGGGCTTGCGGTCGAAGGCTATGACGAAGCTCCGGTCGCCGCGCATTTGAAGGGCGAGGAAATCGAGATCGGCGTCGAGCTGGGCCTGGGCGACGGCCGCGCCACGGTGTGGACCTGCGACCTGACGCATGGCTACATCTCGATCAACGCGGACTATCGCAGCTGAGGTCGGCGGTTACCTGAACCTAAGATAAGCCTGCCGTCGCTTCGGGTTCAGACCCGATGGCGTACCCAGAGTTGTCGCCCGTCGCAGGACGGGCATGATCTTGGAGAGCAGACATGCGAATCTTGATTCTTGCAGCGACGCTGGGCGCCAGCGTGCTCGCAACCACCGCTCCGGCCAACGCGCAATATTATGGCTCCAGGCACCGCGAGGTCCGTCAGGAGCAGCGCGAATGCCAGCGCGAGTTGCGCCACGCCCGCAACCGCTACGAATATCGCCGCGAGCTGCGCGAATGCCGCCGTGAGATTTCCCGAGCCCGCGCCGGCTATCGCGACCATGACCGCTGGAATCGCTGGGATGACCGTCGCGACCGGCACTGGCGCGACCGCCATGACCGGTACGATCGCTACGGCAGGTACGACCGCTATGGTCGCCGTTACTGACGGCTGAAATGAAGACGGGCGGAACCGCGTCGGCTCCGCCCGTCTTTCATGCCGATGGCGCCGGATATGGGCGCAGCCCGCTAGAATTGGGGCCGGATCAAAAGGTCGGCACCGGCATATCCCGAGGTTTCATGGATTTTCCGGGCGCCGACCACGCGATTCACCAGAACCTCGTGTTGCGACGCGCCCATATGGCCGTACTGGCCCTTGCGCGCCGTTTTCCTGCCGATGAACTCGATCATGAAAACGCGGGTCTTGCCTGAATCGTCGGGACGTAACAGGGCCTTCGTGTTCGCGTCGTAGACCGTGCGCTCGTCAAACTCCAACCAGACATGATCCGATGGCTCGCGAAACGGCGGGCCCTTGGGGGTGCCTTCGATCAGCAACTGACCTTCGAACTCGTCGAAATAGACGCCGTTGAAGCGCCGCGCAGGTCCAAAATCCAGGCAGTCGCGATCAGGGAGGGAGCTAGAGACTTGGGTTCCGGACGGCAATGTCTCGAGCGGCAGCGCGCAACGGCGATAGGGGTCGTAGCCAAGGACAAGACGCGCCATGCGGTCCCATCCCACGGCCACGGCACGCGGGGCGCGACCGCTATACGTCCATTGATCGAAAGCCCAATAGGCGAGCGGGATCGCGAGCACCGCTACAGCGATACCCGCGACCCAGCGACGCGTCAGACGACGCTTTCGATCCATGCCTTGAGCTTGGACTTGGTCGAGATGTCCTGAATGCCGACCTGCTGCGCGATCTTCTGCCCGTCCTTGTAGACGAACAGAGTCGGGATGCCACGGATGCCGAGGCTGCCCGGCGTGTCCGGATTCTCCTCGATATTGAGCTTGGTGATCGTCACCTTGTCGGCCAGTTCCTCGGCCAGCTCTTCCAGGCTCGGCCCGATGATCTTGCACGGCCCGCACCACTCGGCCCAGAAATCGACGAGGACGGGCTTGTCCGACTGAAGAACGTCGGCTTCGAAGCTTGCATCGGTAACGGCCTTGGCCATTTCAAAATCTCCTTTGTGTTGGCGATAACCTAGGGAGGCGCCCTCGCCCCCTCAAGCGTTTCAGATCAAGCTTTGCTCCGCCGGCGCGAAGCCGGGCTTGTGCGTAGCGAGAAGATCGTCGGGCAGCGCATAGAGCACCGGTCCGGCCGTGTAGAGCAGGCCCGAAACCACCTGTCGCCCTGGAAAGACAACCTCCAGCGCGGCGACATAGGCGGCCATCTGGCGCACATGATAGGGCGGCACCGCGTCGAGCGTTTCCGGCGCGCGGCGGCCGGTCTTGAAATCTACCACCAAGACGCTGTCGTCGGTCACAAGCAGGCGATCGGCGGTGCCGGACACGACGTGCCCGCCGGCAACCACCGCGGCAATCGGTGCCTCGGCCAGCGCGTCCGGGCCGAACAGCTCAGCGAAATCCGGATCGGCCAATACACCCAGTGCCGCATCGGCGAGTTCATCGCGCATCGCGGGGTCGGCAACACCCCCAGCCCCCGCCAGCCAGCGTTCGGCGGCATCGGCGCGCCGGTCGACCGCCACGGCAGGCAAGCGCTCAAGCAGGGCATGGATCAGCCGTCCACGTTCCGCCGCCGCGCGCAGCACCGGTCCCGGCGGCGGGTCGCTGACCAGATCCTCGCCCAGCGACGATGGCGCAAGCGGCCGGGGCGGACGCGCCTCGACCGGGGCGGGCAGCTTTGCCCAGCCCGGCAGTTCCGCCACAGCATCGATCACCGCAGCGCCGCGCGGCTTGCGCGCGACCGGCGGCTGCGGGCGGATGCCGGTGAAGCTGCGATCGCCCTCCCCCTCCTCGATCCCCAGCGCATCGAACGCCGCACGGGAGGCCGCATACCAGCTGGCGAGCGGAGCTTCACCCTTTGCCCGTGGCCCCAATGCGCCCGCAATCACCAGACGCTCCTCGGCGCGGGTGGCGGCGACGTAGAAGAGCCGCCAATGCTCCTCCAACTCGCGCGCATCGACTTGCGCCACAGCGGCATCGACCGGCCCGCCACGCTCGGTCCTGCCGGGGCGGAACACCGGGAACGCCGCGCCGTCATGATCCTCCGGCACCCATTTCACGAAATCGCCGCGATTGCCGCCCTGCGGATCGGCGGTGGCGTCCGCCAGGATCACCAAGGGTGCCTGAAGCCCCTTGGCGCCGTGCGCGGTCATCACCCGCACCGCGTCCTGCGGCTGCGCAGCGTCGCGCACGATCTCGACATCGCCGCGGTCGAACCAGTCGAGGAAGCGCTGCAGCGTAGGCGTTGCCAGCCCCTCGAACCCGAGCGCCGCAGTCAGCAGTTCCTCGACCGGATCGAGCGCTTCCTTGCCCAGCCGCCGCAACAGCTTGCGCCGCCCGTCCATTTCGCCCGACAGGATCGTCTCGAGGAACCGGTGCGGCGTCATCAGGTCGGCGCGCGCAAGCAGGCCGTAGAGCGGTGCGAGCCGCTCGTCGCTCTGCGTCGCGCGCAGATGCCGCCACAGGCTGCCACGCTCGCGCAAGGCCGCGTGCATCAGTTCGTCCTGCGTCCATCCGATCAGCGGTGATACCAGCAGCGCGGCGAGCGAGAGATCGTCATCCGGCTGCAACGCGAAGCGCACCGCCGCGAGCAGATCCTGCACCGCCAGCGGTGCGTTGAGACGCAAGCGATCGACGCCTGCCACCGGCACCCCCTCGGCATGCAGCCGCGCGACCAGCAGCGACGCGAGCTCGCCGCGCCGCTTGACCAGGATCATCACATCCTCGGGCCGCAGCGTCCGGCCCTTGCTCTCCAGCTCGAGCGTGCCGATCCAGCCACTGATCTGACGTGCGATGCGATTGGCGACCTCACGCGTTGCGTCGTCGATCCAGCCTTCTTCATCCTCCGGGTCGCCGCCTGCAACAACCGGCGGCCACAGCGTCACCGTGCCGGGACCGGCGACGCGGCTGGCATGCGTTTCGGACTCGGTTCCCATTCCCGGTTCAGGCAAGGCCGCGACAGCCGCATCGACGAACTCGAGGATCGGCGCGGTCGAGCGGAACGAGTGGGTCAATGACAGGCGCTCGAGCGTGCCATCGGAACGCGCGGCGAAATGCCTTTCCGCCGCAACGAAGTTGATCGGATCGGTACCCTGAAAGCCGAAGATCGCCTGCTTGTGATCCCCGACGGTGAACAGCGTGCGCACCTCCTCGCCATGCGCGCCCTCGCCCGCGAAGAACTCGTCGGCCAGCGCCCTGACGATGCGCCATTGCGCGATATTGGTGTCCTGCGCCTCGTCGATCAGGATGTGGCTGGTCGCCTGATCGAGCTTGAAGCGAATCCAGTCGCCCATTCCCGGCTGGTCGAGCAGCGCCACCGTCTTGCCGATCAGGTCGTCGAAATCGACGGCCCCCGCGCGGCGCTTGGCGGTCTGGTAGGCCGCGGCATAGTCGCGCCCGGCGGTCAGCCCCTGCGCGAGCAGATCGGCATAGCCCGCACGCGCAATCATCCCGACAACGGCGATACAGGCTTCGCCCAATTCAGCGGCCAGGGTCTCGTAGTCCGGGTCGATCGCGGCAAGCTTGGGCGACACCTTCTTGGGCTCGTCCTTGGCGGTCAGCACGATCTTGCGCAACTCGCCCAGCATCGCCACGCGCGCCGCCGGTTCTGCGGCAAGCCATGCGCCCGCGACCGCAGCATTCTCCTGTCCCGTCGCCGTGCCCCAGGCGTGATTGGTGTCGGCGATCCGCCGCACCCCCTCGACATCGAATGCATCGTCCGCGCACCAGCGCGCGGCTTCCTCCAGTACATCGCCCTGCGGCAGACCCATTGCCCGCCGCAGCCACGGCTGCACACCCGACGGCAGCGCAGCCATCGCATCAGGAGCCTTGGCGCAGGCGTGCAGAAACGCCTCGGCCTTGCCCTCACCCAGCCTCAAACTCAGCGCGCCGACCGCATCGATCAGCGCCTCCCGCCCTTCGCGCCCGGCATCGGCCAGCATCGCCGCCAGCGTGTCCCGCGCCAGCGCCGTCTCCTCGCGCGCCTCGAGCGGCCGGAAGCCCGGCGTCAGCCCCGCCTCGACCGGGAACGCCGAGAGCAGGGTCTGGCAGAAGCTGTGGATCGTCTGGATGCGCAGTCCGCCGCCCGGCGCATCGAGTACCTTGGCGAACAGCGTGCGGGCCATCGCGCGCGTTTCCGGCCCATAATCCTCGCCCAGCGCCTCAAGGTCAGCGACCAGTTCCCTGTCGGGTGCCCGCACCCAATGTGCCAGCCGCTCGCTTACCCGCGCCGCCATCTCTGCGGCGCCCGCCTTGGTGAAGGTCAGGCACAGGATCGCGCCGGGATCGACCCCGCGCAGCAACAGGCGGAATACGCGCGCCGCCAGCACCTGGGTCTTGCCGGTCCCGGCGGAAGCAGACAGCCACACGCTGGCCCCCGGGCTGGACGCCGCAGCCTGATTGCCCGCCAGCGGCGGGAGCGCACCGGTGCTAGCGCCGCTCACGGCCATACCATTCGTCGCGGCGCATCAGCTGATCATAGTCGGCATATGGCGCATATTCGGGGTGGAGCTTGGCAATGAAGGGCGCATCTCCAGTCAGATAGGCACGCGCGGTCTCGGTGAAATTCTCTGCTGCGGTCGGCACGAACTCGTCGGGCAGCATCTTGCCGTATTTGCCCGCCGCATCGACCGGCGACTGGACATAGCCGAACTCCCCGCCCTTGCGCGCCAGCGACCAATATTCAAACGCGCTCGCCCGACCGGAAATGCCCTGGAACCCGCCGCGTTCGGCGATCAGTCCGAGCAAGCCGAGCTGAAGGCTGTATCCCGCACGCACCGCCTTGGTGCTGGGCGGCTGCCCGGTCTTGTAGTCGACCACCCCCAGCGTGCCGTCGCCCATCGCGTCGATGCGGTCGAACTTACCCTTGAGCGTCACGCCGGCAAAGTCGATCGCTCCCTCCTGCTCCACCGCCAGAACGCGACGTTGCGGACGCGCCTCGATCTCGCGAACGATCCAGCGCACTGCCTCGATCAGCCGGGGCTGCCACAACGCGCGCATCATCGGATGCGCCTGGGAAAGCATCACCAGCACCCGCGGTTCCAGCGCCTCGGGATCGCACGCGTCGAGCTTCGCCCATTTCTCCAGCACGTCATGCACCGCCGTGCCGCGCCACGCCGCACTGGGATCGGCATCGACCGGATCGAGCTGACGCAGCCGCAACATGCGCTTGGCATAAAAGGCATAGGGATCGGCCTTGAGCCGATCGACATCGGTGACCGGGATCGTGCGCGGGCGGATCGCGGCGGGCGGGCACGGCTCGGGCCGCGACGCGGGTTCGTAAGCCCCCGGATCGTCAATCACGCGCGCCCAGCTTTCCAGCACCTCCGCGCGTTCCAGGCCGCCTGACAGCGCCTCCAGCCGCAGCCAGAAGCGCGAGGCGATGGTCGGCGCCCCGGCATCGCGCTTCGCCCGCGTCAGCAACACTTCGCGTGCACCAAGACCCATTGCCAGATCATGCGCGGACAGGCCGATGCGCCGCTCCAGTCCGGGCAAGCCGAGTTCGGAGCGAATGCGCGGGGCGAGCCACGGATCGGGCGCGGGCAAACCCGGCCAGACACCCTCGTTCAGCCCGCCCAGCACCAGGAAGTCGGCGGTCTGCAGCCGCGCCTCGATCAGGCCGTAGATCGCGAGCCGCGGATGCCCGCCTTGCGGCGGCCGCACCGCCACCTCATCCATCAAGGTGCGCAAGATCGCGGCGAGACTCCCGGGCTCGACCAGCGCCGGGCCATATGCTGCCACACGCTCCAGATCGTCGAGCAACGCCGCCGCAGCACGACCGTCGGCACGTGACCACAGCGCCTCACCGCAGAGCATGGATGCGGTCTCACGCAACTGTGCCAGCAGCGCGGCCAGTGGCGCCGCGCCCCCTGCATAGAGCGCTTCAAGCGGCGCAAGCATGGGTGCAATCTCACGCCACCAGCCCAGCGCAGAGCGGCGGATATGCGCGTCATAACCTTCATCGTTTGCGAGGTGCGCGTCGATCCCTGCCAGCCCCGCCGCAGGCCGCGGTCCACGCAATGCTAGATCAAGCGCCCTCGCCCCTTCCAGCCACACCAGCCGGTCATCGCCCGCCGCGACCAGCGGGTGTTTGAGCAAGGCCAGCAACGCGAGCGGTGCAAAGGCCTGCGCACCAGCTTCCGCCAATGCGAGCAGCAGCGTGCCCGGGGGGAGGCTCGCGAGCGCCACACCTGCCGAATCGTCGATCGTCAGCCCCCAGCGGGCACAGTGCGCGGCGACACGCTTCGCCAGTGCGCGATCGGGCGTCACCAATGCCGCCGTGCGCCCCTCTGTTTCCAGCGCTTCGCGCAATGCCAGCGCTATCGCCTGCGCCTCCTCCGCAGGTGTCGCAACTTCAAGTCCGCGCACCTCCGCGAGCCGACGCTCCGCAGCGGGCAGATCGCTCCAGCCTCGGGTCAGCTCCGCAGGCATCATTGCGCTGGCGATGGCCCTGCTGCGCGCAGGCGGTGCATCGAGCTCGGTCGCGACACGCCATGGCTCGATCTCGCCGCGCTGCACGCCCATTCGATCGATCAACAGCTTGAGATGGAATTGAGGATGAGTCTCGAGCGAACGCTTTCGCCGCCCGGTCGCCTGATCCACCTCGAACGGCCCCAGCATCGCCCATTCAGCCTCGCCCATCGCCAGATCGACGCCGGGGAAGATCACCATGCCGCCCGGTAGCCCGGCCACGACGCGCAACAGCCGTGCGATAGCGGGGGCGGAAGTGGTGATGCCCGCCGCGCAGATGAACCGGTCGGGCGGATCTTGCCGCCACCGCTCGGAAACCCGGTCGAGCAACCGGTTGCGTCGCTCAGCAAGGTCGATCCGGCCCAGCCTTTCAAGCTCCTGCGGCCATTTGCCGAGGACAATCTCGAACAGGTCGAGCGAGCGTTGCCAATGCTCGGACAGCTCGCCGACGGCTACGTCGCGCATCCGCCGTGGGTCGATCTCCTCGATGAGCAGCTGGTCGAGCGTGCGCCCCAGCTCACCTGCCAGCCGCACTGCCTCAGCCGCATCGATCCCCGGCTGCCCGGACTGCACCAGCCTTGCCAGAATCAGTCGACGTTGCAGAGGATCGACTGCCGGCGGGATCGGATCCTCGTCATCGACCGGATCGAGAAATGGCCCAGCCGCCTCGTCAAGCTCGGGATCACCAACCGCAACCAGCCGCGGCAGCAATAGCCCGCCGCCGCTTGCGCGCACGAAGGCGTCGGTGATCGCCTTCTTCGCACGATTGGTCGGCACCAGCACGATCCCGCGCGCCAGCCGCAACGGATCGCCGCCAAAGCGACGGATCAACCCTTGCGCTAGCGCATCGGCAAAGGCCCGATGCGGCGGGATCGTGTAGAGATTGAGGCGTGCGGCCATTCCGGTCTCGTTCCCCTCCGGCCGGAGGGTTTGTCGACCGGAACCGTAGCGAGGCCACGCGCGGTTCGACAAGGCGATTATCGCGCGAGATCTACATCGCCGCGCCCGCTGGACGAACGATCACCTCGTTGACATCGACGCCCGCCGGCTGCTCGACCGCGTAACGGATCGCTCTGGCGATGGCGTCCGGATTCAGCGACCGGGCACGCCATTGCTGCAGCCCCGCCGCGACCTGAGGATCGGTGATGTCATGCCCCAGCTCGGTCGCGACCACGCCGGGCGAAATGATCGTTGCACGGACGTCGTCATGCTCTTGTCGCAGGCCCTCGGTGATCGCCCAGACGGCATATTTGGTGGCGCAGTAGACCGCGCCGGTCGGCACGACGAGATGCGCGCCCACCGAAGCCACGTTGACGACATGTCCGCTCTGCTGAGCGACAAAGCGCGGCAGCACCGCGGCGATTCCATTGAGTACGCCGTGAATGTTGACGTCGATCATCCGCGCCCATTCGTCGCGCTTCAGCGCGGCGAGCGGCGACAACGGCATCACCCCCGCGTTGTTGACCAGGACATCGATCCGGCCGAACCGCTCTTGCGCCTCGGCCGCGAATGCTTCGAAGCTCTGCGGGTCCGTCACGTCCAGCTCAGACGCCGCCACGTTCGGGCCGAGTTCCTCGGCGAGACGCCTGAGCCGGTCGATCCGGCGCGCGCCGATCAGCAATCTCGCGCCGCCAGCCGCCAATTCACGCGCCGCGGCCTCGCCGATGCCGCTCGACGCCCCCGTGATGAGAATGGTCTTTTCACTGATCCCGGTCATGGTCGGTCCTTTCATCATTGCGCTGCCGCAAATGGGCCCGATCCCGCCGCAACCGTTAGGCCGATCCCCCGAAGAGTTTGCACGATCCTCCAGAATCGACATCGAGACGCTTGCAGCCATCACCTGCCGGGTGGAAATGGGAAACATGGAAAGCATCGCCGAGCTGGCCGAGCTGATCGGCAAACATGTCACCACAGCTGGCATAAGCGGTACAGCCATCCCGCGGCTGTCGCTGATCCGTGCCAATCATCCGACGACCGCGACCCCGGCAGTTTACGAAGCTTCACTTTGCCTGATCGCCCAGGGATCGAAGCGGGTGTCGGTTGGCGACCACAGCCTGGTATATGATGCCGCGCGCTACCTGCTGGTGTCGGTAGACCTGCCACTGGTCGGCCATGTGCTCGAGGCCAGCCCCGAAGCGCCGTATCTTTGCTGCAAGATCGACCTCGACCTGCCCACGCTTGCCGACCTTATCCTCGCTCAAGGCAATGCCGCTGCACACCCCAACGCACCGATGCTTGCGGTCTATCCCGGCGACCCCGACTTGATCGACGCCGCCTGCCGCCTGGTGAGGCTGCTCGACCGCCCTGAGACGATCCCCGCGCTGATGCCGCTGATCGAGCGCGAGATCCTCTATCGATTGCTCACCGGCCCGCATGGGCCCACGCTGCGTCAGATATCAGCAGCCGATAGCCATCTGGGGCAGGTCAGCCGAGCGATCGCCCGGATCCGCCGCGGCTTCCACGAACAGCTTCGTATCCCGGAAATCGCGGCAGCGGCGGGGATGAGCGCCTCCTCGTTCCACGCGCATTTCAAGGCGGTCACGCGGATGACGCCGCTTGAGTATCAGAAGCAGCTGCGGCTGCAGGAGGCGCGACGCCTGATGCTCAGTGAAGGCGCAAGCGCCGGTTCCGCCGGCTTTGCTGTCGGCTATGAGAGCCAGTCACAGTTCAGCCGAGAGTACCGCCGCCTGTTCGGCGCCCCACCCCGGCGCGATATCGAACGCTTGCTGACGGTCGAAAACCACGCTGTCGCGCTCTAGTCCTGACCACAACG
Source organism: uncultured Stakelama sp. (assembly GCA_964407945.1). GTDB lineage: Bacteria > Pseudomonadota > Alphaproteobacteria > Sphingomonadales > Sphingomonadaceae > Sphingomonas. The sequence goes on from CAYOXO010000006.1 coordinate 20,050, forward strand.
ACATCAGTACCATCGCCGGCCTTCTCCCACGATCGGAAAGGAAATCGCGACATCAGCCCCAACACCCGCTTCGTGCGGGTGCTCACCCATCGGCCAGCACAGCCTCCGTGGCGGCAATCGCCGGCGGTGAACCGACGTCGAACCAGAGGCCCTGATGCACAACGCCATAGGCGCGGCCGGCCTCGATTGCGCGCTCCCAGAACAGGTTCGTCGAGAACGGCCCGTCGGGCCAGTCGCGGATCATGCGCGGCGAGAGGATCTGAACGCCGGTGTAGACGAAGGGCGCGAGCCGCCCCGGCGCGCGGCGGCGGGTAATCTTGCCGAACGCGTCGATATGGAAATCGCCATTGCCCCGGTGGCAGTGCGCGCGTGCCAATGGGACAAGCAGCAGCAGCGCGTCCATCTTGTCGTCGTCCCACGCGGCGGCGAGCTGGCGGATCGCGTCGATCGGTCCGTCGATCCAGAGGTTGTCGCTGTTGACGCACAGGAACGGCGCGTCACCCAGCAGCGCGCGCGCCTGCACGAGCCCGCCGCCGGTCTCCATCAACTGCTTGCGCTCGTCGGACACGAGAACCTCGATATCCTTCACCCTGTGGGTGACGTGCGCCTCAAGCGCGTCGGCGAGGTAATGCACGTTGACCACCGCACGCTTCACGCCGGCGCTGCGCAATCGGTCGAAGGCATGGTCGATCAGCGGCTTCCCCGCCACCTCGATCAACGGCTTGGGGCGGGTCGCGGTAAGCGGGCGCATCCGCTTGCCCAGACCCGCGGCCATCACCATCGCCGTTTCAGGCACCGCGGCAGCGGGTACCGGACGCAACGCAAGCGTCTTCTTTATCGTCACGCAATCACCGTCATCGGATCGCCACGCAGATGCGCGGGAATATTGGCATCGAACCAGGCCGCGACGGGCGCCAGCGCAGGATGTTTGAGGTCGCGTTCCAGATAGCCCCAGACACGCGGGCACAGGCCGGGGTAGCGCGGCTTGCCGTCGCGCTTCCACAGCCGGGTGAAAATGCCGATGATCTTCGCGTTCCGCTGTGCGCCCAGCACATGATAGGCGTCGAAGAAACCCTCGTCCGCGCCGGTGATCCGGCGATAGCGGTCGAGCAACGCCGCTTCCAGGTTCGGGTGCACGTCGCGCCGTGCGTCCTGCAGCAAAGAGACGAGATCATAGGCGGGATGGCCCGCCAGCGCGTCCTGGAAATCGAGCAGGCCGAACGTCTCGCTCCCCTCGATCAACATCAGGTTCTCGGCATGATAATCGCGCAGCACCGTCACCGGCGTCCCGTCAAGCACGGGTGCGAGCACTGCGTCCCAAGCCGCGACATAGCCGTCGATATCGACGTCCAGCCCCACCGCTGGGCAGTACCACTCGGTCAGCAGCGCCGCCTCGCGTTGATAGACGTCGCGGTCATACGGCCCGACGACCTCCGCCGCTCCATGCTCGCGCAGGCGCACCAGCACGTCGATCGCGGCTTCATAGAGGCGCAATTCGCTCTCGGGCGCGGCATCGACCGTCTCGCGCAACCGCGCGTCACCGAAATCCTCGATCAGCACAAGGCCCGTGTTCAGATCCTCGCCATAGATTCGCGGCGCGGCGAACCCGCGCCCCACCAGCCAGCGTGCGATATCGATGAACGGCCGCGGGTCTTCCTGCGGCGGCGGGGCGTCCATCAGGATAGCAGTCCGCCCCGGCGCCTGGACGCGGAAATAGCGACGGAACGAGGCGTCACCGGCCAGCGGCAGGATCTCGCCATCCCCCCAGCCCAGCTCGTTCAGAAAATAGGGCGCCCGTGCGGGCGGATTCATGTCTGGAACCATCGGTCCCTCCATGCCGCCGGGACCTGCGCTGTCAAGCTGCGCGCGCCATCCGGCTCGATCGTCAGGGTGAGCCACAGCGCATCGCTCCATGCCGATGCCGGCAATCGCTCCGGCCATTCGACGATCAGCAGCGAATCATAGCGCGCATCGTCCAGCCCCAATTCCTCCGTCTCACCCGGATCGTCGATGCGATACAGATCGACATGCAGCACCGGGAAGCGCACCTCGGGCGGCGCATAGGGCTGGACGATCGCGAAGCTCGGCGACGGTGCCTCCCCTTCCAGCCCGAGCGCCGCGAGCAGTCCGCGCGCGATGCTGGTCTTGCCCGCGCCCAGCGTCCCGGACAGCGCGATCACGTCACCCGGCCGCGCCAGCGCCGCCAGTCGCGCTCCCAGCGTCTCGCTCGCCGCCGCGTCCGCCAGCCGGATCATCCGCGCGGCAGCTCGACGATCACCATCGTCCCCTGCCCCGGCTCGGAGACCAGTTCGATCGTGCCGCCATGCGCCTCGACGAACTGCTTGGCGAGCGGCAGGCCCAGCCCCAGCGCGCGGTCGCCGCTGCGGCTGATCCCCGGCTGAGCGAAGCGCTCGAACGCCTTGTCCGCCAGCTTCTTGGCCATGCCCGGACCATTGTCCGAAACGACGATCCGCGCCCCCTTGGGCGTGCCGTCGATGTGCAGCAGCACCCGACCCTTGTCTGGCGTATTGGCGATCGCGTTGCGCAGGAGGTGTTCGATCGTCTGGCGGATGCGTCGCGCATCGCCCAGCGTGGTCCCGGCACTGCCCTGCACCTCGACCGCAAGCTCGATGCGCTTGGCCTGCGCCGCGGGAGCAACCGCCTCGGCCGCCGCGCCCGCGGTCAGCTCCAGATCGACCGTTCCCCGCGCGATCCCGTCATCCTCGCGAGTCAGGTCGAGGACATCGTCGACCAGCGCCCCCAGCCGCTCGACCGAAGACAGGATCGCCTCGGTATACTCGTTCCCGCTCTGCGACAGATCGCCGGCATAGCCGCCATGCAGCATCTCTGCGAACCCCTGGATCGAGGTGAGCGGCGTACGCAGCTCATAGCTCATATTGGCGACGAAGGCGGTCTTGACGCGATCCGCCGTCTGCAGCGCATCATTGCGTTCGCGCAATGCGTTCTCGACCCGGCGCCGATCGGAAACGTCGAGCATCGTGAACAGCGCATTGCCGTCAGGCAGCGGCACTGCTGCGACCTCGAAGAAGCGGCCGTCCTTGAATTCGATCGTCGCACCGCGTTGCTGCCGCTCGATGGTCGCCGCGCGGATCAGCTCGCCCATCAGCACCGCGCGGCCCGGATTGGCGAGCAGACTGCCCGCCTGCTTCGCCAGCGCATCGACGCGCGGGTGGCTGGCGACATATGCCTCGTCGAACCCCCAGAGCTGACGGAAGCGATTGTTCCACAGCTGCAGCCGCCCGTCGGCAGTAAACACGCCCAACGCTTCGAACAGATTGTCAAAGGTCGCGGTGCGCACGCGTAGCAGCGTATCGCGGGCACTGGCGAGCTGAACCTGTTCGGTCAGATCCTCGAAAACGACCAGCAACCCACCCTCGGGAAGCGGCTGGGCGACGACGCGAAGATGGTTGCCGCCCGCCAGCGCCCAATTCTCCTCGCGCGCCGCATCGGCGCGGAACCAGTCGCGCCGCTCGGCCTTCCAGCCTGGGAAATCGCGCACCACGGGCAGCCGGTTTGCCTCACGCATGCGTTCCAGCACACGTTCGAACTCGGGCTTGTCGGCCAGCCATTCTGTGCGCATCGCGAACATGCGGCGGAACGGCTGGTTGCAGAAGACCAGGCTGCGATCGGCAGCGAATTGCGCGACCCCTGCAGAGAGCCGGTCGAACGTCTCGCGCTGGGCGTCGTCGGCGCGCTTGATCCCAGCGCGTGCACGCTCCAGCTCCTCGACATCGACGGCGAATCCCGCCACGCCGCCGGTAGGCAAGGGTACATCGTGGATGTGCAGCATCCGCCGCGCGCCCGCGATCGTCGCGGGCAGCTTTACCATCCTCGGCCGCCCTGCCTCGCGCGCCTTGGCCGGACTGGCGAGCGGTCCGCCCGGCGCAGAGGCATCGACCAGTTCGATCCCGGCCTTGACCACGGTTTCGGCATCCTTGCCGTTGACCGCGGTCACATAAGCGCTGTTAACCATCGCCAGCCGCAGATCGCGATCCCGATACCACATCGGCATCGGCGCCGACTGGATCAGGCCAGTCAGCGACTCGAATGCTTCGCGATAGCGCCCCGCCTGGTCCGAGAGTCGCGCCACCTCTTCCTGCGCTTCGGTGGCGTCGAACACCCACAACACCACTCCGCCCGGCGCACGCACTGCATCGGGCGCACGCTGGCCGATCATCAGCAAGGTGCGGGACGAGCCGCGCGCGCGCACCGTCGCACGGAACGGACGGGCCGCGCGTTGCGCCGCGGCGATATCCTGTTCCAACGCGGCCGCCTCGGCCGGCGCAAACACCGCTTCATTCCCGGTGATTTCCGACAGATGCGTGGGCACCGTCTCCAGACCCAGCAGGTCGGCCAGCTTGTCGCTCAGCTCGACGCGGCCATCAGCACGCACGATCATCGCCTGCGCCGGCGCGCTCGCGGTGAGCGCATCGGCGCGCCGGTGGGCGTCGAGCAAGGTCACGGCGCGGGCGCGGGCGCGCAGCCCGAAGAACAGCATCGCACAGCCCAGCACCACGAGCAGCGCGACGACGGCGCCGGCAGTCACCGCCGCAGCATTGGAAACCTCGATCACCGCGTCGCGCCGTTCTGCATATTACGGCTCTTAGGACATGCTTTGGCGCCCGCAAACCCGGACTGCTCAACTGAACGGCACAAGCGCCGGACCGACACGAAAAAGGGGCCGGAACTTGCGCTCCGGCCCCCGATTTTCAGGATCGGTCAGACCTCAGAAGATCTTGGCCTTGATACCCATGAAGAAGGAACGGCCAACAGCGCTGACCGGATACGCAACCGCGCCGATATCGGGCTTGGTGTCGAACAGGTTGTTCACGCCGGCATAGATGTCGAACTTCTCGTCGACATTGTAGCTGGCGAACAGCTCATGCTCCCAGCGCTCCTTGAACCAGAAGTAACCGGGCTCGATATAGTCGGGGTTCGCTGCCTCCTGGTCGCGCGTCACCCGGCGGGTCTTGGCCCACCAGTTGATGCCGTAGTTGAGCGAGAGCCCCCCCTTCTTCCAGCCAAGGTCGAACGTCGCGCTGTATTTCGGCGCCAGCGGCGTGCTGGCAGTGCGCACATAGCCCGGTTCGTCCATCTGGTCCTCCGTTTCAGCGCCCAGTGCGGGAACGAACCGGAGCTTGTTCAGATAGTTGCCCGAGAAGCGGATGTTGAACGTCCCGGCGTTGTCGAACGGCTCGAACCGGTAGTTCAGCGTTACGTCCAGACCTGCGGTTTCATAGGAAGCCACATTCTGCGGCATGATCGTGTAGTCGGAGATGAACCCGGTCGAGCCGCTGCGCGCGAGCGACTGGCAGTAGACGTTGCTGAGCGTCGGCTGATCATAGCACAGATCGACGATGTCCTGCGCTTCCGAATAGTTGATCGCCTGGGTCAGACGGATGTCGTACCAGTCGGCGGTGATCGACAGGCCGGGCACAAAGGTCGGCCGCAAGACGATGCCCGCGGTCCAGGTCTTGGCCGTTTCTTCGCGCAGGTTGGGGTTGCCCCCGCTCACGCCCGCCAGGCTGCTGTTCTGCGGTGAGAACGGGCTGTTCGCCGGGTTGAACGTCGCAGGGTTGATACCCAGCGCCGTCAGCGCGCTCGTGCAATTGGCCGCGCGATACTGCGTCCCCTCCGCCAGGCGGTCGATCCCGCACGGGTCGGTGATGAACTGGAACGTACCGCTCTGCTGCGCATACAATTCGCTGATATTCGGCGCACGGACCGCCTGCGAATAGGTGCCGCGGAAGGTGATGTCGCGGATCGGCGAGTAGCTGCCGTTGACATTCCACGTCGTCGTGCTGCCAATCGACGAATAATCCGAATACCGGATTGCTGCGCCGATCGAGAGGTTCTGCGCGAACGGCATATTGGCCAGGATCGGCAGGTTGATCTCGCCGAACACTTCCTTGACGTCGAACTCGCCGTTGTCGATCGATGCCTGCGAATCGTCGATCAGCAGACCGGCCTGCGATTCAGCAGACGGAACGAACCGGCTCTTTTCCTTGCGATATTCGGCGCCGACCGCGAAGCCGGGCGCTCCGCCCGGCAGCTTGAAGAACGCACCGGTATCGCCCGACAGCACCGCCGAAACGACATGCTGGCTGATACGGGACCAGCTGGTGTGATCGACGGTGACGAAGTCCAGCGCCGCCTGCGACGGCGTGCCGTTGCCCAGGACGTTCAGTGGCACGCACTGCCCCGCCTGGAAGCTCTTCGGCGCGCCCGTATAGACGACCGGGTTACCCAGACTCTCGCCGTTGATCGACGTCTGGCCCGGCAGGTTGATCCGGCAGGTCACACCGCCGCGGCCGTCCGAAACCGCATCGAGCGCGGCATAATAGCGGTCGGCAATGCGATCGTTCCGGTTGGTACCGCGCTGGGTCGACTGACCGAACACATAGGACACGTCGTACTTGAGGTGCGACCCAAGATCGCCCTTCGCGCCGACGACGGTGCGCCACAGTTCGCGCTCCATCTCATACTGGCGGATGCCGAAGTCGAAATTGTCGCGGCTAAGCCAGGCATCGCCGGTAACCGCCGCACCAAAGCGCTGATTGAGAAAGTAATTGTCCGCGAACAGCGTCGTGTACAGGTCATAGCTCGGCTGAGCCTGGGTGACCGCCTTCGACCGGACATATTTGGCCTCGGCATAGAGTTCGAACGCCGGGCTGAATTCGTAACGACCAAACACCTGTGCGATGTGCCGGCGGCTATACGGCGTGAAGTCGCCATAATAGATTTCACGCGGGGTGCTCGATCCGCCGATCGTGAATGCGGTGCCGGGAACATAGGTGCCCGGATCATAGACCCCGCCCTCGCCGGTGAAGTCGGGCACATAATCCTGCCCGAAATCGATCGCGCCGCCCATCGCGCTGTCCGCCCAGCGCAGGCCGGTCAGCAGCACGCGGTCGGGAACATTGGGGTTGTCAGTGGGGCTGCCCGGAGCGCCGTCGGCCGGATTGCGCGCAAAGGTATAGCTCGGTCCGGTCCGCCCGTAGTTCAGCCGCTTGAGCTGGCTGAACCGGTCGGTTTCCTGGAATTCGTAGGTGGCGGTGATGTTGCCGCGTCCCTCAGCGAAGTTCTTGCCGGCGGTGACCCCGACAAAGCGCGAGCCCGCATCGCCGCGCTGCGAGATACCGTTCTGTGCGCGAAGGCGCAGCCCTTCGAAATCGTGCTTCATGATGAAGTTGACCACACCGCTCACGCCGTCCGCGCCATAGATCGCCGAAGCGCCGCCGGTCAGCACCTCCACGCTCTGAACGAGGTCGGCCGGAATGGTGTTGATATCGACTGCGGCGATACCGGGGTAACCCGCGACATGCCGGCGCCCATCGACCAGCACCAGCGTACGGCTGGTGCCCAGGTTACGCAGGTTGAGGAAGTTCACGCCGACATTCTGCGCGCCGCCGTTCAGGTTGAACCCGCCACCTGGATATTGTTCTGCGAACCCAGCAGTGCCGGGTTGTCGACGAGGAAGTCGGTAAGGTTCGTCTTGCCGGACTGCTCGATCGCCTCGGACGAGATGACCTGAACCGGGTTCGGCAGCGAAAGCTCGGGACGCGCGATGCGCGAGCCGGTGATGACGACGGTTTCGCTGGAGTCCGCTTCAGCGGCCGAGTCCTGCGGCGCGTCCTGTGCAAATGCCGGCGCCGCGCCGGCCAATGCGATCGCGGTGAACGAAGCGGCGAGACGATAGCCAGCCTTACGGGAATGGAGCGAACTCATACCTGATCCCTTTTATATTTGCCCTCAATGGCCTTTGGATGCGCCCAACCGGTTGCATCGCGCAACCCTGTGTTACCGTTTTCGGACAGAGTGTTGCGTTGGCACCACATGTGGAGCGCGCGCCTCCCAACTCGTGAATAGCGGGCATGAAAAAGGGCGCGTCCGCTGACGGACGCGCCCTCTTCATTTCGACAGTCGCCCTTGGTCGACTGCGACGAACCTTAGTAGCGGTAGTGATCCGGCTTGAACGGACCTTCGACCGGCACACCGATATAGTCGGCCTGCTTCTGGCTCAGCTTGGTCAGCTTCACGCCCAGCTTCTCGAGGTGCAGCTCGGCGACCTTCTCGTCGAGGTGCTTCGGAAGGACGAACACGTCGTTCGCGTACTCGCCGCCCTTGGTCCACAGTTCGATCTGCGCCAGCACCTGGTTGGTGAAGGACGAAGACATCACGAACGACGGATGGCCGGTCGCGTTGCCCAGGTTCACCAGGCGGCCCTTCGACAGGATGATGATCTGCTTGCCGTCCGGGAACTCGACCAGATCGACCTGCGGCTTCACTTCGGTCCACTTGTAGTTCGACAAAGCGGCGATCTGGATCTCGCTGTCGAAGTGGCCGATGTTGCACACGATGGCCATGTTCTTCATGCCCTTCATGTGCTCCGCGGTGATCACATCGGCATTGCCGGTCGCGGTGCAGAAGATGTCGGCGCGCTCGACGGCCTCTTCCATCGTCACGACTTCATAGCCTTCCATCGCCGCCTGCAGCGCGCAGATCGGATCGATCTCGGTGACCAGCACGCGCGCGCCGCCGTTGCGCAGCGACGCGGCCGAACCCTTGCCGACATCGCCGAAGCCGGCGACGCAGGCGACCTTGCCGGCCAGCATCACGTCGGTGCCGCGACGGATCGCGTCGACCAGCGATTCCTTGCAGCCATAGAGGTTGTCGAACTTCGACTTGGTGACGCTGTCGTTGACGTTGATCGCCGGGAAGGGCAGCTCGCCCTTCTTCGCGGTCGCGTACAGACGGTGCACGCCGGTGGTGGTCTCTTCCGACACGCCCTTGATCGCCTTGACGGTCTCGGTGAGGTAGCCGGGGCGCTTAGCGATGAACGCCTTCAGCGCGCGCTGCATCTCGACCTCTTCCTCATTCTCGGGCTCGGGCATGGTGTGGCCGGCCTCGAGCTTCGCGCCCCACAGCGCGAACATCGTGGCGTCGCCGCCATCGTCGAGGATCATGTTGCAGGTCTGGCCTTCGACGTCGCCGTCCCAGCTGAAGATGTCGCCGACATAGTCCCAGTACTCGGCCAGGCTCTCGCCCTTCACCGCGAACACCGGCACGCCCGACGCGGCGATGGCGGCGGCAGCGTGGTCCTGGGTCGAGAAGATGTTGCAGGTCGCCCAACGGACCTCTGCGCCGAGCGCGGTCAGCGTCTCGATCAGCACCGCGGTCTGGATCGTCATGTGCAGCGAGCCGGTGATGCGCGCGCCCTTCAGCGGCTGCGCGGCGCCGAATTCGGCGCGCAGCGCCATCAGGCCGGGCATTTCGGTCTCGGCGATGTTCATCTCGGCGCGGCCGAAATCGGCGAGCGAGATATCCTTGACGACGTAATCGGTCTTTTCGAGCACGGTGGCCACGCTGGTTCTCCGGTGATGAATCATCCTGGCGCCGGGAATCCCGGCGGCATCGCCGCGCCCCTAGCGAATTCGCTGCGCCAGCGCAAATGAAACATAAAGATATCTTTATATGCCATCCGCACCGAGCGCCGCGACGTTCGCATTTCACGCCGGAACGCGCGTGAAATCCATATGCCAGTTGGTCTCCCAGCTCTTGCCGCCGTCGGTGGAGAAGGCCTGCTCCCAATGCGCCGAGGTCGCGGTGATTGCGGACCAGCGGAACCTTGCCGTCACTGGAGTGCCCTCATGCGAGTCCGCGCCTATGAAGGTGCCGACACCATTGCGGAATTCGCCCCAGACCGCTGGCTCCATCCGCGCATAGCGGGAGTCGATCCACCAGATCCCCCACTTCCGCGTTTCCGGGTTGAAACAGCGCACGCTGACCCCGTGATAGTCGCCGGCGGGAAGCTTGATCACATTGTCGTCGACATTCGCCGCGCCGCCCATCAGCGGCCAGTTGATGCAGGTGCCGTCGAATTCCTGCCACTCGGCGCTGCCGGTCAGCCGCGACTTGAGGCGGCGGTGGCGGACCTTCCAGTTTCCCGCGAGCCAGGCCCAGTCCGATGTGGGCCCGCATCTTGGCGTGGTGCGCGTCGGCGCACAGGGGAGCTTCGTGACCGCCGCATCGGCGCGTAACCCCTGACCGAGCAAGCCCCCGGCTGCGGCGAGACCCAGTGCGTGGACGAGTGCGCCACGGCGCGTTTCCAGATGAGGAGTATTCATGTCGGCGATCTCCGGTTGATTGCGAGTGACCGGCGATTGCGCCACTAAAACTGACACCTTTTGTCAGGTTTAATCTGCTACGAAGTCAAAATGCGTGCGAGCCGCCTCGTTTCGATCCTTCTGCTGCTCCAGGCGCGCGGCCGCATGACCGCGCAGACACTCGCAGACGAGTTCGAGGTATCGGTGCGCACCATATATCGCGACATCGACGACCTCAGCGCCTCGGGCGTGCCGGTCTATGCCGATCGCGGGCGCGAGGGCGGCTTCCAGCTGCTCGAAGGCTATACGACGCGGCTCACCGGCATGACTCCGGCTGAAGCGGAGTCGCTGTTCCTCTCCGGTTTGGAGGGGCCTGCGGCAGAGCTTGGTTTCGGCGAATCCACCGCGGCCGCGCGGTTGAAGCTGCTTGCCGCCCTGCCCTCCGCACGCCGCGCGGACGCCTCGCGGGTCGCGGCGCGCTTCCATCTCGATCCGATCGACTGGTACCGCGCGGCGAGCGACCTTCCCTTTCTGCCTCAACTTGCCGCAGCGGTATGGGGCGGAGAGCGCATCCGCATCCGCTACGAAAGCTGGAACGCGACAACCGAACGTGTCCTCTCCCCACTCGGCCTCGTCCTCAAGGGCGGTATCTGGTATCTCGTTGCCATCGGCCGCTCAGCGCCGCGCACTTGGCGCGTCGATGCGATCCGTTCATTCGATATGACCGGCGAGAGTTTCGAACGTCCCGCCGGTTTCGACCTCGCCGCGCACTGGACCGAGAGTGTCCGCGCGTTCGAGGCGAGCCTCTATCGCGGGACGGCGACAATCCGCCTCTCACCGCTGGGAAGGGAACGGCTTCCGGTGCTTGCCGCAGCCGCGGTCGAGATGGCCCGCCGCACCGCCACATCGCCCGGCGCGGATGGCTGGGTCCAGGCGACGATCCCCATCGAGACGATCGACCACGCCACGCGCGAACTGCTGAAGCTCGGGATCGAGGTCGAGGTGCTAGCGCCACCCGAACTGCGGCAGGCGATGCGCGACGCCGTCGCGACGCTCGCCACGCGCTATACCGACTAGGCCGTCCCGGTGCTCGTCGCGAGCAGCCGCGGATCGATCCCTTCACGCGAGAAGCCCTGTTCCCAACGCTGGAAGACATCGACATCGTAAAGCAAGTCGATCGCGCCCGGCACATTGAACCAGCCGTGACGCGTCATCTCTTCGTCCAGCTGCCCCTCGCCCCAACCGGCATAGCCCAGCGCGACCAGCCAGTGCGCCGGCCCCTTGCCCTCGGCAATCGCACGCAGCACATCGATCGTACCCGACAGTGCCCAGCGCCCGGCGACATCGACCGTGTCCTGCCCGCCCCAGTCTGGCGAATGCAGCACGAAGCCGCGCCGCGGCTCGACCGGCCCGCCGAAATGTACCGGCGCGTCGGGCGCCTGCCCCGGATCGATCTCGAATTGCTGGAGCAGCTCGTGCAGTCCCAGGCCCGACACGGTCTGGCCGATGCCGATGCCCAGCGCGCCATATTCGTCATGCGCGCACATCGCGATCACCGCGCGTTCGAAGCGCGGATCGCCGATCCCTGGCAGCGCGAGCAGGATCTGGCCGGTGAGATACGCTGAAGACTCCATCTCCGCTCAACATATCGGCAGGCGATCGGCTCCGCCACGCTTGAAAAAGCTGCCGCGTGCGCCAATTGGGGCGCAACCGCATTTTCGCGGTCCGAGAGGAGACCAGCATGACCATCCAGATCGGCGATCGCGTGCCCAGCACCACTTTCGTCAAGCCCACCGAAAACGGCCCCGAGCAGGTCAGCTCGGACGATTTCTTCGCGGGCCGCAAGGTCGCACTTTTTTCGGTGCCCGGCGCCTTCACCCCCACCTGTTCCGCACGTCACCTGCCCGGCTATGTCGAGAAGGCAGCCGAGCTCAAGGCCAAGGGCGTGGACGAGATCGCCTGCACCGCTGTCAATGACGCGTTCGTGATGGGCGCCTGGGGCAAGAGCGCCGACGCCGGCGACATCGCGATGCTCGCCGACGGCAATGGCGAATTCGCCAAGGCAGTCGGCCTCGAGATGGACGGCAGCAAGTTCGGCCTCGGCACGCGCGGCCAGCGCTTCTCGATGCTGGTCAATGACGGCGTCGTCGAGCAGCTTCATGTCGAAGCACCGGGCGAGTTCAAGGTCAGCTCGGCCGAGCATCTGCTCGAGAATCTCTGACCGCCTCCACTATCGCCTGAACGTTTCGCGGGCGCGACGGTCCACCTCGTTCGAGGGGAACCGCCGCGCCCGCGATCGGTTCTGTCGATGGAAAGGAGACGCGTGATGATGGACGAAACCACGCCGGCAATCCCTGAGGTCGAGACCGCGGAGACACTGTTCGACCGGACCAAGGACGCGCTTGCCGACGCGCGCGAGGCGGTCAGCGAAGCCGTGACCAGCGCGTTCGAGACCGCAAAGAAACACCCTGCAACCACCGCCGCGGTAGCCGCGGGTGCCGCCGCTGCAGTCGCGGGCGCCGCCTATGGCATCAGCAAACTGCGCGAGAAAGAAGAGGCCAAGTAAGCGGCCGGGACGCGCGGGATCATCCCCGCGCGTCACATTTCGGTCCTGTCATGGTCTTGCCAACGTCATCTTGGCGCATTAGCCGTGGAAGATGACAACAGCAGAAAAGATCGTAGCCGAACTGGATCGGCTCTACACCGCGTCCGTCACCCGCCTTCAGGACGCCCTCACCCTCTATCTGACGCAGGGCACCCCGCCCGACCCGGCGCGCCGCAAGGACGGCAGCTTCGCCTATCCCGAGATCCGCGTCAGCTATCGCAACGAAGTCGATCGCCCGACTCCGGCTCGCAGCTTCGGCCGCCTCGTCACCCCGGGCGACTATGCCATCAGCGTGACCAAGCCGGCGATGTTCGCCGACTATCTGGTCGAGCAGCTCACCCTGCTGATCGAGGATTATGATGTCGAGGTGACCGCGGCCCCCGGGCGACAGGAAATCCCCTTCCCCTATGTCCTCGATCCCGGCCACGCATTGCGGCTCGACGAAGTGTCGGCGCTCGAACTGGCGCGACACTTCCCCGCGACCGAACTGGCGCATATCGGTGACGAGATCGCCGACGGCACCTGGATCAGCCTCGACCAGACGCGCCCGCTCGCACTGTTCGACGGGCTGCGCACCGACTTCAGCCTGGCGCGGCTACGCCACTATACCGGCACGCCGTCGGAGCACAGTCAGCAGTACATATTGTTCACCAACTATCATCGCTATGTCGATGAATTCGTTCGCTGGGCTTGCGCACAGCTCGGGGCGAACGAGGCGGGAGAGGACAGCCGCTTCACCGGCGTTTCCGGTCCCGGCGGCATCGTCATCCGCGCGGGCGACGATCCCGAGACGCTGCTGACCGACGGCGCGTGGCGCCGGCACCAGATGCCTGCCTGGCATTTGATGGCCGAGGATGGCACCGGCATCACTTTGGTCAATATCGGCGTCGGCCCGTCCAACGCGAAGACGATCACCGATCACCTCGCCGTGCTGCGGCCCGAGGCATGGATGATGATCGGCCATTGCGGCGGCCTTCGCCCGAGCCAGCGGATCGGCGACTATGTGCTCGCCCACGCCTACCTTCGCGACGACCATGTCCTCGACGACGTGCTCCCACCCGAAATCCCCGTCCCCGCCATCGCCGAGGTGCAACAGGCGCTCGCCCGTGCCGCCGAGGTCGTGTCGGGCCAGTCGGGCGAGGAGCTGAAGCGCCGCCTGCGCACCGGAACCATCGTCACCACCGACGACCGCAACTGGGAGCTGCGCTTCTCGCGCTCGGCGCTGCGCTTCTCATTGAGCCGCGCGGTCGGCGTGGACATGGAGAGTGCGACGCTCGCCGCGCAGGGCTATCGCTTCCGCGTTCCCTACGGCACGCTGCTCTGCGTCTCGGACAAGCCGCTCCACGGCGAACTCAAGCTCCCCGGCCAGGCCAACCGCTTCTATGAGCGCGCGATTGCCGAGCATCTCAAGATCGGGATCGAGGCGTGCGAACAGCTCCGCCGCGAGGGTGCCAAGCTTCATTCGCGCAAGCTGCGCGCGTTTAACGAGCCGCCGTTCCGGTGAACGGCGGCGGCGTCGCGCCGCTCTTTCCGGTAACCATCCTGCATTGACGGTGGAAACCGAATTGCTTCACGGTGGTTACAGACACGAAACCACTGGAGGATCGTGATGGCCAAGGCCCCGACCAATATGACGACCGACGGGGCCGAGACCCCGGCCGCCAAGAAGCCTGCCGCGAAGAAGGCACCGGCAAAGAAACCCGCGGCAAAGCCCGCCGCTGCGCCCAAGGCTGAAGCAAAGGCACCCGCCAAGGCCGCTCCGCCGCGTCGCAAGGCCGCCGCGCGCAAGCCCGCTGCCGCTGCGGCGAAACCGAAGGCAACCGCCAAGCCCAAGGCAGCATCGACCGGCCCCCGCGCCGCGGCGCAGGCCGCCGCCGCCAAGGTCAGCGCCGCCGCACAATCGGCTGCACAGACCGTCGGCGAATCCGCGCCGGTCCAGTTCGTCGCCGAGAAGCGCGAGCAGATGGGCGACCGTAACTTCTTCGCTTCGGTGATCGGCGGCGTCGCCGCGATCGGCGCGGCTGCCGCAGGAATCTTCTATGCGGTCAAGAAGGGCGCTGGCGGTCCAGTCGATACCGCGGACACCAAGCCGAAGGGCAAGGGCAAGGCCTGATCTACCCCGCAGGAAACAGGAACGGCCGCCGCGGGGATGTCCGCGGCGGCCGTTTCTCGTTCAGGCTGTAGCTGGATTTACCAGCCGGTCGGCTTGCCCTTGTTCTGCTCGTCGAGCCACGCCTTCAACGGCGCGAAATACTCGACCATCGCGGCGCCGCTCATCTCGCGACTGCCGGTGAAGGCTTCGAGCGCGTCGGGCCAGGGCTTGGACGCGCCCATCTCGAGCATCGCGTCGAGCTTCTTGCCCACGTCCTTGTTGCCATAGAAGGAACAGCGGTGGAGCGGTCCCTTCCACCCGGCCTGATCGCACGCCGCCTTGTAGAATTGGAACTGCAGCAGGCGGGCGAGGAAGTAGCGCGTGTAGGGCACGTTCGCCGGGATATGATATTTCGCGCCCGGATCGAACTTGGTCTCGTCGCGGGCCACCGGCGGCGCGACGCCCTGGTACTGCAGCCGCAGCGCGTCCCATGCGCCCTGATAGCCGGTCGGCTTGATCCCGCCCGAGAACACGCCCCAGCGCCATTTGTCGATCAACAAGCCGAACGGCAGGAACGCGACCTTGTCCATCGCCTGACGCAGCAACAGCCCGGTGTCCTTGTCCGCGCTCGGCACCTTGGCCGGGTCGAGCAGGTCGATCGAGACGAGATAGTCCGGCGTGATCGACAGCGCGACGAAATCGCCGATCGCCTCGTGGAAGCCGTCATTGGCGCCGTTGCGATAGAGCAAGGGCTGCTTGTTATAGGCGCGCTGGTAGTAATTATGGCCCAGTTCGTGATGGATCACGACGAAGTCGTCGCCATTGACCTTGATGCACATCTTGATGCGCAGGTCGTCGACATTGTCGAGGTTCCAGGCCGAGGCGTGGCACTGCACCTCGCGGTCGGCCGGCTTCACGAACAGCGAGCGCTTCCAGAACGTGTCGGGCATCGGCGCAAAGCCGAGCGAGGAATAGAAGCCCTCGCCCGTCTTCACCATCTTGAGCGCGTCATACTTCTTCGCGGTCAGCAGGTCGGTGACGTCATAGCCCAGATCCCCGGCACCCGGCGGTGCGACGACATCATAGATGTTGCCCCATTCCTGCGCCCACATGTTGCCGAGCAGGTCGGCGCGGATCGGACCGGTCTTCGGCTGGACGGCATCGCCATATTTCTCGTTCAGCTTCCAGCGGACATAGGTGTGCAGCGACTGGTATAGCGGCTTCACCTCATTCCAGAGCTTGTCCGTGAGCTTGGCGAACTCTTCGGGCGGCATGTCATAGTTGGAACGCCACATCGCGCCGACATCCTTGAACGCCAGCTCGCGCGCGCCTTCGTTGAGCAGGCCGGCCGCACGCTGATAGTCACCCCGCTGCGGCGCGCCGACATTGTCGTGCCAGCTCGTCCACATTTCCTTGAGCTCGGCCGGGTTGCGATTGGTGCCCATCGCCGCCTCGATGTCGCTGCCGTTGACCGGCTGGCCCTTCAGCGTACCCTTGCCGGTGCCATAGACGGTCTGCATGTCGGTCTGCAGCTTGGACAGTGCTGCTGCAGCGCCAGCACGCGTCGGCGCGGGCGATGTGATGCCGCTGCGCAGGATGTCGAGCTGACGCTTTGTGTCGGGCGACAGTCCGTGCACCTTGTCGAACTTCGCCGCTTCCAGTGCAAAGCGAACCGCCATCTCGGTGCCTTCCGCCCCGCTCTTGGCAACCAGCGCAGAGGTGTCGTCGTTGATATAGGTCGCATAGAGCCACTGGATCCGCGCGTCGTCGATCGAGAATTCCTCGAACTCCTTGGTCGCACGCTTCAGGAACGCGTCGGCCGCCGCCGGTGTCGCCGCGCCCGCGGGCGGCGCCTTCTTTTCCTGCGCGATTGCGCCCGGTGCCGCCAGCAGCATGGCAAGCGCGATCGTCGAAATTCCGGTGCGGATCATGAGGCCCCTCTTGTGGATTGTCTTGTGATTGCGGCGGACACTGCGCCCGCCCTTGAAACGGGTCAAGCAGTCAAGAATGATACGATCGCGTCGCCCAGTTCGGCGCGCGTCACCGCGCTCATATGGTTGCCGGGAATCTCGACGAAGCGCGCATCGGGCAACATCGCCACCAGCCCCTCGAACGACCCGACCTCGTCGTCCGCCGCGCCGCCGACCACCAGTACCGGCAGGTCGAACCGCGCGACATCGGACTCCGGCGTGTCCACGAACGTGTCGAGGATGCCGAGCAGCGCGACCGGATCGCCGCCGGTGGTCTTGAGGAATGCCTGCGACATGAATTCCTTGTCGCCATGCTTGAAGCTGCCGAAGTTGGTCAGCACGCGGCGGAAAAAGCCTGCGCGTCGCCCGGTATCGACAACACCCTCGTCACCCAGCCCCGACAGCACCACGCGTCGCGGCCGGGGGGCGATCCCGCGCGCCAGCACGCGCACGCTGGTCCGCGCGCCGAGCGAATAGCCGCCCAGATCGTAATCGGTCAGGCCGAGATGCGCGATGAACGCCTCCGCATCCATTGCCAGCGCATCGGGCGGATAGGCGGCGGCATCGTGCGGTCGCCCGCTCTCGCCATGCGCACGCAGGTCGGGCATGATCACCCGGAACCCGGCCGCGACCAGCTTCGCCGCAGTCCCGTATTTGATCCAGTTGGTGTTGGCGTCGGAGAAATAGCCGTGGATCAGCACCACCGGCCGCCCTTCCCCCATCTCGCGCCACGCGATGCGGGTGCCGTCGAAGCTCTCGAAAAACTGAGTCTGCATCGCCGCGGGATGCCGCACTTTGCGCCGCCGCGAAACCCTGGCCGATTGCACATTCTGCAATCGTTACGTTTTACAATGCAACTGATCCCCTGTCGTAATATATAAGCATGCTTATTATATGCCGATCATGCCCGACTCCCTAGGATTCCTCCTTAACGACATCGCCCGCCTGATGCGGAAGCGGTTTGATATCCGTGCCCGCCGCATCGGCGTCACCCGCGCCCAATGGCACACGCTCAGCATCCTCAAGCGTAACGAGGGCTGCAATCAGGGCATGCTCGCGGACCTGCTGGAAGTCGAGCCGATCACGGTCGGCCGCATGATCGACCGGCTCGAGGATGCCGGCCTCGTCGAGCGCCGCCGCGATCCCGCCGACCGCCGCGTCTGGCGCATCCACCTCACCGAAAAGGCGCAGCCGGTGCTGATCGAGCTGCGCGCCATCGCCGACACGATGATCGACGAGGTGATGGACGGCGTCGAACCGGACGACCGCATCCGCATGCACACAGCACTCAAGGCGCTGCGCACCAACCTGCTTGCCGACGAGCACGACAAGGCGAACGACAACAAGGAAGCCGTGAATGGCTGACGCAGATCCCAAGCTCGAGCCCGCCGCGGCGATCGAGATCGCTCCCCCTGCCCCCCGCAAGCGCAACTGGCTGCGCCCGATCCTGATGTTCGGTGTGCCACTGCTGCTGATCGCCGCGGTCGGCAGCTGGTGGGCATTGTCGGGCGGCACCGTCTCGACCGACAATGCCTATGTCCAGCAGGACAAGGTTTCGGTCGCCAGCGATGTCGCCGGCCGCATCATCGAAGTTGCGGTCAAGGAGAACCAGCCGGTCAAGGCCGGCGATCTGCTCTTCCGCATCGACCCCGATCCCTATCGCATCGCCCTCGAACAGGCGAACGCCGCGATCGCCAATGCGCAGGTCCAGGTCGGCACGCTCCAGGCAAGCTATGCCGGCACCGGCGCCGACATCCAGGCCGCGCGCGATCGCATCGCCTCCGCGCAGGAGGATTATGACCGGCAAAAGGCGCTGATGGACCGCGGCTTCACCACGCGTGCCCGCTATGAGCAGGCGCAGCACTCGGTCGAGCAGGCCAGGGCCAGCTATCAGAGCGCCGTGGCCAGCGCCGCCGAGGCGCGCTCGAAGCTCGCGGACGGCGCCGCCGTCCCCGGCGTCAATCCTGCTATCGCGGCTGCCCGCGCCCAACGCGACAAGGCCGCGCTCGATCTCTCGCGCACCGCCCGCTACGCCCCCGTCGATGGCATCGTCAGCCAGGCCGACCGGCTTCAGGTCGGGCAGATGATGATGTCGGGCCTCCCCGCCGTCACCGTCGTCCGCTCGGGCGGCTCGTGGATCGAGGCGAATTTCAAGGAAACCGATCTCGACAAGATGCGCGTCGGCCAGCCTGCCGAAGTCAGCTTCGACGCCTATCCCAAGCTCAAGCTCAAGGGCCACGTGGCCTCGATCGGCGCAGGCACCGGCAGTGAGTTCTCGGTCCTCCCGGCACAGAACGCCAACGGCAACTGGGTCAAGGTCACCCAGCGCGTGCCCGTGCGCATCGCGATCGACGAAAAGAGCCCGCGCGAGCTGATCGCCGGCCTCTCCGCCGACGTGAAAGTGGACGTCAGTCGTTGAGCGTGGCCGCTACACAATCCGTCATCCCCGCGCAGGCGGGGATCCATTCTGGCTGCATTCTCGATAGATCCGCGACGGCGGCCGTAATGGATTCCCGCCTGCGCGGGAATGACGACCGATAGGTTCTTGAGCTCGAGCAGCCCAATGGCCACCGCCGCGCAAGACCCCGCCGCTCCCCCCGCCCCGCCCCCCTTGGGCGCGGCGCTGCCGGTGCGCAACAAGGGACTGCTGACCTTCGGCGTGATGCTGGCGACGATCATCCAGATCCTCGACACCACCATCGCCAATGTCGCGCTGCCGCACATGCAGACCTCGCTCGGCGCGACGGCGGACACGATCACCTGGGTGCTGACGAGCTATATCGTCGCCTCCGCGATCGCGATCCCGATCACCGGCTGGGTCTCCGACCGGATCGGCTCGCGCAACCTGTTCCTCATCTCGATCGTCGGCTTCGTCGTCGCCTCGGCGCTGTGCGGCATGGCCCAGAATCTCGAGGAAATGGTGTTCTTCCGCGTGTTGCAGGGGATCTCGGCGGCATTCATGAACCCGCTCAGCCAGACCGTGATGCTCGACATCAACGAGCCCAAGGACCAGCAGCGCGCGATGGCGGTGTGGGGCATGGGCATCATGATCGGCCCGATCCTCGGCCCCGTGCTCGGCGGCTATCTGACCGAGAACTTCAACTGGCGCTGGGTATTCTACGTCAACCTGCCGCTCGGTGCGATCTGCCTCGTCATCCTGTGGTGGCTGCTGCCCAGCCGCCCGATCCGCAGGCGCGGCTTCGACGTGTTCGGCTTCTCGCTGCTCGCCATCGGCATCGGCGCGCTGCAGCTGATGCTCGACCGCGGCCAAGGCGAAGACTGGTTCAGCTCCACCGAAGTCTGGGTCGAGATGCTCGCCGCGGTGATCGCGCTATGGATGTTCGTGGTCCACATGGCGACCGGCAAGAATCCGATGTTCGAACGCGGGCTATGGAAGAACCGCAACCTCGTCACTGCGCTCGCCTTCATGCAGGTGGTCGGCGTGGTGATGATGGCGACGATGGCGCTGCTGCCACCGATGCTCCAGGCCCTCTACGGCTATCCGGTGGTCGATACCGGGCTGTTGCTGATGCCGCGCGGGATCGGCGTGCTGGTGACGATGGCGTTGTCGGCCCGGCTGATCGCGCGCGGTCTCGACCCGCGCATCGCGGTCGGTCTCGGCTTCGCGCTCGCCGCCTGGTCGCTCTATGATATGACACGATGGACGCTCGAGATGGGCAGTACGCCGTTCATCGTCTCGGGCTTCATCCAGGGACTGGGCATGGGCCTGATCTTCATGCCCTTGAACGGCATGGCCTTCGCCACCCTCTCCCCGCACCAGCGGACCGAAGCGGCGAGCCTGCTCAACCTGTCACGCAACATCGGCGCGTCGATCGGCATCTCCGCGGTGACGACCGTTCTCGCGCGCGGAAGCCAGACCAGCCATGCCGACCTCGTCCAGCACATCACCCCCGAACGGCTTCAGACGCTCGATCCGGGCATCATCGCCAATCTCGGTGGCCCGACCGACGCGCTGCTGGCGATGGCCAATGCGGAAGTGACGCGCCAGGCGGCGATGATCGCCTATCTGAACGACTTCAAGGCGATGATGATCGTCACCGCCCTGTCGGTCCCCCTGGTATTCTTCCTCAAGAAGCCGAAGGGACCGGTGGAGAATGATCCGGCAGCTGCGGGGCACTGAGCAGCCAGCGCCGTACAGACACCAGCGGCACCAGGCTACCGAGCAGCGCCATCGCCATGTCCTTGGGCGCGTCGAACATATCGCCCTGCTGCCCGTTATACTGGTCTGCCGCCTCGGCGTTCATGCCGATGGTCAGCAGCCATTCGAAGATCTCGTAGAGCGCGCCGATCGCCAGCACGGCGAGCACCATGACCAGGATCGCCATGCGCCGGGTCAGTCCGGCATAGCGGATACCGATCTCGACCAGCGGCCGCGCGAAGCACAGGCCCGACGCGAAATGCACTAGCCGGTCGAACATGTTGCGCTCGAACCCCAGCGCCGTGTCGATGCTGAACCCGAACGCCGCCTGTCCCCAGGCATCGTACGGCACGCTGCTATAGGTCCAGCGCGCCGCGAACAGATGCAGCAGGATGAAGGCGCAGACCCAGCCCACGCTGGCATTGCTCAGCGGCCAGCGCCGCAACGCCCACCAGCCGAGGATAACGCCGACGACGACCGGCCCGACCTGAAGCCAGGTGTTGGGCGGATACACCGCTCCCACCGCGCTCAGTGGCACGCCCGCCAGACAGGCGAGCAGCCACCATCGCTGCGCGGCGGGAAGGCGTATCCGCCCGATGCTCACGCCTTTTTGAGGTGCCGGCGGCCGAGCAGTTCGGCGATCTGCACCGCGTTGAGCGCCGCGCCCTTGCGGAGGTTGTCGCTCACGCACCAGAAGGCGAGGCCGTTTTCAACGGTCGAATCCTCGCGCACGCGGCTGACGAAGGTCGCATAGTCGCCGACGCACTCGATCGGGGTGACATAGCCGCCATCCTCGCGCTTATCGACCAGCATGATCCCCGGCGCCTCGCGCAGGATCTTCTGCGCGTCCTCGGCCGACAGCTCGCGCTCCAGCTCGACATTGACCGCTTCCGAGTGGCCGACGAACACCGGCACGCGCACGCAGGTCGCGGTCACCTTCACCTTGGGATCGAGGATCTTCTTGGTCTCGACGACCATCTTCCACTCTTCCTTGGTGTAGCCGTCGTCCAGGAAGCTGTCGATGTGCGGGATCACGTTGAACGCGATCTGCTTGGTGAACTTCCTGGGCTCGGCGGAATCGCCGACGAAGATGTTGCGCGACTGTTCGAACAGCTCGTCCATGCCGTCCTTGCCCGCGCCCGACACCGACTGATAGGTCGCGACGACGACGCGCTTGACCCCCGCGGCATCGTGCAGCGGCTTCAGCGCCACCACCATCTGCGCAGTCGAGCAGTTCGGGTTGGCGATGATGTTCTTGGCCTTGTAGC
Source organism: uncultured Stakelama sp. (assembly GCA_964407945.1). GTDB lineage: Bacteria > Pseudomonadota > Alphaproteobacteria > Sphingomonadales > Sphingomonadaceae > Sphingomonas. The sequence continues at coordinate 42,271 of CAYOXO010000006.1, forward strand.
CGTCGATCGCCTCCGGGTTCACTTCCGGCACGATCAGCGGCACGTCGGGGTCCATGCGATAGAGCGAGCTGTTGTCGATCACGGTGCAGCCCGCCGCGGCGAAGCGCGGGGCGTGAACCTTGGTCGCCTCGCTGCCGATCGCGAACAGCGCCATGTCCCAGCCGGTCGGATCGAAATGCTCGATATTCTGGATCTTGTACTGTTTTCCGGTTTCGCCGAAATCGACCATGTCGCCGGTCGAGCGCGAGGAGGCGAGCACCGCCAGCTCGTCGATCGGGAATTCCCGCTCGGCCAGGATGTTGAGCATTTCACGACCGACATTGCCGGTAGCGCCTGCGACAACGACACGATAACCCATGTGAGACCCTTTCATGCGGTCAAGCCGCCCGGAGTTCGGGCAGCGACATAGTCATTTTTCGGTAGGAAGTCAGCGGGCCGTTCGCCCGCCGGTTGAAGATGTTTCGCGGCATAACCCGAACGCCACGACCGGCTGGTTCAGCGGGTCGTGTTCCGGGTGGTCATAATGGGCCGTTTTCGAAACATGAGCGCGCCCCTAGCAGCGCAATTGCGCGGGCGATAGCGAATTTCTTCTTTCGTTGCGGTGAAGCGCGGGTTCACTCCACCGGCGGCACCCGGCTCGATACCAGCTCGCCCTGCTTGCGTTCGATCGACCACAGCAGCCGCGGCTCGACCGGATCCCAGTCGATCGCCTGCCCACCCGTCGGCACCGCCACCGTCGCAACATGATCCAGCACCGTTCCCGCCGGCGGCAGCTTCAGCACATAGAGCTCGGGCAGATCATGTCCGGTGACATAGAGATAGCCGTCGCGGTTCCACCGCCCGCCCGACGAACTGTACGGCGCCATCCGCGCCAGCACGGTTTCCGGGAACAGCCACGCGCCCTGCTCGACGAAGTTGGCGTCATAGCGCACCAGCGTCGTCCAGCGGTGATCCTTGCCCGGCTCGCCGCCCTTCTTGCCGTAATGGGCGAAGCACGCCCACCAGCTCCCGTCATGCCAGTCGAGCCAGGTCAGCGACCCCTTGCCCGGCCCCAGGCTGCGGCTCGCCACCGGCTTGAGCGTCCTGGCATCGAAGGTCTCGATCGAGCTCGCCTGCGGCACCGCAGGATAGTTTGACGCCGCACACACCAGCAACCGTCCTTTCAGGACACAGCTGTTGATGTGCGGATAGCGCGCCTTCTCCCCTTCGAACCGCGCCACGGTCCGGCCCGTCCGCCGGTCGATCCGCGCAATCACATTATTGTCGATCGCATAGAGGTCGCGCGGCCCCGCCGCGACGCCCTGATCGGCGTCCGGCGCAGGTACGCGCGAGACTTCGGTCGCGGTCAGCGACGCCTGCAGCGCAAGGGCGAGTATCAGGCCCATCAGAACTTCGCCGACACGCCGCCCCAGAAGGTACGCCCATAGCGTTCCTGCTGAATCAACCAGTCGGTGCGGTCGCCCTGATACTGCCGGGTCGGCTCGTCGGTCAGGTTCTGCGCCTCGGCAAAGACCGAGATATTGTCGGTGACCTTGAACCGGATCTTGGCGTCGAGTCGGCGCAGATCGTCATTATACTGGTCCTGGAAGGGCAGCCCGCCCACCGCGATCAGCGACGCGCCGGTATTGTGATACGCGATCGACGCCTCGACCGGTCCGGCCTGGTAGAAGAGCTGAGCGCCATAGAGGAACTCGGACTGGCTCGGGAAGGTCGAGCTGCGACCATTGGGCAAGGTCAGCGTCGAACTCACCAGCGTCCCGTTCATCTCGATACCGAAGCCCGAGAGGAAGCCCGGCAGGAAGGTGAACTGCATCTGGAATGCAGCTTCGGCGCCGATCAGCTTCGCGCTGTCCGCGTTCATCGGCTGCGAGGTGCTCAGCCGTTCGAAATTGAGCCCCGCGAAGCTCGTGTTGGTCAGCAAATTGTTCTGCGTGAAGATCGGGTTGTCGATGAACTTGGCGAAGGCACCGACCGACAGCAGCCCGCCCTTGGCGAAATAATATTCGGCCGAGATGTCGATGCTGTCGGCGCGATAGGGCTTCAGGTTCGGATTACCGGTCGAGAAGCTGCCCTCGTAGCTCCCGTTGCCATTGCCATCCTCATAGCTCAGCGATCCGCCCGGCGAGAGCTGGCTGTAGTTCGGCCGACCGAGGTTGCGAGTATAGGCGATGCGGAAGCTGTATTTGTCGCCCGCATCGATGCGGATGATCAGGCTCGGCAGCCAGTCCGAATAATTGTTCTCGGCATTCACCGGCACCACGGTCGTGCCGTTCTGCAGCCGCGATCCGGTGACCTTGCTCGTCGTGCGCTCGTAGCGCAGGCCGGGCGTGATCGTCGCATAGCCGGACTTGATCGTCGCCTGAGCATAGGCTGCCCACACATCCTCCTGGATGAAGATGTCGTTGAGCGTCGCATTGGCGAGGCTCGCGGCGGTGTCGCGCACGAAATACGCGCTGGTGAGGTTGCCCTTGGTCCAGTCGCGGATCGCGCTGGAACTGATCGTCGGACCGTTCAGATAGGGCCGGTCGTCACCGTCGGGATAGGTCCGCACCGGCTCGCCCTGCAGGTTGAACTGACCCAGCGTGAAGCGCGTCGCCGCATTGCCGCCGCGCGTCCACGTGTCGTTGCGCGCGTCGAAGCTCTTGTCGGTAGCGCGATACTTGGCGCCCAGCTTGACGTTGCTGCCCTCGCCCAGCGCCGCGATGTTCCAGGTCAGGTCGATCTTGCCCTGCCAGATATCCTCGTCGCCGGTCTCCATCTGCTCCGTGTACTGACGGAAGCCCAGCTGGTTCGCGGTGCATTCGGTACGCGGGGTCGCGGCGAAGACCTTCTCGCGAAAGTCGAAATCGACCGTGCCGGGATTGCAGCGGAACTGCCACAACTGGTTGGGTTCGCGCACCTCGTTGTGCACCCGCGCAAGGACGTAGTCGAGCTTCACGTCGCCGAACCGGCTCGACCCACCCAGCATCCCGGCCAGGATCGACTTTTCCTTGTACTCGAGCCGCAGGTCCTGCCGCCGCTCAGGCGAAACCGGAGCGATTGCCGGCCCGCCCGGCCCCGCCGACACCGCCGGGGTCTCGAACGTCGTGCCGGTGCCGTCGGCGTTGAACACGATCGCTGGAGAGAGCCCGCGCGCGACACGCTGCCGGTTCGACTCGACAAACCCCTCGGTCATGAAATCGAGGCGATAGCGCTGGCGATACTCGTCCTCGGTGAACTTGGAATAGATGCCACGCAGGTAGATTTCATGATCGTCGTTCGGCCGCCAGTCGAGCGATCCCGCCGCGCCGATCCGCTCACGCTTCAGACTATAGTCGGTGTGCTTGATGTTGACCGGCATCATGCCGCCGCGCGGCGCACCCGCCACCGGGCGCCAGTCGTCGGGATAGACGCCATAGCTGGTGAAGGTGCGCTCGGAATAGCTGCCGCCCAGCAGCACGCCGAACTCTTCGTTCGCGCCGAACCGCCCACCGACGCTGACGTCACCGCGCACCGGCACCTTGTCGTTGAGCTCCTGATAGCCCGCCTGCACATTGGCCTGGACGATGAAGCGTTCGCGAAAGTCGAACGCGGTCTGCGGGACCAGATTGATCGACCCGCCGATCCCCTGCCCGTCCTGATCCGCGGTCTTGGCCTTGGTTACCTCGACCCGGTTGAGCAGTTGGCCCGACACGATGTCGAGCGGCAACGAGCGGCTCTGCCCGTCGGGATTGCCGATCTCCACGCCATTGAAGGTATAGTTGTTGAGGTCCGACGGGATGCCGCGGATCGCGACATAGCGCCCCTCGCCCTGATCATAGGTGACGCCCAGCCCCGGCAGCCGCTCGACCACCTCGGCAACGTTGCGGTCAGGCAACCGCCCGATCTCGTCTGCTGCCGCCACGTCCATGATCCCGATCGCGTTGCGCTTGATCTCGATCGCACGTTCCTGCTGCGCACGCTGGCCGGTGACGACGACCTCCTCGCCCTCCGCTTCCTGCGCGTGCGCAGTCAGGACAAACGCCGGCAAGGCAGCGGTGGCGAGCAACAGCTTCTTCATTGGAAATCCCCTTGTGGTCGGGGCGCGGCTAGGCCGCCTTCGCGACTGCAGCATGAAGCGTCCATGACGCTACGGCGTCCGCGGGATGACGCATCGATGACGTTGCGATCGCGCCACGCGGTGGACGAAACCGCGCTGCGTCGCCTAAGACTGACCCCAGATCGAACCCTGGGAGACGATGCCTTGGCCGAACCTTTCGTGCGCCCCGACGTCCGCGCGCTGCTCGATATGCTCGCCGCGATGCCCCAGCCGGAATGGCCGCCCCAGCCCGCCGTCTATCGTGCGCAATATGCCGCGATGAAGGATCTGGTGGACATCCCCGCGGGCGAGCTGGCGCTGATCCGCGATCTCGCCATCCCCGGCCCGGCCGGCACGATCCCCGCCCGGCTGTTCGATGCGCGCGAACGCCGTGAGCCCGGCCCCGTGCTGGTCTTCTTCCATGGTGGCGGCTTCGTCATCGGCGATATCGACACCCATGCCTCGATCGTTGCGGAGATGGCGCGCACGCTCGACCTGCCGATCGTCTCGGTCGACTATCGCCTCGCGCCCGAGCACCCCTGGCCCGCCGCGTCGGACGATGCCGAAGCTGCGGCACGCTGGGTCGCTTCCGGACCGGCAGAGCTTGGCCGCGCGGTCACCTCGATCGCGGTCGCGGGCGACAGCGCCGGCGGTCAGATGTCGGCGGTCGCCGCCATCGAGCTGCGCGACCGGCCTGCTGCGGTGCCGGTGATCGCCCAGCTGCTGATCTATCCCGCCGCCGATCTGCGCGTCGACTATCCCTCGCTCGACGCCTTTGCCGAGGGGTATCTGCTCACGAAACGCGGCATGGACTGGTTCTCTGAATGCTATGCGGCCGACGTCGCACACCCGCGCGCTTCGCCGATGGCCAATGAAACGCTCGCCGGACTGCCGCCCGCAGTGATCGTCACCGCCAGCCTGGACCCGATCCGCGATCAGGGCCGCGCCTATGCCGCCGCATTGATCGGCGCGGGCGTGCCGGTGGTATTCCGTGAAGCCGCGGGCAACATCCACGGCTTCATCACGCTGCGCCGCGCGATCCCGTCGGCGCAGGGCGATGTCGCGGGCATGCTCGCCGCATTCAAGGACGTACTGGTCGAAGCCGAAGCCAATCGCGTGATGGTGCAGGCGGCGGCATGATCGATCGCGACGCTCTCCCCTACCGCCCCTGTGCCGGGGTGATGCTGCTCAACCGCGACGGACAGGTCTTCGTCGGCCAGCGCCTCGATTCCACGCTCGAGGCGTGGCAGATGCCGCAAGGCGGGATCGACCCGGGCGAGGACGCGCTCGAGGCCGCCTATCGCGAATTATGGGAGGAAACCGGCGTCGCCCGCGGTGCGGTCGAGTTCGTCGCAGAGGCGCCCGAGGAGCTGCAATATGACCTGCCCGACGATTTGATCGGCAAGGTGTGGAAGGGCAAATGGCGCGGCCAGCGTCAGCGCTGGTTCCTCTTCCGCCTCACCGCGGGGGACGAGGCGATCGACATCGCGACCGCCCACCCCGAATTCCGCGCCTGGCGCTGGATCGACCCCGCCGAACTGCCGCAGGTCATCGTCCCCTTCAAGCGCGCGCTCTACGCCCGCCTGCTCGAGCTCTTTGCCGGGCCGCTCGGTCTGGCCAGGCCATAGCCTCAACTGGCCGCCGAACCGGGGAAGGGCCAATCGTCAGCATTACGAATAGCCCGTCATCCCGGCCTTGTGCCGGGATCCACCGGGAGGCGGGCTGGAAGCAAGAGTCCCCATCGCATCGGGTGCAGCACCGTGGATCCCGGCACAAGGCCGGGATGACGGCGAAGAGGTGGCGACCGCCGCTGGCCCGCCCCCACCGCTGTACCGCGAGACAAGATTCCGGTTCCGCCACTCCGCAATACGGGAATGGCGGAACCGGAAAGGCTTCAGTCCGAACCCATCACATCTTGAAGCTCGCCCGGACGTACAGGAACCGCCCCGGCAAATCGTAGGCGGTCGGATCGAAATTGTTGAGATCGCAGCTGATGCAACCCGGCGCCTTCACGTCGAACAGGTTGTTCACGCCAAGCGCAAAGCCGAACGCCTCGCGATCCTCCAGCGGCGAGAAGCGCAGCTGGAAGTCTGTATAGAAGCGCGCCGGCAGCTTGTTGTCGCCTGCCAGCGGTTCGCGGATCGCAGAGACATAACGACCGGTCAGCGTCGCCCCGACCGACTTGCCGTCCCAGTCGAGGATGCCGACTGACTTCCATTTGGGGAAGGCCTGGCTCGGGCTGCCCTGTTCGGTCCCCTCGCGACTGATCACCTGGTCCCCGGCCGCCGTCGGCACGATCACGTCATATTGCGTCAGGAACGAGTTGTTCCAGGTCAGGCTGAACCGCCCGATCCCGGTCTCCGGCGTGCGATAGGTCAGGTTGGCGTCGATACCCTTGGTGCGGATCGCCGCTATGTTCTGCAGCAGCCCCTGGATCAGCGTGAGCTGCCCCCCCGATGCACGCGTCACCAGCGCGCAGGCGTCTGCCTGGTTCTGGACGACGCAACGATCGAGCGTGATCGCGGCATTGATCGTCTGGATCGCCCCCGTGACGCGAATGTCGTAATAATTGCCCTCCAGCGACAGGCCCGGGATGAAGCTCGGGCTGTAGACGCCGCCGAAGATCCAGCTGCGCGACTTCTCCGCCTGCAGCTTCTGGTTGCCACCGACCAGCACCGATATCTGCGGATTGGATTGCTGATAGGTGCCGCCCGCCGGCACACCCGCCGCGATACAGGTGGCACGCACCGCCGCATCATTGGCGAAGCGACGCGGCGCGGCGTTGGTTGCATGGCTCGAACAGGGATCGTCGATCGGCTGGTCGAAGCGCGACTGGGTACCGAACAGCTCGCCGATCGACGGTGCACGGAATCCCTGGGCATAGGATCCGCGCAGGCGCAGGTCCTTGATCGGCTTCCAGTTCACCCCGCCCTTGAACGTGGTGGTCGATCCCGAGGTCGAATAGTCCGAGAAGCGCACGGCGCCGCTGAATTCGAGCAGCTGGAAGAACGGCGTGTCGGACAGGATCGGCGCGTTCAGCTCGGCATAGGCCTCCTTGACGTTGTAGCTGCCGCGCGTCGGCTGCGCGGGAATGTCCGAACTGAAGCCCGCGGCGACGATCGGGTCGGGATCGAAACTGCCCCTCAGCTCGCGATATTCGACACCCGCCGCCAGGCCCAGCGGGCCGCCCGGCAGGTCGAACAGACTGCCCGAGATGTTGGCCGATGCGCTGAAGGTCGACTGGCGGCTGCGGTCGCGCTGGGTGAACATGACATAGTCGAGCATCGGCTGGGTGATCGAGCCGACCCCGCCAAAGATGTTGAACGGCACACAATCGCCGGTGCAGTTGGCGACCGGACCGAGCGCACGGCGCAGCCGATCCGAGTTGATATTGCCGTACATCGTCTGCCGCGCGGTGTTGCGGCCATAGGATGCGTTGATGTCCCAATACCAGTCGCGTCCACCGCCCATGTCGAAGCTGCCGTCGAGCGTCGCGACGCCATAAAGAGTCGACACCGTCTGGTCGAAGCGGCGCGGCCCGCCCTCGACGAAGCGGCGATAGACGAAATCGGTGTTGCTGGCGTCCAGCGTCACCCCGAACGGATTATAGGGGTTGGTGACATCGACCGTGATCGCGTCGAGTACCGGGGTCAGCCCGGCCGCCTGTCCGAACCCGAACGGCAGCGGCGCTGCCTGGTTCTTCGACTTGCGCTCGTTCCAGATTCCCCGGACCGAGAAATTGATCTTGTCGTTCAGTTCCTGACGGAAATTGATGAAGGCGCCATAGCGTTCGACCGGGATCTGCAGATAGTTGAACGGTCCGAAATTGAAGCGGTCAGTATCGCCGAATGCCTTGAAATCGCTGGCCGGGTCAGTCGGGTTGCCTGGGTTATAGGTCGGCCGGCGGCCGATCACCGGCCCGCGCAGGGTCAGGTCCCTTCCGAACACCGCGAACCGCCCCAGCGGGACGAAGCCCGAGCACCCGCCATCGAGGCACGTGTTGGAATAGGGCGCCGGGAAGCGCGAGATATCACGGCTGCCTGCGAGCACGCCGTCCTGCTGGACATAGCTGGCGCCGACCACGATCTGCGTCGCGCCGCGGCCATTGCCCCAGCTCAGCTGGGCGCTCTTGGTGAAGCCGTCACCTTGCTCGAACCCGCCGATCTGCCCGCTGGCACGCAGGCCTTCCTGGTTCTTCTTGGTGATGATGTTGACCACGCCGGCGATCGCGTCCGATCCGTAGATCGCCGAAGCGCCGTCCTGCAGCACCTCGATCCGTTCGATCGCGCCTTCGGGGATCGAATTGAGATCGGTCGATCCGGGCACGCCGCTCGCCGACGCGCCGTTCACGTAGCGGATGCCGTCGACCAGCACGAGCACGCGGCGCGAGCCCAGATAGCGCAGGTCGATCTCCGCCGCACCTGCGCCGACGCCGCCGCCATCGGGAGGGCTGCCCAGATTGCCGCTGTTGTTGAACTTGCTGTTGAGGCCGCCGCCCGAGCTGGGCAGGCGCTGCAGCACATCGTTGACCGAGGTCAGGCCAGTCTTCGCGATATCCTCCTGACCGACGAAGACGACTGGCGCATCCTGATCCAGCGGATCGCGGCGGATGCGCGATCCGGTTACGACGATGGTTTCTCCCTGGGTTTCCGCAGCAGGCTCTTGCGGACCCGCTGGGCCGGATTGCTGCGCATGACCGGGCGCTGCGCCCGCCAGGCCGGTCGCGACGGCGGCACAGGACGCGCCGCATCGGATCAGATTCCGAAAATTGCTCATAACCCCTCTCCTATTTTCTTTCAGTGCTTTGGCGCACCACGCCTGCAACGCGCCGGAGAGGGTTTGGATGAGTCCGAAACGGTATCGCGTGTAACAATAGGCGGACAGCGTGTCGTTACGGCCACACCCGTCCAGACTCGGGACAGGGAGGTTTCATCCGGACATCACGCGCGGATCGACAATCCGATCTCGATTTTGCCGCATTGCCGCATTAACAGGATGCCGATGCGCCGGACGATCCCCCTGATCTTCGCCCCGCTGCTGCTCGCAAATGCGCAGGCGGACGAAGCCCCGCCCGAGATGCCCGACACGGTCAAGGCCATGCTCGACGCTGCGATGAAGGCGGGCGATGAAGCCGCGGTCAACGCGATCGTCAAATATGCCAAGGCCGCCGACAAGGCGAGCGTCGAGGTCGCCGAAAAAGCCGCGGGCAGCTGGAAGCGCGAACGGCGCGAGGCGGCCGAACGCCGCGTACGCGAGGCGCGCTTCCTCGACCTGATCAAGGGCCGCGCCGAGCTGGGCGGCTATGTCACCACCGGCAATTCGGAGACGGTCGGGCTGACCGGCGTGCTCGACGTCAAGCGTGAGGGGCTGCAATGGCGCCACAAATGGCGCGCGCAGGCCGATTATCAGGAAAGCCTCAATGTCGTGGTGCGCGAACGCTACCTCGCCAGCTACGAGCCAAATTACAAGGTCAATGACCGTCTCTATGCCTATGGCGCGGCGCTGTTCGAAAGCGACCGTTTCCTCGGCTTCAACGAGCGTTACTCGATCTCGGCCGGTGCCGGTTACACCGCGATCAACGACGGCAAGCTGCGCATCGATGTCGAGCTGGGTCCGGCCTATCGCCACACGGCCTTCACCGACAACACGATCGAAAGCCAGATCGCCGCGCGCGGCAAGCTCGACCTCGACTGGAAGCTGTCGTCCGCCATCACCTTCAGCCAGGACGCCTCGGCCTATTTCCAGCAGGCGAACAGCAGCGTCGTGACCAAAACCGCGCTACGCGCCAAGCTGTTCGGGCCGTTCTCCGCACAAATGTCCTATGCCGTGAACTATGAAAGCAACCCGCCGGCCGGGCGCAAGACGACCGATACGACCAGCCGCGCGTCATTGCTGGTCGATTTCTGACCGATGCCCGAGGCTGACGGCCTCCGCCGTTCGCGCCGATATCTGATCGGCGCGCTCGCAGTCACCCCGCTGCTCGCCTCCCGGCCGGGCCTCGCCGCGTCTCGAAGAGCCGACATCGTTTCACGGCTGGCACTCGACGGCTCTCCGGCCTTCGCCGCCGGCATCGTCCGCGACGGTCGCATCGTTGATGCAAATGGTAAGGGCATGGCGAGCGCCACGGGCCTTGCCGCAACTGCGGACACGATCTTCGAGATCGGTTCGCTGACCAAGACCTTCACCGCATCGCTGATCTTCCAGCTTCAGGAGGAAACGAAGCTCGACATCGATGCGCCGATCGGCCGCTATGTGACGGATCTGCCCGACGCATGGCGCGACCTGCGCCTTTCGCAGCTCCTCAGCCATACGTCGGGCCTTCCCGAATATCTCAATGAGGACAACTTCTTCGCACTCATGCCGCAAGACCTGAAGCCGCGGGACATCGTGGCACTCGCTGCCGGTCGCCCGCTCCAGTTCGCGGCGGGCACGAAGCACGCCTATAATAATCTCGGCTTCGTTCTTCTGGGCATGGCCGCGGAGGCGGTGACCGGCCGCGATTACTGGGACGAACTCCGGCGCCGCTTCTTCGTCCCCGCCGGGATGCCCGCGACCGGCCCGAGGCACCGAGTCCGAGATACCCAGCGCTACGCCTCCGGGCATTTCTGGAACGGCACCCGCTACGACGACAATCCGCCCCGCAGCGCACCCGGATCGACCTGGTCGGCGGGCGGGTTGCTCTCGACCGCCGCCGACATCAGCCGCTGGTCAGTTGCGCTGGACCGAGGGAAGATCCTCAGCCCCGACGTTCGCCGCCGCATGTGGACGCCCGCCCGGCTCGCCAACGGCCAGCCCGCCGGATGGGGCTATGGCTGGCAGGTCGAGACTGTCGATGGGCGCACCATCGTTTCGCACGGCGGCGGCACCGCAGGCTTTTCCTGCTGGTACCGCCGCGATGTCACGCAATCGCTCTCCACGATCGTCCTCACCAACCAGAATGGCCGCGCGGACCCCAAGGCAATGACAGACAGATTGCTGGCGTTGATGGCCGCCGACTGAAGCCTCCGTTCCGACGCCCTATTTCAGCGGCAGAAACAGTTCCACCACGACTTCATGGGCCGGCACCTCCGGAATCAGGGCAAGGCGCCGTTGGCAATAGATCGGGAAATCGCGCGCTTCCTCGCCGCTGTCGGGAAGCCAGTCGCGATAGAGATAGAGCGCGGCGGGCTCGAGATTGTTGGTATTGCCGGGGTAGCGCAACACTGCGCAGCGCCCACCCGGAATCACGCCGGCCTTCATATACGCATGGCCCGCCGCGATTGGCCGATCCGTCCCGACGCACAGGTCCATGCTGTAATCGGCCGGGTTCGCGGGATCGCGTTCGGACCGGAAGACCATGACGTTCGGGTTCGTCTCGGGTGACAGGCCCGCCACCTTGCTCCAGTCACGGAACCGCTGGATCGTATCGCCGAGCGTTTCGCGGGCGCCGCGATGCTCGATCATCGCCACCGGCATCGGCAGCACGTCGCGGATCGTCACGTCGTCTGGGGTAAAGAGTATCTGCATGAGCTTGTTCCTCGCATTGTCGAGTGGCCCGAAGGCCGCAAGCCACGGTGCCCAGTCGGGCGATTTCCTGAACGATGACGGGGATTGCCCGAACCGTTGCCGAAAGGCGCGGGCGAACGCATCCGGTGCATCGTAACCGGCATCCATCGCGATGTCCGTGACGCTCCGGGCGTCATCCGTCGCCAGCTGGTGCGAAGCCCGCTTCAACCGGGCAAGCTGGACATAGCGATGCAGTGACAACCCAAAGGTTGCCATGAACTGCCGGTGGAAATGGAACTTCGAGAAGGCGGCGATCCCGCTGACCGTGTCCAGATCGAGATCGCCATCGAGATGCCGGTCGATATGATCCAGCACCCGCTGCATCCGGGCCGTGTAGTTCGCAAGCGCCGCCGTCATCGTCTCTTCCTCCGTGGCGACGCCAGCTAGTCGCTTGGCACGGCCGGGCGCTCGACCGATCTTGCGGTTTGGCGGGCCGCTCACCCCCGGAGTGGCAACAGGATATCGGTGCGCAATTCGGTCTGCGGCACCTCGCGCGGATCGTTGAGATAGGCTTCGAGGATCGGCGCATCATCAGGCTCATGGCCCGATGCGGGCAACCACGTCCCCAGCAGCCAGCGATAGGCCCCGGGCATGTCGGCATAGGGCCCGGTATAACTCAGCCGCGCGTAGAGGCCGCCGCGAAGGACCGTCTCCACCATCGGCGCCGCGATGTCGGTACCGGGATCCACCGGCAGGCACGCCCGCGACCGCAATGCTTCCTCCGCGCCGAAATCGGGATCGTCGAAGAACATCCCGAACATGGCCGGCTGCGCCGGTAGGCCGCCACTCGTCGCCAGCGCGGAGAAGAGCCGGCCCATCGCCTGGTCGATCTGCATATAGGGTCCGCGATGATCCATCCCCGCAGCACGGCGCGCGGGCAGATGATCCGTCGCTACCGGAAATCCGCGAGCGTTTCCGGCAATACTGGCGGCCTTGTACGCGGCGTGCGACCCGGCTTCGCGATAGGCGGCAGGCGGTTGGCCGAACGCACCGGAAAAGGCGCGACCGAAGCTGTCGGTCGAAGCATAGCCCGCACGCTCTGCGATCACGGCGATGTCGAGATCGGAATTGGCCAGCCGGTCGGCGGCCCGCTGCAGCCGCAACCGGCGAATGGCGGCAGCGATCGTCTCTCCGCGCATCGCGTGGAAGATGCGGCTCCAGTGATAGGAGGATAGGCAGGCGATCTCCGCCAGCCGGTCGAAGGACAGGTCTTCTTCCAGATGGGCATAGACATGATCCATCACGCGATCGATCCGGTCCTGATAGCTCGCCTGGGTCTGGGGTCTCTGCATGGTGCGTCCTCGCTTGGTCCAACCTAATCGGGGTCGCACAGGCGGCACAGGCAAATCCTGCGAACTTGGGCTGGTGTACTCAGCAGGCGAACAAGCCCCACCGCCAGGACCGCACCAAGCTGCTCGCCCCTTCTCGGCTGAGATGTCCTATCCCGCGACCTATGAAAGTCCACCGACCGGACGAAAGACGATAGACACCACCAGACCGGGATCACGGCTGATCGATTTTGAGATCGGGGTTGTCCCTGTCGATGGTTACAGGCTGCTCGGACTACAAGCTGATCTCCACCGGGAAAGTATAGGTGTGCCGATCAAGGACGCACACAGCTTCCCCGATGAAAGTCCTCGTGACAATCGACCTCCCGGAGACCCGACAGACAACATCGGTATAGGCTAACCCGTTGCGCGTACCCGCAATGTAGGTGAAGGAAAGGCTATAGGCCTTTGCGGATCCGGTGGACGGAGGTCGCTCGCCAAGGCCCTGACGCGCAGCCACCTGGAACGTACCGCGCGCCTCATCGCAAGCTGTAACCGACACCGTGTGGGCGCCGGCGATCTTGCGCATCTCTCTGCCGCTGCCTGCGACCGCATCCAGGGGGACAAACACTTCGATCGAGCCGGAGGCGCAGATCAGACTAGCCAGCCCGATCGGAGGTGCCTGCGGCACCGGAACCGGCCTTGCGACAGGAGTTGGTGTTGCTGTGGGAGTAGATGCGACTGTAGGCTCCGGCTCCGGATCCGGCCTGACCGGTTCGCTCGTTGCAGGCGTCGACGGCTTACTGTCCGGCTGGCGTTCCGTATCGGTACCTGCGGGCACGCCCTTTTCCGTCTCGTCCCTCCCCACCTCGTCGCCTGTGGGCGGTTTCGCGCTGGATTCGCCGTCGTTTGAGCTATTGTCTTTTCCAAATAGATCGCGAAGCGAATAGCCAGTCACGCCTGAGATATCAGCCGCGAACCCCAGTACGCCTAGTGCAACCAGGCCAAATACCCCGATCGTCAGCTTCTTGGCTTCAATTGTCACCCCCTGCCCCTTCCCCCGACAGAACATCGGCCAGATCATCACGGATTCGACAATCTTTGTGAAGCCGGGAGAATGCGAAATACAGCCTAGCTTGCAATGTAGGATTCCGGCTGCTCCACTTACCGCATACGGCTCCCGGCCGCTCTTTGAACCCGTCGATATTCATGCCCGATGCGTGTGGTTCGCGTGAAGAAGCAGGACTCGCGCGCGCGTAGGAGTGTGACTTTCGGGACTTTCCGGCCCGAACCCGGGGCACCGGAAACTTTCCGTGCGCCGGGGGTTCACCCGCCGCGGATCACCCGATACACAATCGCGAATGGGTCTTTCCGCAATCGAAACCGCTGCGATCGAGCATGCCCGCGCGGCGCCGATGCTCGCTCAGGTCGAACGCTGGGTCGCGGTCAATAGCGGCACGCGCAACCTTTCCGGCCTCGCGACGATGGCGGACATGCTCGCCAGCGCCTTCTCCGCGCTTCCCGGCGAACTTACGCTGGTCGATCCCGCCCCGGTCGAAACCGTGGATGGCAAAGGCGAAGTCCTTCCCCTCGCCCATGGCCGCCATTTGCATCTGCGCGTTCGGCCCGAAGCACCGGTCCAGATGCTGTTCACCGGGCATATGGACACCGTCTTCCCCGCCGATCATCCCTTTCAGGCCGCGACCTGGCTGCCCGACGGCCGGCTGAACGCTCCCGGTGCCGCAGACATGAAGGGCGGAATCGCCGTGATGCTCGCCGCCCTGCGTGCCGTCGAAACCACGCCCGCCGCCGAACGCTTCGGCTATGAGGTCGTCCTCAACTCGGACGAGGAAACCGGCTCCTTCGCCTCCGCCGCGCTGATCGCACAGGCCGCGAAGGGAAAAGTCGCGGCGCTCACCTACGAACCCGCTTTGCCCGACGGCACGCTGGCCGGCGCGCGGGGCGGCACTGGGAACTTCTCGATCGTGGTGCATGGCCGCAGCGCCCATGCCGGCCGCAATCCCGAGGAAGGCCGCAACGCCATCGTGGCTGCCGCCGATTTCGCCGTACGATTGGCCGCACACGCTATTCCTGACCTTAGCGTCAATCCCGCGCGGATCGATGGCGGCGGGCCGAACAACGTCGTCCCAGACCTCGCAATCCTACGGGTCAATTTCCGCCCCCGTAGCACCGATGCGATCGATGCTGCGGCCCTGCTTATCGACAACACCATCGCGAACGTCCTGGATGACCACGACGTCCATATCCATGTTCATGGCGGCTTCAACCGCCCTCCCAAGCCCCTCGATCCCGGCGCCGAGCGGCTGTTCGGGCTGGTCAAACAGGCCGGCGCGGATCTCGATATCCCCATCGCGTGGAAAGCCACGGGCGGGGTGTGCGACGGCAACAACATCGCCGCCTGCGGCGTGCCGGTGGTCGATACCATGGGCGCACGCGGCGGCGCGATCCATAGTGCAGAGGAATTTCTCATCCCTGAAAGCCTGCCCGAGCGCGCCGCGCTCTCCGCCCTCACCATCCTGCGCATCATCGAGAAGGGCAGCGTATGACCTTCCTGATCCGCCCCGCCCGTGAGGACGACCTTCAGGCGCTGTACGAGATGGCCAAGCTCACCGGCGGAGGCTTCACCAACTTGCCGCCCGAAAAGCCTGCGCTGCGCACCAAGCTTGAGCGCAGCGCGCTGGCCTTCTCCCGCACCGACGATGCGCTCAGGGACGAATTGTTCGTGCTGGTGCTCGAGAATACCGAGACGCGCGTAGTGCGCGGCACCTGCCAGATCTTCACTCAGGTCGGCCAGCGCTGGCCCTTCTACAGCTATCGCCTGGGCATCGAGACCAAGCATAGCGAAGCGCTCGCCCGCACCTTCCGCGCCGAAATCCTCAGCCTGACCAACGATCTGGAAGGCTGCAGCGAAGTCGGCGGCCTGTTCCTCCACCCCGGTGAGCGTGCCGGCGGTCTCGGCATGCTGCTCGCCCGCAGCCGCTATCTGTTCATCGCGATGCACCGCGCCCGCTTCGGCGACCGCGTCCTCGCCGAATTGCGCGGCGTGATCGACGAAGCTGGCGGATCGCCCTTCTGGGACGGTGTCGCCGGACGCTTCTTCGGCATGAACTTCCAGCAGGCGGACGAATTCAACGCGATCCACGGCAACCAGTTCATCGCCGATCTGATGCCCAAACACCCGATCTACACCGCAATGCTGACCGAGGGCGCACGCAGCGTGATCGGCCTGCCCCACCCCTCAGGCCGCGCCGCGATGCGGATGCTCGAGCAGGAAGGGTTCGCGTTCGAGAATTACATCGACATCTTCGACGGCGGCCCAACCATGACCGCCCGCACCGACCAGGTGATGACCGTGCGCGATTCCCGCACCGACAAGGTCGCCGAAGTCGCCGATGGCGGCAGCGCCAGCATCATCGCTCGCGGCACGCTCGGCGACTTCCGCGCCTGTCACGGCCGGATCGGCCTGAGCGATGGCGGCGTCACGGTGGACGCCACCTCGGCGGCGATCCTTGGCGTGGAAGCGGGACAAGAGGTTCGCCATGCCCCGCGTTGAGATCAACTTCGACGGGCTGATCGGCCCCAGCCATAATTATGCGGGCCTCAGCCCCGGCAATCTCGCCGCGACCCGCAACAGTGGTGCGGTCTCACAGCCTCGCGCTGCCGCGCTTCAGGGCATCGCCAAGATGCGCGCCAATCTGGCGCTCGGGCTGACCCAGGGCATCCTGTTGCCCCACGCCCGGCCCGACCATCACTGGCTGGAGTCGCTCGCGACCAGCTACGCCGATGCCGCGCCGCATCTTCAGGCGCAGGCGCTGTCGGCTTCGTCGATGTGGGCCGCCAATGCCGCGACCGTCTCCCCGGCACCCGATACTACGGATGGCCGCTGCCACTTGACCGTCGCCAACCTCGTGACGATGCCGCACCGCAGCCATGAATGGCCCGGCACGCTGGCGCAGCTCCGTCTCGCCTTCGCCAACGACGCCTTCCGCGTCCACGGCCCCGTCCCCGCCCCCTTCGGCGACGAGGGTGCTGCCAACCACATGCGCCTCTGCGCCGAACATGATGCCCCCGGCGTCGAAATCTTCGTCTATGGCGTATCCGGCGGCCCCTTCCCCGCCCGCCAGCACCGCGAGGCCAGCGAAGCGGTCGCCCGCCGCCACAGCCTTGATCCCGCCCGCACATTGTTCGTCCAGCAGTCGGAAGAGGCGATCGCCGCCGGCGCCTTCCACAACGATGTCGTCGCGGTCGCCAACGGCCACGTGCTCTTCGCTCATGAACAGGCCTTCGCGGACAAGCAGGGCTTCTACGCCGACCTGCGCCGCCTGATGCCCGAGGTCGAGATCGTCGAGGTGCCCGCCTCCGCCGTCAGCCTCGCCGACGCCATCTCGTCCTATCTCTTCAATGCCCAGCTGGTGACCCTGCCTTCGGGCGAGACCGCGCTGATCCTCCCGACCGAGGCGCGCGACACGCCGAGCGTATGGACCTGGCTCCAGGCGCATGTCGCGGGCAACGGTCCGATCCGGCACCTCGAAGTGGTCGATGTCCGCCAGTCGATGGCCAATGGCGGCGGCCCCGCCTGCCTGCGCCTGCGCGTCGTCGCCGATCCGGCGACGGTCGATCCGCGTTTCCTCGTCGATGATGCAAAGCTCGATCGTATCGCCGCGCTGGTCGAGGCGCATTGGCCCGAAACAATCGGGCAGGACGAGATCGGCGATCCGGCGCTGATCGCCCGGATCGAAACCGCTCGGGCCGCACTGTTCGACCTGCTCGGCACTGTCGAGTTAATTGACAGCTAACCATATCCGTTGACGCGGAATCGCGGATTCCAGCCATTGGTCCGGTTCTTGCGTTAACGCGGGCATGTTCGCACGCGTCAAACGGCTATTCACGATCAAGACCCGCTTCGAAGCCTTCATGGTGATCTACGCGCTCGGAGTAGGAGCGGTCGATCGCGGCTTGCACTATCTTGAGCAATATCCCGGTATGGGCGGCTGGATGCTCTTCGCTGCCTGCCCGATCGCGGTGTTCATGGCCGGCGCGCGAATCCTGGACTCGATCGACGCCGGCCTGGACTGAGCTATTCGAACTCAAGGATCGCGGCGTCGACCGCCAGGCTCTCACCCGCCCCGAAGTTCACGGCCTTCACCACGCCCGACTTCTCGGCGCGCAGGATGTTTTCCATCTTCATCGCCTCGACCACCGCGAGCGGCTGCCCGGCCTCGACCTTGTCGCCTACCGCTACCTCGACCCGCGTCAGCAGCCCCGGCATCGGTGCGAGCAGGAAGCGGCTCATGTCCGGCGGGATCTTCTCGATCATGTACTTGGCCAGCTCGGCAACGCGGGGGCGATAGACCTCGACGCGATGCGCTGCGCCGCGCGTCGTCAGCACCCAGCCGGTGCGGGTCTTCGCCACCTTCACGGCCAGTTCGCCGCCATCCCCATGCGCCACCGCGATCCGGTCACCCGGATTCCATTCGACACTGCCCTCGATCAGTTCGCCATCGACGATCGCGCCGTCGCCCAGCGTCACTTCATGCGCGATCGAACCGAGATGCACGACCCAGTCCCCCCGCATCGACGGCATCGCGCCCAGTTGGCCCGAGATCATCGACGCACGCTCCGCCTGCCGCCAGGTCAGCACCGCGGCAATCGCGGCGAGCCGGCGGGTCAGCATGGCGTCCGCAGGCGCACCGGCAAACCCCTCGGGATATTCCTCGGCAATGAACCCGGTGGTGAGTGCACCCTCACGGAAACGCGGATGCTGCATCAGCGCGGAGAGGAAATCGACGTTGTTTCCCAGCCCCTCCAGTTCGAACCGGTCGAGCGCGGCGACCTGCAGGTCCGCCGCAGCATCGCGTGTCTCGCCCCAGGTGATCAGCTTGGCGATCATAGGGTCATAGAACATGCTGACCTCGCCGCCCTCGGCAACGCCATCGTCGACGCGGACATAGCCGTCGCCGCCGACCTCGCCATAGGGTGTGTCCTGCGCCGCAGGCGGGCGATAGCGCACCAGCCGCCCGGTCGAAGGCAGGAAACTGCGGTACGGATCCTCGGCATAGATGCGGTTCTCGATCGCCCAGCCGGTGAGCTTGACGTCGTCCTGCCCGAAAGCGAGCTTCTCGCCCGCCGCAACGCGGATCATCTGCTCGACCAGATCGAGCCCCGTAACCGCCTCGGTCACCGGATGCTCAACCTGAAGCCGGGTGTTCATCTCGAGGAAGTAGAAACCGTCGCCGCTGGTGTCGGCACCGCTAACGATCAGCTCGACCGTGCCCGCGCTATAGTAGCCCACCGCCTGCGAAAGGGCGACCGCCTGCTCGCCCATCTTGCGCCGCATCTCGGGGCTGACGAAGGGCGATGGTGCTTCCTCGACCACCTTCTGGTGGCGGCGCTGGATCGAGCATTCACGCTCGCCAAGGTAGACGATGTTGCCATGCTGGTCGCCCAGCACCTGGATCTCGATATGCCGCGGGCTTTCAATGAACTTCTCGATGAACACGCGGTCGTCGCCGAAGCTCGCTAGGCCTTCGCGCTTGGTCGCCTCGAACCCTTCTCGGACATCCTGCTCGCTATAGGCCAGCCGCATGCCCTTGCCGCCGCCGCCGGCCGAGGCCTTCATCATCACCGGATAGCCGATCTCGGCCGCGATCTTCACGGCATGCTCTGTATCGTCGATCACCCCGACGAAACCGGGCACCACGTTGACGCCGGCTGCCTTGGCGAGCTTCTTGGACTCGATCTTGTCGCCCATTGCCGCAATCGCGCCCGGCGGCGGGCCGACAAAGGCGATTCCCGCCTCGGCGCATGCCTTCGCAAAGCTCTCGCGCTCCGAGAGGAAGCCATAGCCGGGATGGATCGCATCTGCCCCGGTCGCCTTGGCCGCGGCGAGGATCAATTCGGCCTTGAGATAGCTTTCCGCCGCCGGTGCCGGCCCCAGCCGCACCGCCTCATCGGCCATCAGCACATGCGGCGCGCGCGCATCGGCGTCCGAATAGACCGCGACCGTCGCGATCCCCATCCGCTTGGCGGTACGGAACACGCGGCATGCGATCTCGCCACGATTGGCGACCAGGATCTTCTTGAACATCGGTTCTAGTCTCGCATGAACTTTTGAAAGTAGAATCTCAGGATCAGGACCGATCCAGTAACCGTCCCTGGCACGACCAGAAAGTCAGCGATCATTACCGCGCGATATGTATCCGTGCTGGGATCCCAAAAACTCAGATACCAGGACGCCGCAACAATCAGCGTGACCAGCGACAAGAACATGCCGAGCAGGAAGCAACCTATATAGCGCCAGCTTCTGGAAGCAGCTCCATCGGCGTAGCTCACTCCGCCGCCTCCAGCTCGACCTTCACCTCACCCTGCATCGGCCGCATGCCAAGGCGCGCGAACAGCGCCGCGTCCTTATCGTCGCCGGCATTGCCCGTGGTGAGCAGCTTGTCGCCGGTGAAGATCGAATTGGCGCCCGCCATGAAGCAAAGCGCCTGGGTTGAATCGCTCATGCTCTCGCGGCCTGCGGACAGGCGCACCATGCTTTCCGGCATCGTGATCCGCGCCACCGCGACGGTGCGCACGAACTCGATCTCGTCGATCTTCGCCAGCGGGGTGTCGGCCAGCATGTTGCCCAGCACCGTGCCCTTGACCGGCACCAGCGCGTTCACCGGCACGCTCTCGGGATGCTTGGGCAAGGTCGCGAGTGCATGGATAAAGCCCACCCGGTCGCCACGCGTCTCGCCCATGCCGACGATCCCGCCGCAGCACACGTTGATCCCCGCCTCACGCACATGCTCGAGTGTGTCGAGGCGATCCTCGAAGGTTCGCGTGGTGATCACCTCGGCATAGCGCTCGGGCGAGGTGTCGATATTGTGGTTGTAGTAATCCAGCCCGGCGTCGGCGAGCTGGGCCGCCTGCTTCTCGCTGAGCATGCCCAGCGTCATGCAGGTTTCCATGCCCATCTGGCGCACACCCTTCACCATCTCGACGATGGCGGGCATGTCGCGGTCCTTGGGGTTGCGCCACGCCGCACCCATGCAGAAACGCGACGACCCATTGTCCTTGGCCTGCGCCGCCGCCTGCAGCACCGCGCGCACGTCCATCAGCTTGGTGGCCTTGAGACCCGTCTCGGCGCTGGTCGACTGGTTGCAATAGCCGCAGTCCTCGGGGCAGCCGCCGGTCTTGATCGAAAGCAAGGTCGAAAGCTGCACCTCGTCCGCCGCGAACCGCGCGCGATGCACCTGCGCCGCCTGGAACAGCAATTCGGGGAAAGGCAGATCGAAAAGGCCCGCAATTTCCTCGCGGGTCCAGTCGTTGCGTACGGCGGTCATTCGGCGGCGTCCTCCTCGGGCGGCAAATTATGTCCGAGCAGCGTCAACACGTCTGCGGCGGCATTTACAAGGTTCGTTCCGGGTCCGAAGATCGCCTGGACCCCGGCATCGCGGAGAAACTGATAGTCCTGTGCCGGGATCACCCCGCCTGCGATCACCTTGATGTCGCCGCGGCCGGCATCTTTCAGATATCCGATCATCTGCGGGATCAGCGTCTTGTGGCCCGCCGCAAGGCTGGAGGCCCCGACAACATCGACATTCTCCGCGATCGCAAGCTCGGCGGCCTCTTGCGGGGTCTGGAACAACGGTCCGGGCACGACCTCGAAGCCCAGATCGCCGAACGCGGAAGAGACGAGGTTGGCGCCGCGGTCATGCCCGTCCTGCCCCATCTTGGCGACGAGCATGCGCGGCTTGCGCCCCAGCCGCCGTTCGGTCGCGGCAACGCCGTCCTTCAACCGCTCCCACCGCGCATCGTCGGAATAGGCGCCGCCATAGACGCCCGAGACGGGGGTCGGCACGGTGCCGTGACGGCCGAAGACGTCTTCCATCGCCAGGCTGATCTCGCCCAGCGTCGCGCGATGCCGCGCCGCCTCGACCGCGAGCGCCAGCAGGTTCTCGCTGCCCCGCGCCCCCTCGCGCAGCGCGTCGAGCGCCGCCTGACACGCTGCCTCGTCGCGCGCCGCCTTGATCTTCCTGATCCGCGCGATCTGCGCCTCGCGCACCGCATGGTTGTCGACGTCGAGGATATCGAGCGGGTCTTCCTCGGCCTTGCGGTACTTGTTGACCCCGACGATCACCTGCTCGCCACGATCGATCCGCGCGGCGGTGGCGGCCGAAGCCTCCTCGATCATCGCCTTGGGCCAGCCCGCGGCGACCGCCTTGGCCATGCCGCCCTCGGCCTCGACCCGCTCGATGATCGCCCACGCCTTGTCGACCAACTCCTGCGTCAGCGCCTCGACATAATAGGAGCCGCCGAGCGGATCGACGACCTTGGTCATCCCCGTCTCTTCCTGAATCACGATCTGCGTGTTGCGCGCGATCCGGGCGGAGAAGTCGGTGGGCAGCGCGATCGCCTCGTCCAGCGCGTTGGTGTGCAGGCTCTGCGTCCCGCCGAGCATCGCCGCCATCGCCTCGATCGTGGTGCGGATCACGTTGTTGTACGGGTCCTGCTCGGTCAGCGACACACCCGAGGTCTGGCAATGCGTGCGCAGCATCTTGCTGCGCTCGTCCTGCGCGCCGAGCTTCGTCATCACGCGATGCCACAGCACCCGCGCCGCGCGTAGCTTGGCGACCTCCATGAAGAAGTTCATGCCGATCGCGAAGAAGAAGGACAGCCGCCCGGCGAACTTGTCGATGTCGAGGCCGCTCGCGACCCCGTATTTCACATATTCCATGCCGTCGGCGATGGTGAAGGCCAGCTCCTGCACCTGCGTCGCCCCGGCCTCCTGCATATGATAGCCGGAGATCGAGATGCTGTTGAACTTGGGCATCTCGCGCGAGGTGTAGCCGAAGATGTCGGAGATGATCCGCATGCTCGGCTCGGGCGGGTAGATATAGGTGTTGCGGACCATGAACTCCTTGAGGATGTCGTTCTGGATGGTCCCGTCGAGCTGCGCGCGCGGCACGCCCTGTTCCTCGCCCGCGACGATGAAGAAGGCGAGGATCGGGATCACCGCGCCGTTCATCGTCATCGAGACCGACATCTCGCCGAGCGGAATACCGTCGAACAGGATCTTCATGTCCTCGACGCTGTCGATCGCGACGCCCGCCTTGCCGACGTCGCCCGTCACTCGCGGGTGATCGCTGGCGGAGCCGCGCGGAGTCGAGCGTCACGTCGTCCACGGGGAAGACGGCGTTCTTCGCGCCCGCCTCCACCGCCATGGTGGCGATGGTGAGCCGCGACTCCATCGAGAGGTGCGCGACCGTGGAGCCCTGCGGCTTGAGCGCCGAGCAGGTGAGGGGGCGCTGCGGCGCGCCCAGCATCGCGCGCAGCCCGGCGATGCCGAACTCCGGGCCCGGGAAGGCCTTGGCGTAGCCGGAAGGGAACGCGACGTCGACGAGCGCCACTTCCGGCTGCAGCGAGCAGTTGCCGAAGAGCATGTTCACG
>CAYOXO010000007.1:0-63894 GCA_964407945.1 uncultured Stakelama sp.
CGGCAGGGAAAGTAAAACAAAGTCGACACCGGCAAGCAACTCCAGATCCAGGAACACTTCACCTACGGCTGGAAAGTCGGTGCATAGGTTGCACCCGGGTCATCCTGGTTACCCTATCTCCCAATGGTGTGCCGCTGCTATAGCACGCCACAGCGCATGCGGTCACGGGCGTGCGGCGCAAACCGCTTCCACCTTGCTTAACCTTCGGATAGGCTTTGCTTTTCTCAGTCGAGGCCGCCGATGGAGAATAACGAACAATCGATCCTTCTGACCGCTACCGGGTGGGATTGGGTGACGACGACTCACCTCGTCCTCATCGCGCTGTTCGCGATCGGCGCAGTCCTGATCCTGATCTGGGGCCGCCACCTGCGCCGCAAGCGGCTGGAAGCGGACGAGGAGATCGAAGAGAATAACGAGATCGTCGAGAGCGAAACGCCCCGCGAACCCTAATCGCGCGGCGCTTCGCTCAGCAGCAGCTTGTCGATCTTGTGCCCGTCCATATCGACGATCTCGAAGCGCCAACCCTGCTCGACGAAGCTTTCGCCTTCCTTGGGCAGATGCTTGAGAATCGCGAGCGCAAGGCCGGCAACGGTCGCATAGTCGCGATCCTCGGGCAGCTCGATCCCGATCCGCTCGGCAAGGGCATCGGCGGCAAGCTGGCCCGACACCAGCAGCGAGCCGTCGTCGCGCACCACGATCGACGGGCTGTCGCCCGGATCGGCGTCCGACACGAACTCGCCCGCAATTGCCGCAAGCAGGTCGGCCGGGGTCACGATCCCCTCGAAATGCCCGTATTCGTCATGTACGAAGCCCATCGGAACGGCGGCTCGCCGAAGCGCACCGAGGGCATCCATCGCATCGACCTGGTCGGGCAGCACCGGCGCTGCCTGCATCAGCCCGCGCAGGTCCAGCGGCTCGCCACGGATCAGCGCCGTCACCACGTCGCGCGCCTGAACCACACCCACCACCGCATCGACCGAACCCTCGGCCACCGGCAGCCGCGTGTGCGGCGTCTCGGCCAGTTGCTTGCGGATCGCCGCCTCGTCGAGGTTCGCGTCGATCCAGTCGACCTGCGTGCGCGGCGTCATCACCTCACGCACCGGCCGGTCGGCCAGCCGCACCACACCCGAGATGATCGAGCGCTCATGCTCCTCGATCACGCCCGAATGCGTCGCCTCGGCCACCAGCATATGCAGCTCCTCGGCGGTGACTCGATTCTCCGATTCCCGGTTCATGCCCAAGAGGCGGAAGACAAGGCCACTGCTCTGGTCGAGTACCCACACCACCGGCGCGGTGATGCGCGCCAGCCACTTCATCGGCGTCGCCACCAGTACTGCGATCGGCTCAGGCGAGCGCAGCGCGAACTGCTTGGGCACCAGCTCGCCGACGATCAGCGAGGCGTAGGTGGTGAGCGCAATGACGATCGCGAAACCGATCGTCTCAGCCGTCTCATGCGCCACGCCCCACGCCTCGATCCGCGCCGCGGTTGGCGTACCCAGGCTCGCGCCCGAATAGGCGCCGGCAATGATGCCGATCAGCGTGATGCCGATCTGGACGGTCGACAGGAACTTGCCGGGGTCCGCTGCCAGATCGATCGCGGTGCGCGCGCCGCGCTTGCCTGCACGCACCATCGCCTCCAGCCGCGCCTTGCGCGCGGAAACGATCGCGAGTTCGGACATGGCGAACACACCGTTCAGCGCGACCAGCGCCAAGATGATCGCGACGTCGATCCAGGGAAATGGGGGAAGCGGGTCCATTGGCCTGCGGCCTCATAGCCATATTCAGGTGGGTTTCACAATGGCGCGCGCATTGGCGGCTCGATGCGAAGGCGGAACAAGGCCGCTTTCGGATGATTTTGTCAGCGTAGAACAGACCTGGAGGACCCCATGCGTAACTGGCCCCTTATTCCCGCAATCGCCGCGCTGGTGCTGACCAGCGCCTGCGTCACCGATCCGGTGACCGGCGAACAGCGCATGTCGAAGACCGGGATCGGCGCGATCGGCGGCGCGCTGGGCGGCTATCTGCTCGGCGACATTGTCGGCGGCCGCCACGACCGGACCGAGAAGATTCTGGGTGCAGGCATCGGCGCGATCGGCGGCGCGGCGATCGGCAGCTATATGGACCGGCAGGAGCGCGAGATCCGCGAGCGTACCGCGGGCACCGATGTCGAGGTGATCCGCAAGGGCGACGACCTGATCCTGTCGATGCCTTCGGGAATCACCTTCGACACCGACAGCTCGTCGATCCAGCCGCACTTCCGGCCGACGCTGGACAAGGTCGCCGACGTGCTCGACCGCTACAACCAGACCTATGTCGATGTGTACGGCCACACTGATTCGACCGGCTCGGACGCCTATAACCAGGCGCTTTCCGAACGCCGCGCGGATGCGGTCGCCAGCTACCTCGTTTCGCGCGGCGTCGAATCCGCCCGTCTCGAAGCACTCGGCTATGGCGAAACCCAGCCGATCGCGTCGAACGATACGATCGAAGGCCGCGCCCAGAATCGCCGCGTCGAGATCAAGGTTGTCCCGGTCCGCGACAGCGACATGCGCTGATTTGTTGTCCGGCACCGGCCCGCGCCCCCACCCAGTGCGGGGTGAACAGCGCCCCGCGCTGTTCAGGTCATGCCGGGGGCATGACCGACCCCACACTCCCATAGGATACTGGCGCTGGGTGGCCGGGTGGGGGTGCGGGCCGGTACCGCTCCCGGCTCTGCATGGCAGAGCCGCACAGATCATCTCCGCGCTGCGAAGAACTCTCTGAGCAGCGCGCCCGCCTCGCCTTCACCGATGCCGGAATAGACTTCCGGCCGGTGATGGCAGGTGGATTGCGCGAAGAACCTCGGCCCGTGCTCGACTGCGCCGCCCTTGGGATCGCTCGCGCCATAATAGACACGCCCGATTCGGGCATGGCTGATCGCTCCGGCGCACATCGCGCACGGCTCCAGCGTCACCCACAGGTCGCAATCCTCCAGCCGTTCGCGGCCGAGTTTCTCCGCCGCCGCCCGAATCGCCAGCATCTCGGCATGGGCGGTGGGATCATGGAGCATGCGGGGGGCATTGGCGGCGACCGCCACCACCGTCTCGCCGCGCATCACCACCGCGCCCACGGGCACCTCCCCTGCTTCAGCCGCATCGCGGGCGGCATCGAGCGCGACGCGCATCGGTTCGGGCAGTGGAAACATCCTCCCGCTATGCCCGGCCGGGTTCCGCTTGGCTATGCCATGCGAATCGAGTCGCGTTTGGAGTCGCACCAGCCCGCTCCCCACCCGGCCACCCAACGGCAGTATGATATGGATGGCCGGGTGGGGAGCGGGCTGGTGCGGTACGCCCCGTCAGGCGCGTTCTGGAAAGAGTTACTGCGCCTTGACCGCAGGCTCAGCCGGCTTGGCCTTCTCGACCTCCACCGTCGGCACCTGGATCACCTTGTTCTCCATCACCACGGTCGGCACCTGGATCGTCTTGTTGGTGTAGCCCATGCCGACTTCGCCGACATCCGCCTTCACTGCGGGGGGCTGTCCGCCCTCCAGCTTCACCGTGGGCAGACTGCCCGGCTGCATGTTCACGTTGAGCATGCCGAGCGAAATCATCGCCACGATCACCACCGCGGCAAGCACCAATATCGCCAGGATTGCACGCATCGTTCCGCTCTCCTCAATCGAATCGTTTGCGAAATAACGCGCCATCGATCATCGAAGTTGCATCGGGTGTCGGGAACGAGGTTGACGAAAAGCCTCTGTCTCGGTACTGCGCCCCACTTTCCGGGGCTACCGGAACAGGCATAAACCTAGGATCAAGCGATGTCGCGCATTTGCGAGCTGACCGGCAAGGGCCGGCAGGTGGGTCACAATGTTTCCCACGCCAACAACAAGACCAAGCGGACGTTCCTGCCCAACCTGCAGAATGTGACGCTGATGTCGGAAGCCCTTGAGCGCTCGATCCGCCTGCGCGTTTCGACGCACGGCCTGCGCTCGGTCGAGCACAATGGCGGCCTCGACAACTGGCTGCTCAAGACCAGCGACGACAAGCTCTCGCTCAAGGCACGCCGCCTGAAGCGCGAAGTTGCCAAGAAGGCGACCGCCGCCGCGGCCTGAACCCATTCGGGTTTCACCGTTCTGATCGGCCCGCTCCCGCAAGGGACGCGGGCCGTTCGGCGTTCTGCTGGCTTTGTGCGAGCCCGTTCGCCATCCCGCCATTCATGTCAGGGTATCTTCGATAAGTGGACTGGTGGGGAGGTCGGCCGGCGCCCGCCTCCGTCAGTCGTCCAGCCTGAATTTCAACAGCAGCGAGCGCTGCAGGAACAGCTGGTTGTCGTCCGACGCGATCCACAGGATCGTCGAATCACCCTCACGCGTCGCAGCCAGCGCCTCGAAATTGTCGTGCACCACCGGTGCCGCGAATCGGGCAATCTCGCGCCCCGTCGCGATTCGCCCCGGCTGGATCGCGCCGCGGTCGATGATCGTCAGCACCGCCGTAAAGCCTTCGCGCAGTGACGCCTTGCGATTGAGCACCGCCAGCCGCCCATCGGGCAGTTCGGTAATATCCGTGGGCAGGAATCCCTTGGGCGGGCGATAACCGAACACGAAGCTGCGCTGCTTCGGCCGCGTCGGATCGCCTGCGAACCAGACCCCGACCTTCACGTCGGGCTGCTCCACACCGCCGCGCTTCGCATCCTGATCCTCGGCCAGCACGATGAAGCCGCCGTCGCGCAGCCGCACCAGCGATTCGGGGCCGCCATTCATCGGCCAGTCGGCCATCGCACGCGGCGCGACACGCGCCTCGGCCCGCGCAAAGCCAGGGGAGAAGCGCCAGATTTCGTTCGCGCGCTCGAATCCGATCCAGAACTGCCCGGTCGCGGGGTCGCGCGTCAGCGATTCGCTGTCGCGATCGGCCTTCTCCCACCCCGTACCCGGCCCATCCGGGAGCTCGGCGAATCGCGGCTCGCGCACCTGCCAGTCCGCGCCCATGCGAAAGCTGACGATGTTGCCGCCATCGCTCAACAGCGTGAAATGATCGCCCTCGATGCTCATCGCAGAAAAGCCGCCGAACGCCGGCGCCGGCCCGGTCAGATAGACCCCGCCCAGAAAGGTCAGCCCGCCCAGCTTCACCCGGCCCGGGTCACGCGGGTCCAGGTGCACGCGATGCGCCGCCATCTCCGCCTTCGCGGGCAATAGTGCCAGCCGCTGGTCTCCAGACCAGCTCGGCACGAACAACAGGACCAGCAGGATAGAAAGCAGGATACGCATCGCGCCCCTCATAGCGGCCCGATTCGCGGCGCAAAGCTGAACCTCAGATAACAGCCGCGTTCAGATAGCGCTAAAACCCGTTCATCTAGGGGCAACCGCAACGGGACGCGCCGCATGCGGTGCCCCGCCGAACAGCCGGTGCGCGTTGATGGCACCCTGCCCGAGTTTCCCCGTGTTGCGTATCGGGGACGGGCGCTTACCCCCCTCGGGTTCCCTCACCGCACCGGCCATTTCGTTCGCACCCGTCCGACCTCCCCATTTCGCTGAACGCCAGATAACCGGCACATTCAGACAATGCTCAACCCGGTTATGCGAATCCCTTGTTCAACGATGACGGCACAGGGCCGCGTCGCACGAAACGGCAGAACAAGGAGAAAACCGATGTTCAAGAAGCTTTCCCTGATTGGCGCCGCGCTGGCGATGACCGGTACCGCGCTGATCCCCGCGACCCCTGCCGCTGCGCAGAGCCGCTATGACTATAACGACAGCCGCGGCTATTATGGCGACCGCGACTATCGCGGCTACGATCGCGGTTATGGCCGTGACCGCGGCTATCGCGACTATCGCCGCTATGATCGTGACGATCGCCGCTATTATCGCGACCGTGCGCGCGACAAGTGCAACGATGGCACCGGCGGCACGATCGTCGGCGCGATCGCCGGGGGCCTTGCCGGCAACGCGATCGCCGGCCGCGGCGACCGCACGCTCGGCACGATCCTGGGTGGCGCCGTCGGCGCGATCGCCGGCCGCGAGATCGACCGGTCGGACCGTCCCGGCTATTGCCGCCGCTAAGCCGCTGACGGCTTGAAACAAGGAGGGCCGGCTTCCGCAGGGAGGCCGGCCCTCTTTATGTCCAGGGCCCAGTGTATCAGTTGAGCAACACTCTTCAATCAATCGTGCAATCCGAACGACTTGGCGCTTGTTTCTGTCACATTCGTCACCCAGATCGCGCGCGCCGAAGCGGGGGAGACACCCGCGATGGCCAGTAAAGGGAACCCAGAATATGAAGAAGATCGCTCTCGCGCTCGTCGCGCTCTCGGCAGCTGCGACCCCAGCTTTCGCGCAGGAAGAGACCCAGGATTTCGCCGGCCCGCACGTCGCGCTGATCACCGGCGTCGATCACGTGAAGTTCGACACCGCGGACCTGAACGATCCGGTCGGCGTGCTGTACGGCGTCGCTCTCGGCTATGATCTGCAGTTCGGCAAGGTTGTGGTCGGCTTCGAAGGTGAAGCCGCCGAATCGACCACCCAGGCCAAGGCCAACACCGTCGTCGCCGCCAAGGCGTCGCGCGACCTTTATGCCGGCGGCCGCATCGGCTTCGTCACCGGCCCGACGCTGATCTACCTCAAGGCAGGCTACACCAACGCACGCGTCGAGACGATCGTCGGCGACGACAATGGCGACGGCATTCGCGTCGGCGTGGGCGGCGACGTGCGCGTCCAGAACAACATCTTCATCCGCACCGAATATCGCTACTCGAACTATGAAGCAGGGGTCGAGCGCCACCAGCTCGCCCTCGGCGTCGGGGTGCGTTTCTGATGCACTGATGCCACAGTCCCACAGGGACTTGTGGCACTCAGGACAGACGAGGCCGGCTTCCGCGAGGGAGTCGGCCTCTTCTGCGCCCGCCACTGAGTGTGTTAATATGGCAACATTCTCTGCCCAATCCCGCATTTAGCGCGGCCGGGTGCTTGTTTCCGCCACATTCGCCACCCAGATGCGCCCTCCCCGAGGCACGGAGAACACGCGCCCAGGGCTGTAACAAGGAATGTGATTTACCATGAAGAAGATTGCTCTGGCGCTCGTCGCCCTGACCGCCGCCGCAACCCCGGCTTTCGCGCAGGACGAAGCAGCCCCCTTCAACGGCGCGCATGTCTCGGCCGTTGTCGGTTATGACAAGCTCGACCTCAACACCGCGGGCGTCGAGAACCCCGATGGCGTCACCTATGGTGTGAACTTCGGCTACGACGTGCAGAGCGGCAACGTGCTGTTCGGCATCGAGGGTGAAGTCACCGAATCCTCGGCCGAGCTCAAGGCCGGCAACACCGTCGTCGCTTCGGCGAGCCGCGATCTCTATGCCGGCGGCCGTCTCGGCTATGTGTTCGGCAACACCGCGGTCTACGGCAAGGTCGGCTACACCAACGCCCGCATCGAGAGCACCGTCGGCAACGAGAATGGCGACGGCATCCGCCTCGGTGGCGGCGTCGAGCGCAAGTTCGGCCAGAATCTCTTCGGCAAGGTCGAGTATCGCTACTCGAACTACGAAGCAGACGTCACGCGTCACCAGGTCGTCGCCGGCCTCGGCGTGCGCTTCTGATGTGCTGATGCCGCATCCGGACAGCATAGCGGCATGAGACAGAAGAGGCCGGCTTCCGAAAGGAAGCCGGCCTCTTTCTATGCCGAGATCCTGAAGCCACGCACTACGAAGATCGCGACAATCGCGCCCATAACCGCCCGTCGATCGCCGCCAGGCCGAGCCCGATCAGCGCCATCCCCGCGACGTGCTTGGTCAGCAGCGTTTCTCCAAGCACCAGCACGCCCAGCAGGATCGCGACGATCGGGATGGTGAAGGTGACGAGCAGCGCGTTGCTCGCCCCGGCGCGTGCGACCAGCCGGAAATAGAGGACATAGGCGAACACCGTCGATACCAGCACCATGCCGGCGATCGAGGCGATCACCACCCCGCCCGGCATCGGCAGCAGCCAGGGCCGGTCGACGATCCCCGCGATCGGCAGGATCACGATCGTCGCCGCGACCAGCTGGCCGGTCGCCACGCCCATCGGCGTAATGCCCTGTCCCTTGAACCGCCGCGCCCATACACCCGCAAGCGCATAGCTCAAGGTCGCGACAAGGCAGGCAGCCTGCGCAAAGACATTGGCGCCCAGCCCCGCCAGCGCGTCGCCGCCGACCATCGTCGCCACCCCGGCAAAGCCCAGCAGCACGCCAGCAATCTTCCCGGGGGTGGCCTTCTCGTCCACCGTGAACAGATGCGCGACGATCACACCCCATAAGGGTGTCGTGGCGTTGAGGATCGACGTGAGCCCGCTCGAAATCTGCTGCTGTGCAAAGGCATAGAGTGCAAACGGAATGACGTTGTTGAGCAGTGCGAGCAGGAGAAAGGCGCCCCATGCACTCCGCGGCGGCAGGCGGATTCCCGCGATCGCCGCCCAGCCGAGCAGCAGCAATGCCGAGAATGCGACGCGCGTCAGCACCAAAGTGAACGGCGGCAGCTCACGCAAGCCGATCGCCAGGAAAAAGAAGGAACATCCCCACATCACCGACAATGTCGCGAGGATCGCCCAGTCGCCGGCGTTCATGCGGGCATGGATGGTCGTATCAGCCATCGCACCAATCTAGTGCGGCGAACGACGCGGACCACCCCGCGCCTTGCGCTCTAAATCTGTGCGCTAAGCACGAGCAAAACCCGTGCCGGCGTCGGACGGGTTCCGCCGGAGCGGACCCGCCATCCGTGCCGGGTCGTGCGCAACGCGCCCCGACGCCGTCCCCCGGCCTGCGCCGGGCGACTCGTCTCGACCCGTCAGTACATATGCTGCCCGCCGTTGATCGACAGCGTCGATCCGGTGACGAACCCGCCCTCTTCGGAACAGAGGAACGCCACGCCGCGCGCGATCTCATTGGCCTGGCCCAGACGGCCGACCGGGATCTTGGCGACGATCTTCTCAAGCACTTCGGCCGGCACCGCGGCGACCATGTCGGTGTCGATATAGCCCGGCGCGATCGCGTTGACCGTCACCCCGGCACGCGCGCCTTCCTGCGCCAGCGCCTTGGTGAAGCCGTGGATGCCGCTCTTCGCCGCGGCATAGTTGACCTGGCCATATTGCCCGGCCTGGCCGTTGATCGAGCCGATGTTGACGATCCGCCCCCATTTGCGCTCGCGCATGCCGGGGAAGGTCGCCTTGGCCATGTTGAAGCAGCCGCCAAGGTTGGTGTCCATGACCTCCTTCCACATCTGGTAGGTCATCTTCAGGATCGTGCCGTCGCGGGTGATGCCGGCATTGTTGACCACGATATCGACCGGGCCCAGCGCCGCCGCGACATCCGCCACGCCCTGCTGGCACGCGTCATAGTCGGCGACATCCCATTTGAACGCCTTGATCCCCGTCCGCTCGGTGAATTCGGCCGCGCGCTGGTCGTTGCCCGCATAGTTGGCTGCGACCGTCACCCCCAGATCCTTGAGCGCGACACTGATCGCCTCTCCGATGCCGCGCGTGCCGCCCGTTACGATCGCTACCCGTGCCATGAATCTCTCCCAGAAATGGTGAGACGAAGGCTAGGCAAGCTCCGCCCAGCCCGCAAGCTCCCTTGCGACAATGCTGCGCAACATGAGTAGCCCGGGCTCGCTGTCGTTGAGACAGTCGAGATAGGCGAAGCGTTCGCCCCCCGCCGCCTCGAAGCTTTCGCGTCCGCGAATCGCCAGCTCCTCCAGCGTCTCGAGGCAGTCGGCGGAGAAGCCCGGCGCCACCACCACGACCTTCTTAACCCCCTTGCCCGGAAGCCCCGCCAGCACGCTATCGGTCGCCGGCTCAAGCCACTTGGCCCGCCCGAAGCGCGACTGGAAGGCGATCGTCAACTCCCTGCCGAGCGCCTCGCCCAGCAGTCGCGCGGTCTTCACGCAATGGCAGTGATAGGGATCGCCCAGATCGAGCGTCCGCTGCGGCATCCCGTGAAAGCTCGCGACGATCGCTTCCGGCTCGAAATCGAGCGCGGCCAACTGTGTCTCGACCGACGTCTTGAGCGCAGCAATATACGCAGCATCGTCGTGATAGGGTGGCAGCATTCGCACCGCCGGCTGCCAGCGCATCGCCGCCAATGCCGCCGCCGCCGCGTCGGTCGCGGTCGCGGTCGTCGCCGCGCAATATTGCGGATAGAGCGGCGCGATCAGGATGCGCTCGCACCCCGCTTCCTTCATCGCCTCGAGCTTGTCGCCGATCGCCGGATTGCCATAGCGCATCGCCCAGTCGACCCGCACGTCCGGCCAGGCCTGCTGCAACGCCCTGGCCTGCCGAGCGGTAATCGCAGCGAGCGGCGATCCCTCATCGGTCCATACCAGCGAATAGGCGTGCGCCGACTTCTTTGGCCGCGTGCGCAAAATCACCCCGCGCAGGATCGGCTGCCAGACGATCTGCGGAATCTCGACCACGCGCGGATCGGACAGGAACTCGGCCAGATAGCGCCGCACCGCCGCAGGGGTCGGCGCATCGGGCGTGCCGAGGTTGACCAGCAGCACCCCAACCTTGCGCTCGGGGATCGCAATATGCCCGTCCATGCTCATTCGCCGCCCGGAATCAGTGGAAGCTGGCGTAATCGCACCCCGGTCGCGGCGTAGAGCGCATTGGCGATCGCCGGCGCGACCGGCGGCACCCCCAGCTCGCTAACCCCGCCCGGATCGGCGTCGCTGGCGATCAGCTCGACCATGATCTGCGGACAATCGGCGAGCCGCGGCAGTTCCAGGTCGCGGAAGGTTCGCGCGTCCGGCCGGTTCGCGGTGATCCCCGTGGTCGCGCCAAGCGCCGCCGCCATGCCAAAGATCAGCCCGCCCTCGATCTGCTGCTCGACTACGCTCGGATTGACTACCCGCCCGCAATCGACCGCCGCGATCAGCCGGTCGACCTGCACGCGCTGGTCGCCGCCGACCGATGCCTCGGCCATCACCGCGATATAGCTGCCGGCAAACGCGTGGCACGCCAGCCCCTGCCCGCTCCCCGGCAACCCGCCCTGCCATCCACCGAGCGAGGTGACGGTCGACAGGCATCGCGCCAGCCGCGGTTCGCCGCCCAGCATCGCAATGCGAAAACTGAACGCCTCGATATCCGCGACATGCGCCAGCTCGTCGATGAAACTCTCAGTGAAGAAGGCGGTGTAGCTATGCGCGCCCGAGCGCCAGTAACCGGTCGGCAATCCGATCTCGGCCGGATGGTGATCGATCGCCAGCGCCGGAATGCGATAGGGCGGCCGCGCGCCCGCCACGGCCGATCGGTCGCCGATCCCGGTCATGGCCAGCCCCGCGCCGATCACGCCGCCCCCGCCGGTCAGCCGCCGTGCCAGCTCGTGCCCGGTATTGGGCGCCGCGATCTTGGCGAGCCAGCCCGAAACGCTCCCGTTCGCCCCCAGTCGCGCAGTCATCCGCCCCGCCGCGGGCGGGCGGAAGCGATCCTGCACGCAGGTTTCGCCGCGCGACCACATCAGCTGTACCGGCTTGTTGACCTCGCGCGCGATCAGCGCCGCCTGCGCCGCGACCTGATGCTCCAGATTCTGCCCGAACGATCCGCCCGCCAGCACCGGATGGACAATGACCTTGCTTGCGCCGATGCCCAGCACCTCCGCCACCGCATCGCGTGCGAAGCCGGGCGCCTGGGTCGGCAGCCACAGCCGCACGCGATCCTCCTCCCACATCGCCGTCGCGCAGATTGGCTCGATCGCGGCGTGCAGCGCCAGTCCGACGCGATATTCCGCGGCGACCACGCGCGCGCCCTTGAACGCCGGCGCCAGATCGCCGACGGCGACCATCCGTTCGCCGTCGCCCTCCAGCGCGGCATCGAGCGCGGCCTGGATCGTCTCGCTCTCGACCTTGCCCGCCACCTCGAAGCGTGGGTTGATCGCGTCGAGCGCCTGGCTCGCCGCCCACCAGTTGTTGGCGACCGTCGCCACCCACATCTCGTTCTTCACGATGTGCAGCGTGCCCGGCACCTGCTTCGCCGCGGCCTCGTCGATCGCGGCGAGCTTCACCGTCCCGATCGGCCCCTGGCGCAGCGCCGCGAAGACCATGCCGGGCAGGCGGATGTCCGCGGCGAAGTTCGCGCTGCCATCGACCTTGCCGGGCGCATCGAGTCGCGGCGCGGGCGTGCCGGTCAGCCGTCCGGTATCGCCCTCGCGCATCGGCAGGTCGCCGGGCATGTCCTCGCCCGCCGCCTCGGCTGCCAGTTCGCCGAAGCGCAAGCGCTTCTGGTCATGCACCACATGGCCGTTGGCGGTGTCGCATTCCTGCCAGTCGACGCCCCAGCGCCGCGCCGCCGCCTTGCACAGCAGTGCTCGCGCGCCCGCGCCCGCCGCGCGCAACGGCGCCTCGAAGCTTCGAATCGAGGTCGATCCGCCGGTCAGCATCACCGCATTGCGCTCGGTCCATATCCGCTCCAGCCGTTCGGGCAGCACCCGCGGAAACAACTCGGCGAACCCCAGCGCATTGGCATAGAGCGGGTTGAGCGGCGCCTGCTCCACCCCGACCGTGCGCCAGTCGGCGCCCAGCTCGTCCGCCACCAGCTGCGGCAATGTCGTGAACACGCCCTGCCCATATTCGCATTGCGGGATCGCGACCGTAACCTGGCCATTCTCGGCGACCTTGAGCCACGCGCCGAACGCCGTCTCCTTGTCGCGCACCGACAGATTGGGAAGATAAGTGCGCGGCCACACGGCCCAGGCAAGCACCAGCCCGATCCCCGCGCCGCCGCCGATCAGCAGCGTACGCCGATCAATGCCCTTGCCCAGTCGCTCCATCCCCGCCGCTCTACCCGCGGTTCGGAGGATCGGCAATCAGCACGCCGCTCCACTCGAACCATCACCCCCAATCCCCTCAAACCGTCACCCCGGCACAAGGCCGGGGTGACGGATGAGGGGTTTCTACGCCCCCAGTACGCCCCCAGTCGCACCGGCGCGCAGCAAACCGGGCTTTGCAGGCCCGCATGGGCTGAAACGAGACCCATCCTCTTGGGTTTGCCGTGATATGCGGATAGGACAGCCCCGAACCCTTCGGGAGCCAAGCGCTTGATCTTATCCACCGCAGCCGTCGTTTCAGGCGCCGTCTCCGACGCCGCGAACCATATCCAGTTCAGCCAGCTCGGCCTCGACCCGGTCTTGCTCAACCTCGGCTTCTTCGAACTGAAATGGTATTCGCTCGCCTATATTGCGGGCATCCTGGTCGGCTGGTGGTACCTGCTCAAGCTGATCGCCCAGCCCGGCGCGCCGATGGCCCGGCGCCATGCTGACGACATGGTGTTCTATGCGACGATCGGCATCATCCTCGGCGGCCGGCTCGGCTATGCGATCTTCTACCAGACCGAGCTGCTGCTCGATCCGTTGAAGCTGTTGCGGCTGTGGGACGGCGGCATGTCCTTCCATGGTGGCGTGATCGGCGTGACGGTCGCGATCCTGTGGCTGTGCCGCAAGGAAAAGCTCAACTGGCTGCGCGTCCATGACTATGTCGCCTGCTGCGTCCCCTTCGGCCTGTTCTTCGGCCGCCTCGCCAATTTCGTGAATGCGGAGCTGTGGGGCCGCCAGACCGACGTGCCCTGGGCGATCGTGTTCGAGCGGACCGGTGGCCTTGTCCCCCGCCATCCCAGCCAGCTCTACGAAGCCGGTCTCGAAGGGCTGCTGCTCGGCCTGGTCCTGTGGTTCCTGTTCTGGAAGACCGACGCGCGCTACCAGCCGGGCAAGCTCGTCGGCACCTTCCTGCTCGGCTATGGCCTGTCGCGCTATTTCGTGGAGTTCTTCCGCGAATATGATCGCCAGTTCACCGACACGATCTTTGCAACGCCCGGCCTGCATATGGGCCAGTTGCTGACCGTCCCGATGATCCTCGGCGGCATCTATCTCATCGCCACCGCCAAGAAGCGGCGTGAGCGGGTCGAGCCGTTCGCGGGCTCGCAAACCATCGCCTGATGTCCGAAGCTCCCACCGACGACGGCCCGCTCCCCGAACGGATCGCCCGCGCCATCACCATGGCCGGGCCGATCCCGCTCTCGCAGTTCATAGGCGCGGCGAACACGCATTATTACGCGACGCGCGATCCGCTTGGGAGCCGCGGCGACTTCACCACCGCGCCCGAGATCAGCCAGATGTTCGGCGAACTGGTCGGTCTCGCGCTCGCCGACCTCTGGGACCGCGCCGGCCGCCCGCACGCGCATTATGTCGAGCTTGGCCCGGGCCGCGGCACCCTCGCCGCCGATGCGTTGCGCGCGATGGGCAGCGCGGGCCTGAAGCCGCCGGTCCATTTCGTCGAGAACAGCCCCGCGTTACGCGCAGAACAGGCGAAACAGGTTCCCGGCGCCGAATGGACGATGAGCATCGTCGGCCTGCCCGACGACGCACCGTTGCTGGTGGTCGCCAACGAATTCTTCGACGCGCTCCCGATCCGCCAGCTGGTCAAGACGGTCGATGGCTGGCGCGAGCGGCTCGTCGCCTGTCAGGATCTCCTGTTCCTGCCGGTGGTCGGCAACACCATCTTCGATCCGATCATCCCGCCGCAGTTCCGCGACGCCCCCGACGGGTCGATCCTCGAAACCTCGCCGCCCAGCGTCGCGATCCTGCGTTCGCTCGCCGCCAAATTGCTGGCACAGGGCGGGGCGGCGATCATCATCGACTATGGCTATGCCGGCCCCGCGATCGGCGACACGCTTCAGGCGGTGCGCGGCCATGCCTATGCCAATCCGTTCGAGGACCCGGGCGAGGCCGACCTCACCGCTCATGTCGACTTCGGCACCCTGATCGAAGCGGCGCGGGTCGAGGGTCTCGTTGCCCACGGACCGGTGACTCAGGGTGCCTTCCTCAACGCACTCGGCATCGGCCCGCGTGCCGATGCACTCGCCAAGGCCGCGCCCGACCGCGCCCAGGAGATCGCCGTCGCGCGCGACCGGCTCACTGGCGACGAAGCGATGGGCGAATTGTTCAAGGTCATCGCACTGACCGCCCCCGGCTGGCCCGTTCCCGCAGGATTCGAATGACGACGATCACCTACGACACGCCCACGCTTGCCGATGCCGACGCGCTCGACGCAATGGCGCAGGAATCGTGGAGCCGCACCTTCGCGCATGGCTATGACCCCGCCGATCTCAAGGCCTATCTGACCGAAGCCTATGGCCCGACCGGCAAGCTGCGGGCGCACCTCGCCGATCCCGCGGTGACCTGGCAGGTCGCGCGCGCCGGTGCGCAGATCGTCGGCTATGCCAAGCTCGTCCCGCCCTGGCTCAAGGAAGCGGGACCGGACGAGGCTCAGCTCGGCCAGCTCTATGTCGACTATGACTGGCACGGCCAGGGCATCGCCCAGACGCTGATGGACTGGAGCATCGCCACCGCTCGCGAGGGCGGCGCGTCCGCGCTGCTGCTGACGGTGTTCGAGGAGAATGCCCGCGCCATCGCCTTCTATGCCAAATACGGCTTCGTCCATATCGGCGACTATCCCTTCCCGGTCGGGGACAAGATCGACCGCGACCTCATCATGAAGCTGGACCTGTGACCGAACCCGTCGATGTTCTCCGCGCCCGCGCCCTCGATGGCATCGCCCATGGCTTTCTCGGCCGTCGCGGCGGGGTCTCGACCGGGGAGACCGCCAGCCTCGATATGGGTCGCCGCGGCCGCCCGCCCACGCCCGAACTGATCGAGAACCAGCGCCGCGCCATCGCCGCCGTCGCGCCCGGCACCGATCTGGTCGGCCTGTACCAGGTCCACTCCGCCGACGCCGTCACCGTGATCGAACCCTGGATCGACGAGCTTCGCCCGCACGCCGACGCACTCGTCACCAACCGCCCGGGCCTCACCCTCGGCATCCTCACCGCCGATTGCGCGCCGATCCTCTTCGCCGACCGTCACGCCGGGGTGATCGGCGCCGCCCATGCCGGTTGGAAGGGTGCGCTCGGCGGCGTCACCGACTCCACCATCGCCGCAATGGAAGCGCTCGGCGCGGCGCGCGAGAATATCGTCGCCGCGGTCGGCCCGTGCATCGCCCGCGCCAGCTATGAGGTGGACGAGGGCTTCCACACCCGCTTCGCCGAGTTCGATCCCGCCAACGATCGCTTCTTTAGCCCCGGCCGCGACGGTCACCACCAGTTCGATCTCGAAGCCTATGTCGTCCACCGCCTCGCCGCCGCCGGCCTGCGCACGGTCGAGGCGCTGGGCGAGGACACCTATTCGCAGCCCGACCGCTTCTACAGCTTCCGCCGCGCCACCCATCGCGGAGAGCCCGATTACGGCCGCCAGATTACATTGGTCTCATTGACCGGCTGAAGCGTTGATGCGACTGCGGCTGCCAAGACGTCTCAGCTGATACGACCGCGAGAGAGGCACTGATATGACCGACAAGCCCGTCAAACCCGACGAAGCCGCTCTCACCAGCACCACCCCGCGCCGCCGTCCCAAGCCTCCGGTGGAGTCGGTTGGCGGACGCAAGCTCAGCCCCGCCACGCTGATGATGGGCCATGGCTATGATCCGATGCTGTCGGAAGGCTCCTTGAAGCCGCCGATCTTCGCGACCTCGACCTTCGTCTTCCCCAACGCCGCAGCGGGCAAGCGCCATTTCGAGGGCGTGACCGGCAAACGCCCCGGCGGCGCCGAGGGTCTCGTCTATTCGCGCTTCAACGGCCCCAACCAGGAAATCCTCGAGGATCGCCTCGGCATCTGGGAAGAGGCGGAGGACGCGCTCGCCTTCTCCTCCGGCATGTCCGCGATCGCCACCTTGTTCCTCGCCATGGTCAAGCCCGGCGACACCATCGTTCACTCCGGTCCGCTCTATGCCGCGACCGAGACGCTGATCGCGCGCATCCTCGGCAAGTTCGGCGTCCACTGGCTCGACTTCCCCGCCGGCGCCACGCGTGAGGAGATCGACGCGGTCCTCAGCAAGGCCGCCTCGGGCAATGTCGCGCTCATCTATCTCGAAAGCCCCGCCAACCCGACCAACGCACTGGTCGATGTCGAGGCCGTCGCCGCCAGC
Source organism: uncultured Stakelama sp. (assembly GCA_964407945.1). GTDB lineage: Bacteria > Pseudomonadota > Alphaproteobacteria > Sphingomonadales > Sphingomonadaceae > Sphingomonas. The sequence goes on from CAYOXO010000007.1 coordinate 16,963, forward strand.
CGCGACGCGATCTTCACCGGCGCCAACAAGCCGCCGATCGCGATCGACAACACCTTCCTCGGCCCGCTCTGGGCCAAGCCGCTTCAGCAGGGCGCCGACCTCGTCGTCTACTCGCTCACCAAATATGCCGGCGGCCATAGCGACCTCGTCGCGGGCGGCGTGCTCGGCTCGAAGGCGCACATCAACACCATCCGCATGATGCGCAACACCATCGGCACGATCTGCGATCCCAACACCGCCTGGATGCTGCTGCGTTCGCTCGAAACCCTCGAACTGCGCATGAGCCGCGCGGGCGAGAATGCGGTGAAGGTCTGCGAGTATCTGCGCACGCACCCGAAGGTCGAAAGCGTCGGCTATCTCGGCTTCCTTCCCGAAGGCAGCCGTCAAAGGGACATTTACGACCGCCACTGCACCGGCGCCGGCTCGACCTTCTCGCTCTACTTGAAGGGCGGCGAGAAGGAGGCGTTCGCCTTCTTGGACAGCCTCAAGATCGCCAAGCTCGCGGTCAGCCTCGGCGGCACCGAAACCCTCGCCTCGGCCCCGGCGGCGATGACCCACCTCTCGGTCCCCGATGCGCGCAAGAAGGCGCTCGGCATCACCGACAATCTCGTGCGCATCTCGATCGGCGTCGAGGATGCCGACGACCTGATCGCCGATTTCGAGGAAGCGCTGAAGGCGGTCTGACTCCGCGCGCAGGCCGCTCCCGCGCGCGTCACATTCCGCAACGCATCGCAATCCCCCGGTTATCCGCCGCGGCCGCCGCGCGGTTAGCCTTCGTGCTCCCCAGCCGAAGGAAACCGCCATGGCCGCCTCGATCGATCGCCGAAGCCTCGTCCGCGCGGGGGCACTCGCCGCCGCGCTCTTCCACATTGATCGCGGCATCGCCGCGCCCGCGCTGACCGCCCCCCTTCGCGGTCAGCGCGGGCCAAGCGCCAAGCGCCCCTGGCACGATCTGGCGCTGATCGACGACCCCATCATGAACAGCCAGCTGCTCCACCAGCTCGGCCTCGCCTATTCGGGCAGCGCCGATATCGGCGAAGCGCTCGACACCGGCGCCCGGATCGATGCCGGCGACGACTGGAGCTGGCCGCGCCAATGGGTGCGCACAGCCGAGCGTGTCGAGGCGATGGCACGCCGCAGTGAAAACGAAGAGCGCCGGGTCAGCGCCGGCAAGGCCTGGCTGCGCGCCGCAACCTATTATCGCGCTGCCGTGATCCATCATCCCGATCCGGCGCATGCCAGCAATCTCGACGCCGCCCGCCGCTCTTCCGCGGCCTATGCGCGCGCGGTACGACTGCTGCGCTGGCCCGTGAAACCGGTGCGGATTCCCTATGAAGGCGCGGTGCTGCCCGGCTATTTCCTCCGCTCGCCCGTTGCACGCGGCAACGCCCCGCTCATCATCCTCCAGCAGGGGCGCGACGCCTGGCCCGAGGCGGGCAAGCACATCTTCGACGATGCGCTCGAGCGCGGTTATCACGCGCTGTTCGTCCATTGCCCGGGACAGGGGCTTGCGCTGCGCGAATATGGCCTCCCCTTCCGCCCGGACTGGGAAAAGGTGGTCGGCCCGGTCATCGACTTCGCGGTGCGCATCGCGGGAGTCGATTCACGGCGCATCGCGCTCCTGGGCTGGAGCATGGGCGGCGCGCTCACCCCGCGCGCGGCGGCCTTCGACCGGCGGATCAAGCTGCTCGTCGCCAACCCCGGCGTGCTCGACTGGGGCGCGAGCACCTTCGAACAGTTCAACAATTATTTCCCCGACCTGCTCCCGCTGCTCGACCGCGACCCCGCCGCCTTCGATCGCGCGATCCTCGGCCTGATGGAACAGCATCACCTGATCCGCTGGTATATGCGCGACACGATGGCCAAACATGGCGTGTCGCGCCCGTCCGCGCTGATGCTCGACATGCGCCGCTATTCGAATGTCGATGTGGCCCGCGACATCCGCGCGCGAACGCTGGTGATGGACGGCACGGGCGAAAGCACCAGCGTCGGCCAGGCACGCAAGCTCTACGACGCCCTGCGCGCGCCCAAGGACTTCATGCTGTTCGACGAGGCCGATACCGGCCTGCTCCACTGCCAGGAGGGCGCGGCCGCGGTCAGCAACCACCGGCTGTTCGACTGGATCGACGAGCATATCTGAACCGCGCCCAGGGCTGGCCGTTGGCGACATCCTCCCCTAACACCCGTTCGTGTCCGACGAATTCGCCTTTCTCACGGCCCTGCGTGCCATCGCGACGCATCCCGCTGCGGCGGGTCTCGCCGATGACACCGCGATCCTCGACGTCGCCGCGGGCCGCCTGATCCTCACCAGCGACACGATGGTCGCGAGCGTCCATTTCCGCCCCGATGACCCGGCGGACTCGATCGGGTGGAAGCTCGCGGCGGTGAACCTGTCGGACCTCGCCGCCAAGGGCGCGACGCCGGTCGGCTGCCTGCTCAACTACGCTCTCTCGGGCGACGCCGAGTGGGACCGCGCCTTTCTCGACGGCCTCAACGATGCGCTCACCCGCTTCGCCATGCCGCTGCTCGGCGGCGACACCGTCGCGATGCCTGCAGGCGCGCCGCGCAGCCTCACCCTCACCGCGATCGGCCAGGCGCAGCCCAATGTTCCGCTGCGCACAGGCGTCCGGCCCGGCGACACGCTGTGGGTCACCGGCACCATCGGCGGCGCGGGCTTCGATCCCGACGGCGAACCGCGCGATCTCGCCCGCTATCTCCGCCCGCTGCCACGCGTCGCCGAGGGACAGGCGATCGCCGCCCTAGTCACCGCGATGATGGACGTGTCCGACGGCCTGCTGATCGACACCCGCCGCCTCGCCGAAGCCAGCAGCGTCGCCATCGCCATCGATCTCGACGCCATCCCACTGGCTCTGCCCGGCCTCGCCCCGATCGAAGCCGCTACCGCAGGCGATGATTACGAGCTGCTGTTCACCCTGCCCGCCGACACGCTCCCGCCCGTCCCGGCGACGCGCATTGGCACCGCAAGCACTGGCACGGGCCTCACCCTCACCGCGAACGGCGCCCCCGTCCCGCTCCCCGGCAAGCTCGGCTACAGCCACGGCGGCTGACCGCCCAAGCGACCGCCCGCCCCATCCGTCATCCCGGCCTCGTGCCGGGATCCACCGGGCGGCAAGCGAAGTGCGAGAGGCTCAAGCCCAACGCGCGCAGCGCAGTTTGCCGATCGAGTCTTGAGCGTCCGCTATCGGTACGATCGCCGCCTGACCGGCCTCATGATCACCCGGTCATGGCAAGAATGACCGGGAACGAGTGGGAAGTGGACTGGCAGCTCACTCAAGCTTGCCACGCAAGTATTTTCGCGCGTAAATCCCGAATGCTTCTAGCAGCTTACTTCTTTGCGAGCGCGGTTGCGGATGGAGCGGCTCAGGCTGCCATAAAGAGTCCCGTAATCCCGCCCCCCGTGCCTGATGCCGGACCAGTCCCCGACATACTCGATCCACCGCTTGATCGGTCAATCGGAGAAATCGAAAGATTAGCTAGGGCAAAACCATGGAAATTCGAACCTAGCGGTGAATTGAAGATGCCTGAAGCTGAGATAATAAATCTCGCATGCGTAAAAAGTTCATTTCGCCACTTTGCCTGCAAATACGACATTCGTATTCGAGATTATGGTGAAGCGCAGTTCGGGCCATGGATCACGCGGAAGAAGGTGTTTACTCAACTTGGGGCCGGTTGGGTAATGCTCAACGCGGAAGAAAAATGCTCCAAAATCGAACCCGATAATCTGCCGGATTATTGCTTTCCCAAGGATTAGTGGGATTGCTCATCCTGCTCAATTGACGCCTGCTTTCGACGAGTCGCCGCTCGCGGGGAAAGGCCGCAATGGGATCGTGAGCAGTCCGGCTGCCGCTGGCTGGCGCGGACCTTTTACCGCTGAGCAGCTCAAAGTGGATGGACGCCGCCGCCGTCCTCTGGCCGTCATCAACAAGCCCCGCCCCTAGGCCTTGATCGTGACGATAACGAAATCGCCGAGATCAACGCGCTTGAACATCAGTTCGAGATCTTCGCCAGGGTCGCCACCGTCGAGAATGCCTTTGCCCTGATCGCGCAGAAACCGCGCGGTATCTTCCAGCAATTTGACCGGATCCTCCTGATCCAGCCCGCGCAGCAGCACGCGCCGCGCACCGCGCCCCGCAAGGGGTTCCATACCGCTTTCCGTTGCTTCGGTCATTCGAGCATCCCCTTGCTCCTGAAAGACCGGCTTTGCATAGGGTCAGGACTGGTTGATCACAACCGGAAGATGATGGGCGGCAAGTCGCCCCCTTCAAATGTTGGATTTCATCTGATCTACCCTGATCGATGGAAACGAATACCAACCCGACCTGCCGGACTATGTACGCCACCCCGCGCGTTACAGTCGCGAATGTGTCGCGCATCTGTCGCGTCATCGTTCGAACCTGTCGCGTTGCCGTCCGAACCTGTCGCGCCGGTGGCGCGCACCTGCCGCGCTGGTGTCGCGCGCCCGTCGCGTCAGTGTCGCGTCACTGGCGCGTTAGTGGCGCGTCGCCGGCGCAAACCCGTCGCGTTAGCGGCGCGTCGCCAAGAAAACCCCGCTTTCGTGTCAACTTCGTCAACCGCGCCGCACACGCCAGCCACCGCGAATCAGTGCAGCTTGACAGCCCCCTGCCCCGCTATACGCTCCGCCCCCGACCGCAGGCCGCACCGGACACAGAGCCGGGTGGCGGGTGGGATTCACAGGGGAAGGATACCAGATGACGATTGTCTATATCGCCATCGCGTGCGGCGTGCTCGCCGTGCTCTATGGTTTGGTGACTTCGCAGCAGGTGCTTCGCGCACCGGCTGGCGACCAGAAGATGCAGGATATCGCCGCCGCCATCCAGGAAGGCGCCAAAGCTTATCTCGTCCGTCAGTACACCGCCATCGCCGTCGTCGGCGTGGCCGTTGCCATTGTGCTGTTCTTCACCCTCGGCGGTCTCTCGACCGCGGCCTTCGTGCTCGGCGCGGTGCTTTCGGGCATTGCCGGCTTTGCGGGGATGCACATCTCGGTGCGTGCCAATGTCCGCACTGCGGAAGCCGCACGAAACTCGCTTCAGGGCGGCCTCACTCTCGCCTTCCGCTCGGGTGCGATCACCGGCATGCTCGTCGCGGGCCTCGGCCTGCTCTCGATCTCGCTGCTCTTCTGGTATCTGGTCGGCCCTGCCGGCGAAGCCGCCAATGGCGAGAAGATCATTCATGCGCTGACCGCACTCGCCTTCGGCGCTTCGCTGATCTCGATCTTCGCGCGCTTGGGCGGCGGCATCTTCACCAAGGCCGCCGATGTCGGCGCCGATCTGGTGGGCAAGGTCGAAGCCGGTATCCCTGAGGACGACCCCCGCAACCCCGCCGTCATCGCCGATAACGTCGGCGACAATGTCGGCGACTGCGCCGGCATGGCCGCCGATCTGTTCGAAACCTATGTCGTCACCATCGGCCTCACCATGGTGTCGATCGCGCTGCTCGTTCAGGGTCTCGCCTCCGACGCGATGCTCGCGCTGATGGCGTTGCCGCTGATCGTCGGCGGCGTGTGCATCATCACCTCGATCATCGGCACCTACATGGTCCGGCTCGGCAGCAGCCAGTCGATCATGGGCGCGCTCTATAAGGGCTTCTGGACCACCGCGATCCTCGCCGTCCCGGCGATCTGGTTCGCGACCCAGTATACGCTGGGCGATCTCAACACCCCGATCGGCAATGCCAGCTACACCGGCATGGACCTGTTCTGGTGCATGATGATCGGCCTCGCCGTCACCGGGCTGCTGGTGTGGATCACCGAATATTACACCGGCACCAACTATCGCCCGGTCCGCTCGATCGCCAAGGCATCCGAGACCGGCCATGGCACCAACGTGATCCAGGGTCTGGCGATCAGCCTTGAATCGACTGCACTGCCCACGATCGTGATCGTCGTCGCGGTGATCGCTTCGTTCCAGCTGGCCGGGATCATCGGCGTGGCGTTCGCCGCCACCTCGCTGCTCGCGCTTGCCGGCATGGTCGTCGCGCTCGACGCCTATGGCCCGGTCACCGACAATGCCGGCGGCATTGCCGAAATGGCGGGGCTGCCCGACGACGTGCGCACCCGCACCGACGCGCTCGACGCGGTCGGCAACACCACCAAGGCGGTGACCAAGGGCTATGCCATCGGTTCCGCCGCGCTCGCCGCGCTGGTGCTGTTCGGGGCGTATACGGAGGATCTCAAGCGCTACTTCGCCGACGTCGTCGTCGATTTCTCGCTCAGCAATCCGTTCGTCATCGTCGGCCTGCTGCTCGGCGCGCTGCTCCCCTACCTCTTCGGTGCCTTTGGCATGACCGCAGTCGGCCGCGCCGCCGGTTCGGTGGTGGAGGATGTGCGCAAGCAGTTCCGCGAGAATCCGGGCATCATGGAGGGGACCAGCCGTCCCAACTATGGCCATACGGTCGACATCGTCACCCGCGCCGCTATCAAGGAAATGATCGTTCCGTCGCTGCTGCCGGTGCTCTCGCCGATCGTGCTCTACTTCGTGATCAACGCCGTCGATAGCCAGGCCAATGCCTTCGCGGCGGTCGGCGCGATGCTGCTCGGCGTGATCGTGTCGGGGCTGTTCGTCGCCATCTCGATGACCTCGGGCGGCGGCGCTTGGGATAACGCCAAGAAATATATCGAAGACGGCAATCACGGCGGCAAGGGCAGCGAGGCCCACAAGGCCGCGGTGACCGGCGACACCGTCGGCGATCCCTACAAGGATACCGCAGGTCCCGCCGTGAACCCGATGATCAAGATCACCAACATCGTCGCGCTGCTTCTGCTCGCGGCGCTGGCCGGCGGTCACTGACCACCCGGTTGAACTGACTCTTCACGGCCCCGCCCGGCACCCCCGGGCGGGGCCTTTTTTTGTCAGGGCCAGCGATAGTCGACCACGACCGGGAAATGGTCCGACGGGTAGCGCCCGTTCCGCCCGAACGTCACCGTCTCGACCTTCGCCGCGCTCAGCCCCTTGGCAAAGACCCAGTCGATCCGCCGGTCGGCCTTGCCGCTGAAGCCGTGGAACGTCTCCGCGGGGCCGCTTTGCAGCGGGGCCGTCTCCCACGCATCGGCCAGCCCCGCGCTCAGCAGGCGGTGCGCGCCCGACTCGGGGATCGTGTTGAAGTCGCCCGTCAGCACCACCGGTATCCCGTCCGGCCGCGCCGCGATCCACGCCGCGATCGCCGCCGCGGCCTTTTCGCGCGCCGGCTCGTCCTCGGCACGATAGGGGAAGTGGGTGTTGACGAACCAGAAGCGCTTGCCGCCCGGCACCGTCTCGAACAGTCCCCAGGTCGCCATGCGCGGATAGAGATTGCCCCAACTGATGCTCCCGGGCACCGTCGGCGTATCCGACAGCCAGAAATTGCCCAATTCGATCAGCTTCAGCCGGTCCCGCCGGTAGAACACCCCCATATGCTCGTCGGCATGCCCCCCGCGCCGATCGATCCCGAACCAGCTGAACTTCGGTAGCTTGGCGATCAGGCAGTCGGCCTGGACTTTCCACAATTCCTGCGTGCCGATGATATCGGGGTCCGCGCGCCGGATCGTCTCGACGAACAGATCCTGCCGCGCCTCCCACCGGTTCGGCCCATCCGCCGCAACCGGCAGGCGAACATTGAAGCTCATTACCCGCAGTCCGTCCCGCGCTGCCGCAGGCAAGGCCGCCGCCGGTACCACCGCAACCGTCGCGATCGCGATCATCAGCGCACGCCTTTGTATTACCATTTCACACATCGCTCTTGCTTGTTGCCAACGCTGTCACCTATGCCTTGAACCCATCAGGGGAGGCAAATGGCGCGCAGGCCGACGATCAAGGAAGTTTCGAAGCTCGCGGGCGTGTCGTTCAAGACCGTCTCGCGCGTGCTGAACAACGAGAAGAACGTCAGCGACGAGACTCGCCGCCGCGTCGAACAGGTCGTTGCCGAGCTGAATTTCCGCCCCAGCCTCGCGGCCCGTACGCTCGCCGGCCGCAAGTCGTTCCAGGTCGCGCTGCTCTACGACAATCCCAGCCCCTATTATGTCTACCACCTCCAGGCGGGCGCGCAGGAACGCTGTCATGAGCTGGGCTATCGGCTGCTGATCCAGCCCGTCGTCGCCGACTCCGCCGATCTGGTGCAGGAAGTATCGGCACTGATCGACGAAACCCATCTCGATGGGCTGATCCTCTCGCCGCCGGTCACCGAATCGGCCGCCTTGCTCGAGGAACTCGACCGCCGCGCCCTGCCCTATGTCCGGATCGAGCCGGGCTTCCGCCGCGACGAGGGCCGCTCGACCACGATCGATGACGTCGCCGCCGCGCGCGACCTGACCGCGCACCTGATCGGCCTCGGTCACCGCGCCATTGCATTCATCACCGGGCCAGAGAACCACATCTCCTCGGTCGAGCGGCTCAAGGGCTATCGCACCGCGCTCGACGCACACGGCATCGCCTTCGATCCCGCGCTGGTCGTGACGGGCGACTACAGCTTCCCTTCAGGCCGCGAGGCTGCGCGGAAACTGCTTGATGCCACGGCGCGCCCGACCGCGATCTTCGCAGGCAATGACGACATGGCTGCCGGCGCACTCGCCGTCGCGCATGAGCGTGACATCACCGTGCCCGATCAGCTTTCGATCGCCGGTTTCGACGATTCGGACCTCGCCGCCGCGGTCTGGCCTCCGCTCACCACCGTGCGCCAGCCGGTGCGCGAGCTCGCCTGGGCCGCTGCCGACCTGCTGCTCTCGGACGATCGCAAGCGTGACCGACTCACGCTTGACTATGACCTGGTGCTCCGCGCCAGCACGGGCGCCGCGCGCTAGTTTCGGCGCCGTTGTCGATCACGGCAACGGACCTAACTTCTTTCAAAGACTGGAAGTCCCACCACGAAGCCACGTCTCGCGGCGAATGTTGTAGGACATCTTCTTGACACGTCAGCCGGTTTGCAAGACAACTTGCAATGACACCGGTTTCCAACGCCGGGCAAGATTCTCGCTGAACCGCCACTTGATCGGTGGTTTCTGCGAACCTGGGGAGGAATGCATGAACACCAATCGCCTGAAGTCGGGCATCGCTACCGCTGCGCTCGTCGTGGGACTTGCTCTTTCCGCGCCAGCCATGGCGCAACAAGGCGCCGCGCCCGCCGAAAACGAAGAGCAGGAAATCGTCGTCAGCGGCATCCGCAACTCGCTGCAGCAAGCGGCGCAGGTGAAGCGCGACGCGCCGCAGGTGATGGACGTCATCACCGCGGAAGATGTCGGCAAGCTGCCTGACGCCAACGTCGCCGAGGCGCTTCAGCGCGTCACCGGGGTCCAGATCACCCGCGTCTTCGGCGAAGGTCAGTCGGTGTCGGTCCGTGGTCTCCAGCAGGTCCGCGTCGAGGTCGATGGCCGTACATTGCTCGGCTGGTCGGCACGCCTGTCGCCGCCGGAGAATGATCAGCTCGGCCGTTCCTCGGGCCTCGACTCGGTGCCCTCGGGCCTGTTCGGCCGGCTCGAGGTGCGCAAGTCGCCGCTCGCCAGCCAGCCCGAGGGCGGACTGGGCGGCACGGTCAACCTCGTCACCCCCAAGCCGCTGTCGTTCAAGGAAACGACGCTGTCGGTCCGCGCGCAGGGCACCTATTCGGAGAATAGCGAGAAGTTCGAGCCCGCCGTCACCGGCTTCTTCACCACCAAATTCGCCGACAACCGCATCGGCATCATGATTGCGGGCGAATATCAGAAGCGCACGTCGATGACGCAGACGTTCGAGCGCAACAACTTCCTCAACCGCACCTATACCGGCACCGGCGCCGGCGTGTACGCGACCCCGGTGCTGCTGCAATATGAGCAGTTCACGGTCGATCGATCGCGCCTCGGCCTCAACGGCGCCGTGCAGTTCGAAGTGACGCCGGAACTCACCATTACCGCCGACGCGCTCTATTCGGAGCTGACCACCGGGCGGCATCAGGACTTCTTCGCCTTCCGCCTGCCCACCGGCACCAACCCGGTCACCAACCGCGTTGTCGAGAATGGCGCCGTGGTCGCGGGCACCGCCAACGGCACGGTCACCTCCGCCGGGCAGATCCGTAACGAGCCGACCAGGAGCTATCTCTACGGCCTCAACGGCAAGTACGAAAAGGACGGACTCAAGATCGAAGCCGACGGCTATTACAGCAAGGGTACGATCGATCAGACGATCCAGATCATCACGCTTCAGGCGACCGCGCTCGTCCCCGGCAATTTCGATTTCCGCGGCAATACCGTCCCCTCGCTGACGCTGGGTACGTTCAACCCGGCCGTCTATTCCTCGTACAACCCGGCCACCAACGGCGTGCGCAGCAACCGGCTGATCGGCCTGCTCGAAGAATGGACCGGCAAGCTTGACGCCAGCTACGAGTTCGACAGCGGCGTCACGCTGGCGATGGGCCTGCGCTACACCGATCTGCACGCGCGCTCCAACGCCTTCCGCAGCCAGGTCACGCCGACCCGCGCCGAGCTCGAACCCTATCTCAGGGTTGTCGATGCGAGCGGCTTCCTCGCCGACATCCCCGGCAATTTCCCGCGCAGCTTCCTGACCACCGCGCCGACCTTCGACTATGTGTTCAAGCGTGCGCAGGCGGCCGAGCCGAACCCCAGCAGCAACGGCCTCTCGACACTGCTGCCCAACCTCCAGCGCGACTATGATTTCAGCGAGAAGACGCTCGCCGGCTATCTCATGATCTCGGGCGAAGGCGAACTGCTGGGCATGCCCTACAAGGCCAATGCCGGCGTCCGCATCGCCAGCACGCGCCTGTCGGTCGACTCCTATGTCAATGTGGGCACGGTCAGCACGCTGGTGACCGACAAGAACCGCTACACCAACGTCCTGCCCAGCGCGAACATCGCGTTCAACGTCACCAACGACTTCCTGATCCGCATCTCGGGGTCACAGACGATGCAGCGCGCCTCGATCGCCGATCTCGCGCCGTCGACCTTCTTCAACGCCACCAACCTTTCGGTCACCGGCGGCAACTCGGCGCTCAAGCCGCCGATCTCGACTCAGGCCGACATCAGCTTCGAATATTATACGGGCAAGAGCTCGCTGATCTCCGGCGCCCTCTTCTACAAGGACGTCCAGGACTTCATCGCCAGCTTCGTCACCTCGGGCGTCGATACCAACCTCGACCCGCAGGGACGGGTGCTGACCTTCTCGCGGCCCGAGAACCTCGCCAGCGCGAAGATCAAGGGTTTCGAGATCGGCGTGCAGCAGTTCTTCGACTTCCTGCCCGCGCCGTTCGACGGGTTCGGCATCATCGCCAACTACACCTTCTCGGACTCGGAGGATAACGCCGGCTTCCCGCTCGTGGCGGTGTCGAAGAACAGCTACAATCTGGTCGGCCTGTTCGAAAAGGGCCCGATCTCGGCCCGTGTCGCCTACAATTACCGCGACGAGGCAGTGTTCGAATTCTCCGAAGGGCGCCCGAGCTTCATCGGCCCGCGCTCGCAGCTCGACGCCCAGATCGGCATCGACCTCACCAAGCGGATCGCCCTCTCGCTCCAGGCACAGAACCTGATCCCGAGCGAGTCGGCGACTACCGAATACAGCGCTGCCGGTCCGGTCGCACTCAATGGCTATGCACTGTCGGAGCGGCGCTACTCGATCGGCCTGCGCGCCAAGTTCTGACGCACGGGAAGGGCCGTCCGAGCAATCGGGCGGCCCGCGTTCTTGCTTGAGGGCCGCACCGGCCCGCTCCCCCAACCGAGCACCCCGCGCCAGGCCGGGTGGGGGAGCGGGCCGGTGCGGCAGCCCCTAAGCGTCCAGCGCCTTCATCGCCTGATTCCACCGCATCACATTGGCCCGCGCCTCCTGGACGAAGGCCGACCGGCGGATGATGCCCAGAAACGCGTCGGACACCCATTTCCCCGGCTGACGCAGCGGACGCCGGACCTGGATCAGCAGCACGACGCGGGTGTGCTGCGTATCGTTCCACACCTCATGGTCATAGGTGTCGTCGAACATCAGCGTCTCGCCATCGGCCCAGCGGACGATGCGGTTCTTGACGCGCATCCGCACATCGCCGTCACGCGGCACGATCAGGCCGAGGTGACAGGTCAGCAGCCCCTTGGTGACGCCGCGATGCGCAGGGATATGCGTGCCCGGCGCCAGGATCGAGAAAAAGGCGCTATTGAGATCGGGGATCTGCCCGACCACGCGCCGCGTCACCGGGCAGCGATCCAGATTCTCCTCGATGCGATAGCCATAGCCCCACAGGAAGAAGGATCGCCATTTGTCGACCGGAGCGATCGCACGATGATCGGGCGAGATGCGTGCGAGCGAGGGCGCCGCGTCCTCTCGGGCCAGCGCCGTGGCCAGTGCTTCGTCGCGGATCGCTTGCCAATTGTCGCGCAGCAGCTGGGTCCAGCCAAAGTCGCGCACGTCGAGCAAAGGCGCGTTCGAGACGAGCGAGGATGCGCCGATGATCCGGTCGAAGAAACCGCGCATCCGCTTGCCCAGGCGGATCAGCAATGGCCGCCTCGACTCAGCCACCGCGAAGCCCAATTCGGACATCCGGCCTGTATCCCGTTCGATCGCCATGCCCTCACGCACGCTTCACCTCGATCCCTTCGGCGTTGCCTGCACCGCCGGGACTCGGCGGGCGGTGCCACGGTCGGGCTAGGCATGATCTGGGTCCAAATCGTGGCGAAACCCGCGCCAAAGCATTGCGATACATTGCGGATTGCGGCGAAGCGGCCGTGGCTGGCGATGCGCTGCCAATCGCGCTAAGCTTTGCCGCAATGGCCTCGTTCTCGCGCGTCAAGCAATTCGCCCTTCCGCTCCTCCTTGCCGCAACCGCCCTTCCGGCGATTGCGCAGGTTGCGACGCCCGCCCCCGCTCAGGTCACGGTCGCCGTCGACAAGACGCCCTGGCTCTACAAGGGCAGCGACGTTCCGCACGACCCCGAATGGCGGTTCGGTACCCTGCCCAACGGTCTGCGCTATGCGGTGCGCCGCAACGGGGTTCCGCCGGGCCAGGTCGCGATCCGGCTACGCATGGATGTCGGGTCGCTGATGGAGCGCGAATCCGAAATGGGTTTCGCGCATCTGCTCGAACATCTCTCGTTCCGCGGCTCGGCCAAGGTGCCCGACGGCGAATCAAAGCGCGTGTGGCAGCGGCTCGGTGTCACCTTCGGCTCGGACAGCAACGCCAGCACCACCCCGGTCTCGACCACCTACAAGCTCGATCTGCCCGACGCGAACGAGACCAGCCTCGACCAGTCGATGATGATCCTCGCCGATATGATGGCCGCGCCGAACATCACCCCGGCGATGCTCAACCTCGAACGGCCGGTCGTGCTGGCCGAACAGCGCGAATATCTGCGCCCGCAGCAGCGATTTCAGGATGCCCAGCGCGAGCTGTTCTACGCCGGCCAGCTGCTTGCCGATCGACCGGTGATCGGCACCGTCGCGACGCTGAACGGCGCGACTGCCGACACCGTCCGCGCATTCCATCAGCGCTGGTACCGGCCCGAACGCGCGACGCTGGTCGTCGTCGGCGACCTCGATCCCGAGATGTTCGAACGCCAGATCGCCAAGCACTTTGCGGGGTGGAAGGGCGTTGGCCCCAATCCGGTGACCCCGGATTTCGGCAAGCCGGACCCGACCAAGCCGACCAGCGCTGCACTGGTCGAGCCGACCCTCCCGCCGCTCGTCACCCTGTCGGTGCTGCGCCCGTGGACGGTGTTCCAGGATACGGTGAAGTTCAATCAGGAGCGGATGGTCGACTTCATCGCGCTGCGAATCATCAACCGCCGCCTCGAAACCCGAGCACGCCGCGGCGCGAGCTTTGCCGCGGCGTCGGCCAGCCTCTCCGACGACGTTCGCAGCGCCAACGTCACCAGCATCGAGGTGCTGCCGCTCGGTGAGGATTGGGAGAGCGCGGTCAAGGAAGTGCGGGCGGTGATCGCCGATGCGCTCGCCACACCGGCGACCCAGGCGGAAATCGACCGTGAGCTCGCCGAAGTCACCTCGGACATGCGCAATGCCATCGCGACCGCGCCGGTAACGGCGGGATCACGCCGCGCCGACAATCTGGTCGAAGCAGTCGATATCAACGAGGTTACGACGAGCGAGCAGGAGAGCTTCAACATCCTTCAGGGCGCGGTCGATGCCCGGATGTTCACCCCCGATCGGGTGCTCGCTTCGACCCAGCGGGTCCTTCAGGGAGTCACGACGCGCGCGATCATCAACACGCGCTCACCGGACGCCACGGTGCAGGACAAGCTTGCCGCCGTGCTCAAGGCCGACGTCTCGGGTCTTGCCGGGACGCGCAGCACCGCGCGCGAAGTCACCTTCGCCGACCTCCCGTCGCTCGGCGCGCCGGGCAAGATCGTCGGACGGTCGATCGCGGTGGCCGACCCCAAGATCGAGGAAGTGCGCTTCGCCAACGGGGTCAACCTGCTGGTGTTCCAGAACCCCGGCGAGGTCGGCCGCGCCTATGTCAATGTGCGTTTCGGCCGCGGGATGCAGGCGATTCCGAACGGTCGGGCCAACCCGGCCTGGGCAGCTGACCTCGCGCTGCTCGCCAGCGGCATCAGTGCTCCCGGCGGCGTGCTGGGGCAGGAGGAGCTCGACAAGCTCACCGGAGATCGCCAGATCAGCCTCTCCTTCGGGGTCGGTGACGATGCCTTCGCCCTTGCTGGTCAGACCCGCAAGGAGGATCTTGAGGATCAGCTCAAGCTGATGGCGGCCAAGCTTCAGTCTCCGGCCTGGGATCCCAATCCCGTCGCTCGCGCCCGTGCCGTGGCGATCTCCGGTTATGCCGCAAGCTCGTCCTCGCCCGACGCCGTGATCGGCCGCGATCTCGAACGGCTGCTCCACGCCGGCGATGCGCGATGGGGGAGGCCCGATCTCAAGGGGATCGAGAAGCTCAACGCCAAGGATTTCCGCGCATTCTGGGCACCTTTGCTCGCCAGCGGACCGATCGAGGTACAGATTTTCGGCGATATCGATGTGGAGAAGGCGATCGAGGCGGCACGCCTCACCTTCGGCGCGATGAAGCCGCGCAAGCCTGCGCCGGTCCTCGCTCCGACGACCCGCTTCCCGGCACACGCCGCGACGCCCGTGAAGCTGACGCATAGCGGCCAGCCGGATCAGGCTGCGGCGGTGATCGCCTGGCAGGCCGGCGGCGGATCGGACAATATCGCCGAGGGCCGCAAGCTCGAGATTCTCGCAGCGGTGATGCGCGATCGCCTTCTCGACCGGATCCGCTCGACCGAAGGTGCCAGCTATTCGCCGACGGTCATCAGCCAGTCGCCGGTCGGTCAGCCGGGCGGCGGACGCGTCATGGCGATCACGTTGATTCCGCCCGAGAAGACCGAATTGTTCTTCCGCGTCGCGCGCGAGATCGCGGCCGACCTGATCGCCAAGCCGCTCGATCTCGACGAACTGCGCCGCGCACTGGTGCCGACCGCACAGATGATGGTGCGGCGCTCGACCGGCAATCCGTTCTGGATGCAACAGACCGAGGGCGGCACCGCGGACCCGAAGCGCTACGCCGCGATCAACACGCTCGCCCGCGACTATGGCGCCACCACCCCGGAGGAGATCCAGGCGCTGGCGGCGAAATATCTTGCGCCGCAAAAGGACTGGTCGCTGGTCGTGTTGCCCGAAGCCAAGCCGGGCGCCGCGTCACAGGCCGGCGGACGCTAGCCGGCAGCGTCACCCGGCAACCATGTGAAATGGAGGAGACCGCCCGGCCCATCGCCGGGCGGTCTTCTTAGTTCTTGTACAGCGCGTCCAGCCGCTCGCCATAGACCTGCTTCAGCACGTGGCGGCGGATCTTCAGGCTCGGGGTCAGCTGCTCATTCTCGATGCTGAACGGCTCGTCGGCCAGGATGAAGCGGCGGATGCGCTCGATCACCGACAGGTCCTTGTTCACCCGTTCGACCGCGGCGCCTACTGCGGTGCGATAGTCATGGTTCTGCAGCAGCGCCTTGAGGTCGCATTTCGCCGCATTCTTCGCGCACCATTCCTGCGTCCACTCCGGATCGGGGACGATCACCGCAGTCATGTACGGCTTGCGGTCACCCGCGATCATCGCCTGCATGATCTCGGGCTGAAGGGTCAGCATCCCCTCCACCTTCTGCGGCGCGACATTGTCGCCCTTGTCGTTGACGATGATGTCCTTCTTGCGGTCGGTGATCTTGATCCGGCCCTTCTCGTCGATCACGCCGATATCGCCGGTGTGCAGCCACCCGTCCTTCAGGACGCGCGCGGTCTCGACCTCGTTGCGCCAGTATCCGTGCATCACCAGCTCGCCGCGGACCAGGATTTCGCCGTCCTCGGCGATCCGCACCTCGACGCCTTCCAGCGGCGGACCGACAGTATCGTGCTTGAGGCCGACCTTGGGCCGGTTGCAACTGATCACCGGTGCAGCCTCGGTCTGGCCATAGCCCTGCAGGAAGGTGATGCCGAGGCTCTCGAAGAACACGCCCACCTCGGGGTTGAGCGGCGCACCGCCCGACACCATCGCCTTGATCCGCCCGCCGAACTTCTTCGCCAGCTTGGGCTTCAATGTCCGGCTGAGGAACAGATTCATCGGCAGGTCGAGCACCGAACTGGTCCCCGCCGCCTTCTTGCCGCCGATCGAAACCGCGCGGTCGAGCAGGTAGTTGGCGAATTTGCCCTGTTTCTCGACCTGCTTGGTAATCCGGGTGCGCAACACCTCGAACAGGCGCGGCACCACGACCATCAGCGTCGGGCGAACCTCCTCGATGTTCGAGGCGAGCTTGTCGAGGCCCTCGGAATAATAGATCTGCGCGCCCAGCCCGATCGGGAAATGCTGCCCGCCGGTATGCTCATAGGCATGGCTCAGCGGCAGGAACGACAGGAACACCTCGTCGTCCCAGCCGAAATCCTCCGAAATGACGATGCAGCAACCCTCGACGTTGCACAGGATCGCGCCGTGATGCTGCATCACACCGCGCGGGCTCCCGCCGGTGCCGCTGGTATAGATGATGCAGGCCAGATCCTCGCGCTTCACCTTGTCCGCTTCTGCCGCAGCCGCAGCCACATCGGCGGGATTCTCCGCGATCAGCGTGTTCCAGTCATGGAACTCGATCGCGCCCGGCTGGCTGATCCGCATCTCCTCGATCCCGATCACCACATGGCTGTGGCTGCCGACGGTGTGCAGCACCGCGGGCAACAGCGTCTTGGCAAGCTTGGCGTTGGACACGATCGTCATCGTCGCGCCCGAATTGTCGATGATGTGCTGGTGATCGCGCTCGGTGTTGGTGGTGTAGGTCGGCACGGTGACGCCGCCCGCGGCCATGATCGCCAGATCGCTGATGCACCATTCGGGACGGTTGTCGCTCACCAGCATCACCCGGTCACCCGGTTTCAGCCCCAGTTTCTTGAGCGCCGCGGCCAGCCCCGCCACTTGCCGCGCTGCCTCGGCCCAGCTCGTCGGCTCCCACTTGCCGCCCGATTTGGCCCACAGGAACGGCGCATCGCCCTTCTCGCGTGCCCGCGTGAAGAACATCTGTACGAGATTATCGAATCGTTCGAGCTTGCGCATCCTGTCCCCTTAACGCCCCAGGCGCGGGTTCGTGCCCGCGCTCCCCTGGCGGCAAGCCTAGCGGCCCCGCCGCCAAGCGCAATGCCGCTACGGTATCACAGGGCCTTCAGGATGCGCCGCACCAGCCCCGGTCCCTCATAGACCAGCGCCGAATAGACCTGCACCAGCGCCGCGCCTGCCTCCAGCCGCGCCAGCGCTTCCTCGGGCGAGTCGATCCCGCCCGCCGCGATCACCGGCAGCGCGCCGTCGGCAATCGCAAGCGCTTCGGCCAGCTTTGCCCGCGCCAGCATCTTGAGCGGCGCCCCTGAAAGTCCGCCCGTCTCGCCCGCCTGTCCCGAACGCAGCGTGTCAGGACGCGAGATCGTCGTGTTCCCCACGATCAATGCGTCGATCGCCGCATTGGCCGCCGCGGCGACCACACCCTCGATTCCCGCTCGATCGAGATCGGGCGCAACCTTCAGGAACAGGGGAACCCGTCGCCCCTCCACCATCCGCGCCGCGCTGGCGGCGAGGAGCAGCTCGTCGAGCGCCGGCCGCGACTGCAGGTCGCGCAACCCGGGCGTATTGGGCGAACTCACGTTGATCGTCACATAGTCCGCGTGCGGCGCGGCCTTGCGGACGCCCAGCGCATAATCCGCCACGCGGTCGTCGCTGTCCTTGTTCGCGCCGACATTGATGCCCAGCACGCCCGCTCGCCTGACTCCGGCAACCCGCGCCAGTGCTGCATCGATCCCGCCATTGTTGAACCCCATGCGGTTCACCACGCCGCGATCCTCGGCCAGCCGGAACAATCGTGGCTTTGGGTTACCCGCCTGCGGACGCGGGGTCAGCGATCCGATCTCGACCGCGCCGAAGCCAAGGCCGAACAGCCCGGCGACCGCCTCGCCATCCTTGTCCATCCCGGCCGCGAGACCGACAGGATTGGGAAACTCCAGCCCCGCGATCGTCACCGGCCGCACCCGAGGCACGCCGCCCGTGCCGCCGACGATCGACAGCGCACGAATCGTCAGCCGGTGCGCACGTTCGGCGTCAAGTTTGAACAAGGCGGGGCGGATCAGGTCGTACAGCATGATCGCTCCATAAACAGGAATGCCCCGTTAGCGAGACTATTCCGTTCGGAACCACTGCGCGGGTTGACGCGCCGCACCATCACGCCCATCTGCCCAATCGGAACGAATCATTCCGA
Organism: uncultured Stakelama sp.; assembly: GCA_964407945.1. GTDB lineage: Bacteria > Pseudomonadota > Alphaproteobacteria > Sphingomonadales > Sphingomonadaceae > Sphingomonas. The sequence continues at coordinate 35,674 of CAYOXO010000007.1, forward strand.
TTTGAGAACCGTTCGCAACTGCGAAGGAAGAATGAAGCTCTCGGCCCAGACAGATTACGCCGTCGTGATGCTCGCCGCCGCCGCGCGCCATTGCGGCGTCAGCGGCCGTCTCAACGCGACGCTGCTCGCGGACGAGACCGGCCTGCCCCTCCCCACCGTGCAGAAACTGGTCAGCCGCCTCTCTTCCGCCGGCCTCATCGAATCGACCCGCGGCACCGGCGGCGGTTTCCGCCTTGCTCGCCCGCCCGCCGCGATCAGCCTTGCCGACATCGTCGAGGCGATCGAAGGCCCGATCACCCTCACCTCCTGTGTGGACAAGGGCCGCCACGACTGCTGCATCGAGGAAAGCTGTCGCGTGAAGCCGCACTGGAACGCGGTCAACGGCGCGGTCCGCTCGACGCTCGCAAACGTCACCCTCGCCACCCTCTCGACTCACCCGGAACCCGCCTGATGGCCACCAAGAATGCCGAGGCGCTCGCCGCCGCCAACAAGAAGTACGAATGGGGCTTCAGCTCGGATATCGAGCAGGAGTTCGCCCCCAAGGGGCTGTCCGAGGACACCGTCCGCTTCATCTCGGCCAAGAAGGGCGAGCCCGAGTGGATGCTGGAGTGGCGGCTCAAGGCCTATCGCCACTGGCTGACGATGACCCCGCCCGACTGGGCGAAGCTGTCGATCCCGCCGATCGACTATCAGGACGCCTATTATTACGCCGAGCCCAAGGCCAAGCCCAAGCTCGGCTCGCTGGACGAGGTCGATCCCGAAATCCTGCGCGTCTATGAAAAGCTCGGCATCCCGATCGAGGAGCAGAAGGTGCTCGCCGGCGTCGAAGGCTCGCGGAAAGTCGCGGTCGACGCGGTGTTCGACAGCGTCAGCGTCGCCACCACCTTCCGCGCCGAGCTTGAAGCCGCGGGCGTCATCTTCCGCTCGATCAGCGAGGCGATCCGCGAATATCCCGAGCTGGTGAAGAAGTGGCTGGGCAAGGTCGTGCCGATGCACGACAATTATTTCGCGGCGCTCAACTGCGCGGTCTTCTCCGACGGGACCTTCGTCTACATTCCGGAGGGCGTGCGCTGCCCGATGGAGCTGTCGACCTATTTCCGCATCAATGCCGAAAATACCGGCCAGTTCGAACGCACGCTGATCGTCGCCGACAAGGGCGCGTACGTCTCGTATTTGGAGGGCTGCACCGCCCCGATGCGCGACGAGAACCAGCTGCATGCCGCCGTGGTCGAGCTGGTCGCGCTCGACGATGCCGAGATCAAATATTCGACCGTCCAGAACTGGTATCCGGGCGACGAGAACGGCGTCGGCGGCATCTATAATTTCGTGACCAAGCGCGCGCTCTGCCAGGGCAGGAACTCCAAGGTCAGCTGGACCCAGGTCGAAACCGGCAGCGCGATCACCTGGAAATACCCGTCCTGCGTGCTCGCGGGCGAAAACAGCGTCGGCGAATTCTATTCGGTCGCGGTGACCAACAACCGCCAGCAGGCCGATACCGGCACCAAGATGATCCATTTGGGCAAGAACAGCCGCTCGACGATCATCTCCAAGGGCATCAGCGCCGGCCGGTCGGACAACACCTATCGCGGCCTCGTCCGCGTCGGCCCGACGGCAGAGAATGTCCGCAACTTCACCCAGTGCGACAGCCTGCTGCTCGGCGACCAGTGCGGCGCGCATACCGTCCCGTACATCGAAGTGCGCAACCCGTCGGCCCAGATCGAGCATGAGGCGACCACGTCGAAGATCAGCGAGGACCAGCTCTTCTACGCGATGCAGCGCGGCCTGGATCAGGAGGCCGCCGTCGCGCTGATCGTCAACGGCTTTGCGAAGGAGGTGCTCCAGCAGCTCCCAATGGAATTCGCGGTCGAGGCGCAGAAGCTGCTCGGCATCAGCCTCGAGGGGAGCGTCGGGTGATCGTCGCGCTGTTCGCCGGCTTGCTCCTCGGCGCGACAGCCGAAGAATGTCCGGCGACCCTCGATCTCAGGGGCCGCGATGTGACCGTGGCCGCGCAATCCTATGCCGATTGCATGTCGCTGCCGCATCTCCCGGTGACCTCGGGACTGGAGGCACGCAAGAAGCAATGCGCCGCAAAGCGTGCGAAGGTGAAGGAGGGCGACTCGACCGTCGCCTGGATCGACCATATCGCTGCAAATTCTCCCGGTTGTGAAACGCGGCTGCGGATCATCCGCCGATGAACGCCTTGTTCCTGTCCGCGCTGCTTCTCACTCTGCAGCAAGCCGCCGCCGCGCCCGAGCCGGAATATGAGGAAGTGGTCGTCACCGCGACTGCCGGCCGGGTCGCGCTCGTCTTCGACAAGGCCGCCGACGGCCGCCTGATCAACTGCCGCGTGTTCAAATCGAGCGGCGTCGCCACGATCGATGCCAGGGCGTGCACCTCGCTGCCCGATTGCCTGACCTCGACCAAAGGCCAGCAATTCTGCGGCGGAGAGGGCAAGGCTGCGTTGGTGCCGGTCGCGCCCAAGCCACTGCCCGTGGCACCCAATCTCGGTCTCGGCGTGACGCTCAAGCCCGAACCGCCCAAGAACCCCGCAGTCGGGCCGGCGGTGACGGCACAGGCCGACGAAGACCCCAACCGTCTGAGCAAGCTCCCGCCCCCGCCCAAGGATCAGAGCGGCGAACCGGCGATCCGTTTCAGCAGCGCTGCCGCGAAGGAGGAGCCGAAATGATCCTGCTCGCGCTCGCCCTTGTTCAGGCCGGACCGGCCATCCCCCCGCCGCCCGCGTCCAATCCGCGCGCCGACGATGTGGTCATCACCGCGCGCAAGCTGCGTCAGGTCGAATTCGGCGTCACGCTCAACCGCAAGGGCCAGGTGAAGGAATGCCGCGTCACCAAGGGCGTCGGCGATCCCGCCTTCGACGGCTTCTGGTGCGACGCCGCGCACGCCTGCTCCGACGCAGGCCATACCAGCACCGACGCAATGAAGGCCTGCCTCAAGACCCGCGAGGAGGAATTCCTCGCCGCGCTCAACGCCAAATATCCGGGTGGCCGCACGCCGCCCGCTACCGGAAAGTAATATGCTCAAGATTGAAAACCTCCACGCCGAAGTCGATGGCAAGCCGATCCTCAAGGGCCTCTCGCTCAGCGTGAATGCGGGCGAAGTGCACGCGATCATGGGTCCGAACGGCGCGGGCAAGTCCACCCTCGGCTATGTCCTGGGCGGCCGCCCCGGCTATGAGGTGACCGAAGGGTCGGTGACCTTCGACGGCATCGACCTGCTCGACCTCGATCCGCATGCCCGTGCCGCCGCGGGCCTGTTCCTCGGCTTCCAATATCCGGTCGAGATCCCCGGCGTCTCCAACGTCCAGTTCCTGCGCGAAAGCCTCAACAGCCAGCGCCGCGCGCGCGGCGAGGCCCCGCTGTCGGGCGCCGAGTTTTTGAAGCTCGCCCGCGCCCAGGCCGGCGCGCTGGAGATGGACGCGGAGATGCTCAAGCGCCCGGTCAATGTCGGCTTCTCGGGCGGTGAGAAGAAGCGCAACGAGATGGTCCAGATGGGCATCCTGAACCCCAAGTTCGCCGTGCTGGACGAGACCGATTCCGGCCTCGACATCGACGCGCTGCGTATCGTCGGCGAAGGCATCAACCGCATCATGCGCGCGCCCGACAAGGCGGTGCTGCTCATCACCCACTATCAGCGCCTGCTCGATTATGTGAAGCCCGACGCGGTCCACATCCTCGCCGATGGCCGCATCGTGAAGACCGGCGGCCCCGAACTCGCGCTCGAGCTTGAGCGCGAAGGCTATGCGCAGGTGGCGGCCTGAACCGATGAGCACGCTCACCCTTCCCTCCCCGCGTGAGGAAGCATGGCGCTGGAGCGACCTCGACACGCTCCGCGCCGCCGCCGACACCGCGCCCGCCGCGACCGGGATCGACCCCGCGACGCTGTTCCTCGACATTGCCGGCCCGCGCCTGCTGTTCGTCGACGGCGCGTTCGAACCCGCCCATTCGCGTCCCGGCCCGGTCCAGCTCACCGCCCTAGACATGACCGGCGACCATCCGCTCGGCCGCCTCGCTCAGGGCGAAGGCTGGGTTCTCCGCCTCGACGCCGCGGCAGCGACCGACCCGGTCCAGATCGTCCATCTCGGCACCGGCGCCGAGAACCATGTCCCCGCGCGGATCGACCTCGCCGACGATGCCGTCGCCACCGTGATCGAAACCTATGCCGGCCGCGGCTGGACCAACCGGCTCCTGCACACCTCGCTCGGCAAGGGCGCGCGCCTTCAGCGCGCCGTTCGCCTGATTCAGGACGAAGGCTTCGTCTCGATCCGTGACGAGGCGCAGATCGGCGAAGCGGCCAGCTATGTCGCGACCTTCCTCGGCGCCGGCGGCAGCGGCAGCCGCATCGACGGCTTCCTCCGTATCGACGGGGTCGGCGGCTATGCCGAAATGGGCGGCGCGCTGCTCACCCGCGGCGAACAGAAGCAGGAAGCCGCCGTCGCGGTCCATCACGCCGCGATCGAAGGCACCAGCCGCCAGATCTGGCGCGCGGTCGCCGCCGACGCCTCGACCGCCAGCCTCGCCGCCCGCGCCGAAGTCGCACGCCACGCACAGAAGACCGACGGCGAACAGTCGCTGCGCGGCCTGCTGCTCAAGCGTACTGCGACCGTGAACCTGAAGCCCGAGCTCGAGATCTTCGCCGACGACGTGAAGTGCGCCCATGGCGCCACCGTCGGCGAGCTCGACGCCAAGGCGCTGTTCTACATGCAGTCGCGCGGCATTCCCGAGCCGCAGGCCAAGGCGCTGCTCACCCATGCCTTCGTCGCCGACGCGCTCGACCGGATCGGCGACGAAACCGTCCGCGAGGCCTTCGCCGCCGATGCGGAGACATGGCTGGAGGCCGCGTTGTGACCGTCACCACCGCCACCGCTCCACTCGACCTGCTCGCGGACTTCCCCGCGATCCCCGCCGGCTGGGCCTATCTCGACACCGCCGCGACCTCGCAAAAGCCGCAGCCGGTGATCGACGCGATCACCCGCGCCTATGACCGCGACTATGCGACGGTGCATCGCGGCGTCTATCAGCGCTCGGCCGACATGACGCTGGCGTTCGAGGCCGCTCGCCGCCGCGTCGCGAAATTCATCGGCGGGCAGGAGAATGAGGTCGTCTTCGTTCGCGGCGCGACCGAGGGCATCAACCTCGTCGCGCAATGCTGGGCCGGCACGGTGCTCAAGCCCGGCGACCGCATCCTGCTCAGCCAGCTCGAGCATCACTCGAACATCGTGCCGTGGCAGATGGTCGCCGAGCGCACCGGCGCACAGATCGACGTCATCCCGCTCACCGACGATCACCGCATCGATCTCGACGCGATGGAGCGGATGCTGACCCCCCAGCACAGGCTGGTCGCGCTCGCCCATGTCTCGAACGTGCTCGGCTCCGTCCTCGACGCCAAGCGCGCCGCCGCGCTCGCCCATTCGGTCGGTGCCAAACTGCTGCTCGACGGCTGCCAGGCGGTCCCGCGGCTGCCGGTGGACGTCGCCGATCTCGACTGCGACTTCTACGTCTTCTCGGGGCACAAGCTCTACGGCCCGACCGGCATCGGCGTGCTGTGGGGCCGCTACGACCTACTCGACGCGATGCCGCCCTATCAGGGCGGCGGGTCGATGATCGATCGCGTGACCTTCGCCAAGACGACCTACGCTCCCCCACCGGGCCGGTTCGAGGCTGGGACGCCGCACATCACCGGCGTGATCGGCCTGCACGCCGCGATCGACTATGTCGATGGCATCGGTCTCGACCGCATCCATGCGCACGAAACCGCTTTGGTCACGACGACGCGGGAAGCGCTGGCGGGCCTCAACAGCGTCCGCGTCTTCGGTCCCGCCGACAGCGCCGGGATCGTCAGTTTCGAGGTGGAGGGGGTTCATCCCCACGATGTCGCCACCATATTGGACGAAGCCAATGTCGCGATCCGCGCCGGCCATCACTGCGCGCAGCCGCTGATGGACTCGCTCGGCGTCGCGGCGACGGCCCGCGCCAGCTTCGGCGTCTATAACGGCGCGGCGGACATCGACGCGCTGGTCAAGGGTATCGAACGCGTAACGAGGATCTTCGGGTGAGCATCGACGTGAACGAGGAACGGAAAATCGAAGTGGAAGAAGTGACCTCGGTCGAGACACCCGCGCGCGCGCGCGTCGAGGATGCAGGCGAAGCCCCGCGCGAAATTTTCGAGCGCAAGCGCGACTATCTCGACGGCTTCCTCTCGCAAAAGCCCGCTGACCTGCCCGCGGGCGAGCCCGGCGGCGCGACCTATGATGCGATCATCGATGCGCTCAAGGAGATCTACGATCCCGAGATCCCGGTGAACATCTACGACCTCGGCTTGATCTACAATGTCGAGGTTACGGGCGAAGGGCATGCCGTGGTGACGATGACGCTCACCACCCCGCATTGCCCGGTCGCCGAATCGATGCCGGGTGAGGTCGAATTGCGCGTCGGCGCCGTCCCCGGCGTCGGCCATGCCGAGGTCAATCTGGTCTGGGATCCACCCTGGGATCCGCAGAAGATGAGCGACGAGGCCCGGCTCGAACTGGGGATGCTATAGTTCACTAGCCCCTCCCCTTCAGGGGAGGGGTTGGGGTGGGGCAGTCAGGCAAGCGATACCGCCGCCCACGACGCCCCCACCCCCTACCCCTCCCCTTCAGGGGAGGGGCAAGGAGAAGAAGATGACCGACGTGAAGACCCGCGCCCGCCCCGCCGCGATCATCCTGACCCCCGGGTCGGAAGCGCGCATCGCCGATCTCATGTCGCGCGCGCCCGAAGGCGCGATCGGCGTCAAGCTCTCGACCCCGCGTCGCGGCTGTTCGGGCCTTGCCTATTCGGTCGACTATGTCACCGCCGCCAACCCGATGGACGAGCGCATCGACACGCCGGGCGGTACCCTGTTCGTCGACGGCGGATCGGTCCTCTACCTGATCGGTTCGACGATGGACTGGGTCGAGGATGATTTCACCGCCGGCTTCGTGTTCAACAACCCCAACGCCAAGGGCGCGTGCGGCTGCGGTGAGAGCTTCACTGTCTGACGAAGCGCCCCCCAAGTCCAAGGCAGCAAAGAATGCGGCGATCGCCGCCGCGGTGCTGCTCGCGCCCGGCGGCTTCATCCTCGGCGGCCTGCTGATCGCCCGCGCCATGAAGAAACGACGCGAAGCCAGGGACGAATCCGAACAGGACGAGTCCGGCTTGTAATGTTGGAATTCGCCGGTCAGCCTCGTCCGGCTCTTTGATATCGTCTGTCATGCCCGGACTCGCGCACGCGTAGGACCGTGACTTTCGGGACTTTTCGCGGCCGCCCTCAGGTCGCGAACAGTTGCCCGATATCCCTGAACGCCTTGAACTCCAGCGCATTGCCGGCGGGGTCATGGAAGAACATCGTCGCCTGCTCGCCCGGCTTTCCGGCAAAGCGGATATGCGGCTCGATCACGAACGCGGTTCCTGCCCCGCGCAGCCGCTCGGCCAGCGCGTGCCATTCGTCCCAGTCGAGCACCAGCCCGAAATGCGGCACCGGCACCGCGTCGCCATCGACCGCGTTGCGCGTCTTCACCCCGGCACCCTCGCCCTTGTGGAGGACCAGCTGGTGCCCGCGAAAGTCGAAGTCGATCCAGTGCCCCGGATCCTCGCGCCCCTGTGGGCAACCGAGCAGCTCACCGTAAAAGGCCCGCCCCGCCTCCAGGTCGTCGACCGGAATGGCAAGGTGGAACAGTGGCGTCACATCCAGCCTTCCAGCACCTGGTCGGGCGGGCGGTGGCCGTCGGCCCAGAAGCGGATATTGGCGATCACCTTCTCGCCCGTCGCATGCCGCCCCTCATAGGTCGCCGACCCCATATGCGGGGTCATCACGACATTGGGCAGTGCCAGCAGCCGCGGGTCGATCTGCGGCTCGAACCGCCAGACGTCCAGCCCCGCGCCCGCCAGCCGCCCGGCCTCGAGCGCGTCGACCATCGCCTCCTCGTCGACGATCCCGCCGCGCGACGCGTTGATCAGATAGACCTGCGGCCCCAGCAGCCCGATCCGGCGGGCGTCGATCAGGTCGCGGCTGTCGTCGTTGAGCGGCGTGTGGATCGTCAGCACGTCGATCTCGCGCAGCATCGCATCCAGATCGCCGTGCCAGGTCGCCCCGAACTCGGCCTCGACCATTTCAGGCAGGCGATGGCGATTATGATAGTGGATCGTCAGCCCGAATGCCCGCGCGCGCCGCGCCACCGCCTGGCCGATCCGGCCCATGCCGACGATGCCCAGCTTCTTGCCGCCGATGCGGTGGCCCAGCATACCGCCGGGCGACCAGCCCTTCCACTGGCCCGATCGTACCAGCTTCTCGCCCTCGGCCAGCCGCCGCGTGACGGAGACGATCAGCGCCATCACCATGTCGGCGGTATCTTCGGTCAGCACGCCGGGCGTATTGGTGACGACGATCTTGCGGGCCCGTGCGGCTTTCAGGTCGATATGGTTCACGCCAGCACCGAAATTGGCGATCAGCTTCAGCCGCTCGCCCGCCGCGGCGATCAGTTCCGCGTCGATCACATCGGTCACGGTCGGGACCAGCACGTCGCAATCCGCGACCGCCGCCAGCAGCGCCGCGCGGTCCATCGCTTCGTCGGACTGGTTGAAACGGGTATCGAACAGCTCGGCCATCCGCGCGGCGATCGCATCGGGCAGCTCACGCGTCACGGCCACACGGGGCCGGGCGGGTCGGGGCGATTGTACCATCCCGATCCGGATGGCCCGCCCGCCGCTGCCAGTCAACGGTTGATGCGGCACGCCACCCAGCCCTAGAATGGCGTCACGAACTCATTGGGGGAAGTAATGCAGTTGCGGACGGTGCTGGGAGTGGCGGTGGCGATGATGCTTGGGGCGGCCGCGCCGGCGTCGGCGCAGCAACGCACGCCGCCCTATTTCGCGTCGATCAGCGCGGGTCAGGCCTATATGCGCACCGGCCCGGGCCGCAACTACCCCGCCAGTTGGCTCTATCGCCGCGCCGATCTGCCGATCAAGGTGGTCGAGATCTACAATGACTGGCGCAAGGTGGAGGATCCCGACGGCACCCAGGGCTGGATGCTCGTCGGCCTGCTCTCTGCCCAGCGCACCGCCATCGTCACCGGGACGATCGTCGAACTGCGCGACAGCCCGCGCCTCAACGCCCGCGTCAACTGGCGCGCGGCGCCCGGCGTGGTCGGTCGGATCAGCAAGTGCCAGCGCGGCTGGTGCTGGTTCGACGTCCGCGGCCGCGGCGGCTATGTCGAACAGAACCGCATCTGGGGCACCGAGCCCGGCGAGGAAGTCCCCTAGTCCCCCGCAATGCCATAGGCGATCAGCCCGAGGGCAACCGCGTAGAGCATCCAGCCTGGATGCATTCCGCGCACGCCCCAAGCATTGCCGATCGCGCCATAAAGATATGAGCTGCCAACCAGCAGCCCGGCGACTCGCCGTGCATCCGGCCCCAACCACAGCGCGGCCGCGATCAGCGCCAGCCCGCCCAGGAACCAGTTGAACGTGCTGAACTGAAGCAGTGCGGGCACCAGCCTGCGGATCGGCGGCACGATCTGCCCATCGCCGTCCGCCAGCCGCACCCACGGCACCGTCATGAACCTGTGCGTCAGCAGGCCGTGGACCACCGCCACACCGCTTCCGATGAGTCCCGCCGCGATCAGCGCAATCGTGTGACCGTTCATGACCATACACTCCTGTATGGTCATGCGATATGCAGCCGTGCTTGGCGCGCGTCAATACACTTGTGTATGGTGAAGATATGGACGACCGCCTCACCAAGACCGACTGGATCGATCACGGCCTGCGCACGCTGGCCACCGAGGGCGCGAACGCGCTCAAGGTCGGGCCGATGGCGGCGAAGCTCAGCGTGTCGCGCGGCAGCTTCTATTGGCATTTCAAGGATATCGGCGATTTCCGCGCCCAGCTTCTGCAAGGATGGCTCGACCGGACCACGGAAGAGGTCATCCGCCAGCTCGAAACCGGTGCGAGCGGACCGGATCGGCTGCGGTCGTTGCTGCACGGCGCCTTCGTCGTCAAACCGGCGATGGACCGGGCGAACAGCCCCTGGGCCGCCGAGGACGCGATCCGCGCCTGGGCTGCGGAGGACGCGGACGTCGCTGCGATGGTCGCCTCAGTCGACGATCGCCGGGTCGCCTATATCGCCGGACTGCTGACGGCCACCGGCCTGACACCGGACGCGGCGCACAGCCGCGCCGCCTTTCTCTACTGGGCCTATCTCGGCCAGGGCATCGTCATGGACCGGCGCCACGCCTCGCTGCCCGGCGCGGAGATCGACGCGATCGCCGCGCTGTTCGAAGCCTAGGCGCGCCGGCCTAGGCTTCCGCGCCGATGACCTTGCGGAAATAGACCACCCGCTCGGTTTCCTCGAAGCCCAGGCCCAAATGGAAGCCATGGCTCTGGACGTTGGTCAGTTCGGCGTCCGACCCCAGTTCCGAGCAGCCGTTCGATCGCCCCCAGGCCTCGACTGCCGCCAACAGTTTCCCGGCGACGCCAGTCCGACGGCTTGAGGGGGCGACATAGATTCCCTCCAGGAACGCTACAGGGGAGGTCTCGCAGCCATTCACATAGTCGTGCCGGATCGCCGCTTCGGCGAACCCGACGGCCTCGTCGTCGCGCAGGGCCAGGAAACAAACCTGGCCCCGGCCCTCCGCCATCTCGGCGATGAACTCGACGATATCCGCCGCATGCTCGTCGCGCGCGCCTTCGGGCCACAGGGCTTCCCGCAACGACGCCCATGCCTCCCGGTGCGCCTCCCCGGCGGTGATGATCTCGAACGGCACGACGCTACCTCACGAGTCGCCTCAGTTCAGCAGTTCCACCGCCATTGCCGTCGCCTCGCCCCCGCCGATACACAGCGACGCAAGTCCACGCTTCTGCCCGCTGTTCTGCAGCGCAGCCAGCAAGGTCGCGAGGATTCGCGCGCCGCTCGCGCCGACCGGATGGCCCAGCGCGCAGGCGCCGCCATTGACGTTGAGCACGTCGTGCGAAATCGACAGGTCGCGCATCGCGATCATCGCGACCACCGCGAACGCCTCGTTCACCTCGAACAGATCGACGTCGCCGATGCCCCAGCCCGCCTTGTCGAGCGCCTTTTGCATCGCGAACACCGGCGCGGTGGTGAAGCGCGCGGGCAAATGCGCGTGCGCCGCATGCGACACGATCCGCGCGACGGGGTCGAGGCCCAGCCGCTCCGCCACCGAGGCGCGCGTCAGCACCAAAGCCGCCGCACCGTCCGAGATCGACGAGGCATTGGCCGCGGTGATCGTACCGTCCTTTGCGAAGGCGGGCTTGAGCGTCGGGATCTTCGACGGGTCGGCCTTGGCCGGCTGCTCGTCCTTGTCCACCGTCACCACGCCCTTGCGCGTCTTGATCTCCACCGGCGTGATCTCGCGGTCGAACCCGCCCGTCTGCTGTGCCTTCTGCGCGCGCATCAGGCTGGCGATCGCGAATTCGTCCTGCGCCTCGCGCGTGAACTGGTACTCGGTCGCGATTTCCTCGGCGAACGTCCCCATCGCCCGGCCCGGCTCGTACGCGTCCTCAAGCCCGTCGAGGAACATGTGATCGAACAGCCGGTCATGCCCGATCCGCGCGCCGGCGCGGTGCTTCATCGACAGATACGGCGCATTGGTCATGCTCTCGAGACCGCCTGCGACCAGCAGATCGACCGATCCTGCGGCCAGCGCCTCGGCACCCATGATCGCGGCCTGCATCCCCGATCCGCACATCTTGTTGACCGTAGTTGCCTCGACATGGTCGGGCAGCCCCGCCTTGCGCGCCGCCTGCCGCGCCGGCGCCTGGCCGAGGCCCGCAGGCAGCACACAGCCCATATAGATGCGCTCGACCGCCTCGCCCTTCAGGCCTGCGCGCTCGACCGCCGCGCCGACCGCTGCCGCGCCCAGCTCGGTGGCGGTCGCGTCGGACAGCACGCCCTGCATGCTCCCCATCGGGGTACGGGCATAGGACACAATGACGACAGGATCGGTGGACATGTTCGCCTCTCCGCGAATTTGAATGTTGGCGCGATCTAGGCGCGGTATTTCGCAATTGCAAAACAGGATAGGACAATCGCGATGCGCAGCCCGAAGGAGTCCCCTTGATCGAACCCTGGATATGGCCCGCCGCGCTCGGCGTGCTCGGCCTGATCTTCGGCAGCTTCATCGCCACGGTCGCGTTGCGATGGCCCGAGGGGCGCAGCGCGTTACGTGGCCGCTCCGAGTGCGATTCGTGCCACAAGCCGTTGCGCGCGCATGAGCTGGTCCCACTAGTCAGCTATGCGCTCCAACGCGGCCGCTGCCGGGCCTGTGGCGGCGCGATCCACCCCGGCCATCTTGGCGTCGAGATCGCCGGTGCCCTCGTCGGCATCGCCGCGGGCCTCGTCGCCCCCGGCTGGCACGGCGTCGCCGGTGCCATATTCGGCTGGCTGCTGCTCGCCCTCGCCGCACTCGATCTCGCGGCCTTCTGGCTCCCCAACATCCTGACTGCCCTGCTCGCGCTGGCCGGCATCGTCGACGGGTTGTTCTTCCCACCCGACTGGGTCGATCGCGCGCTGGGCGGGCTGTTCGGCTTCGGGATGCTCTGGCTCGTCGCCTTCACCTATCGCCATGTCCGCGGGCGCGAGGGTCTGGGCGGGGGCGACCCCAAGATGTTCGGCGGGATCGGCTTGTGGCTGGGCGTCTCGATGCTCGCCCCGGTGCTGCTCGCGGCCAGCGTCACCGGCCTCGCGGTTGCGCTGGCCGCGCGCATCTCGGGCCGCAAAATGGAGATGACGAGCCGCCTCCCGCTCGGCACATTGCTCGCCGTCGCCGCGTTTCCGGCGTGGCTCTATTCGACAGGGGTTTAGATGCGCGAGATTCTCGACCGCCAGCGCGCGGCATTCATGGCCGAGCTGCCCGTCTCGATCGAGACGCGGAAGGATCGCCTCCGCCGCGCCGCCGCCCTGGTCAAGGACAACGCCGCCCGCTTCTGCGACGCATTGAGCGAGGATTTCGGCCATCGCAGCCCGCGCCAGTCGATGATCACCGATGTCGTCGCCTCGGTGTCTCCGCTCAAGCACGCCGAGAAGCAGATCACGCGCTGGGCACGGCGCGAGAAGAAGCCGGTGATGTTCCCGCTCGGTCTGCTCGGCGCCAGGGCCTGGGTCGAATATCAGCCCAAGGGCGTGGTCGGGATCATCGCACCGTGGAACTTCCCGGTGAACCTCGTCATGTCACCACTCGCCGGCGTGTTCGCCGCGGGTAACCGCGCAATGGTCAAGACCAGCGAGTTCACCCCTGCCACCGCCGCGTTGTTCGAGGAGCTGTGCCCCCGCTATTTCGATTCCGCCGAACTCGCCTTCGTCAGCGGAGGACCGGAAGTGGGGCAAGCCTTTTCCGCGCTCCCGTTCGACCATCTGCTCTTCACCGGCGCCACCGGAATCGGCCGCCACATCCTCCACGCCGCCGCCGACAATCTCACCCCGGTGACGCTCGAACTCGGCGGCAAGTCGCCCGCGATCCTCGGCCGCTCGGCCAACCTCGCCCAGGCAACCGAGCGGGTCGCGATGGGCAAGATGCTCAACGCCGGTCAGATCTGCATCGCCCCGGACTATCTGATGGTCGCCGCCGAGCAGGAGCAAGTCGCAGTCGATGGCCTCGTCCGCGCCGCCACCGCAATGTACCCCACGCTGCTTTCCAACCCCGACTACACCGCGATCATCAACGACCGCCACTTCGCCCGCCTCACCGCTGCGATCGACGACGCCCGCGCCAAGGGGGCCGAGGTGATCGCCGTCAATCCCGCGAACGAGGATTTCGCGGCGTCGAATGCGCGGAAGCTCCCGCTCCACATCATCCGCAACGCGACCGACGACATGACCGTGATGCAGGAGGAAATCTTCGGCCCGATCCTGCCCGTCCGCAAATATGACAGCATCGACGGCGCGATCGGCGAGGTGAACCGCCGCGATCGCCCGCTCGCCCTCTATTATTTTGGCTCGGATGAAGCCGAGCGCCGCCGCGTGCTCGATCATACGATCTCGGGTGGGGTCAGCCTCGACGACACGATCTTCCATGTCTCGATGGAGGAGCTGCCGTTCGGCGGCATCGGCCCGTCGGGGATGGGCGCCTATCATGGCGAGCCGGGCTTCCGCACCTTCAGCCACGCCAAGTCGGTGTTCAAGCAATCGCGGCTCGACGTCGCCGGGCTTGGGGGCCTCAAGCCGCCCTATGGCAAGAAGACCGACGCCGCGATCAAGCGCCAGCTGGGCTAGAGGCCCTTCAGCCACTCCGCGACCATCGCTCGCCCCGCCGCGACCGCTTCCGGCCCGTGACGGTCATGCTGCCCGCGCAGCAGATCGGGCGTCAGTCCGGCCTGCCCGACATAGTCGTCGGCACCGACAAGCCATTCCTCGAAGCGCGGATCCTCGCCCATCTCGGCATGGAATTGCAGCGCCAGCACCTCCGGCCCGCGGCGGAATGCCTGATGGTGATAGGCATCGGTCGATGCGAGCAGTTCAACCCCCTCGGGAAGCGGGAAGGTATCGCCGTGCCAGTGCAGCACCGGCACGCCCTCGACATGCCGGAGCGGCGAGTCCGCTCCCGCCGCGCTCAACGCCACCGGCGCGAACCCCACCTCCTTGACCGGCCCAGAATAGACCTTCGCCTCCATCGCCGCCGCGATCATCTGCGCGCCCAGGCACACCCCGATCGTCGGCAAGCCCAGCGAGATGCGGCTCGCCAGCCGGTCGATCTCGCAATCGATCCATGGATGCGCGTCGCGCTCGTACACGCCCATCGGCCCGCCCATCAGGATCAGCAGGTCTGGTGTGTTGAAATTGACCCGCGCGAATTCCGGATCGGTGACGTCGATCCGGTCGAGCTCATAGCCCGCCTCCTCCACCGGCTGACGGAACCCGGCGATCCCCTCGAACGGGACATGGCGGATGATAAGGCCCTTCTTCATGCCCTTAGAGCTAGCCGCGCGGCGCATGCGATCCAACCTAGTCTCGCTTGGCCCGCGGCAAGCCGTGCTCAGGCCCCCTTGTTTAGGCCAGGCCCCAGCGGAAGCGCCCGGTCAGCGGATGCGCGGCCAGCGCATCCTCCTCGCGCGTGCCGCCACCGATATTGTGGATCACCAGCCATCCGTTCGGCCCGCGCCGGTCGGAAACGATGCCGGTATGCGGCAGGCGCCCGCCGATCAGGCTGGTGAAGATGTCGCCCGGCCGCCACTCGCTCGCCGCGGCGGGAACCGGCAGCGCGGCGCCACGACGGCGGAAATAGGTGGCGAGATTGGGCACGCGGCGATGATCGATGTTGCGGTCCGGCCCGCGCAGTCCCCAATTGCGCGGATACCTGCTGAAATGCGCACGCATGTCGGCGTTGAGCAGCGCCTGCAGGTCGAGCGACAGGGCATCGCGATAGGCGCGGATCAGCACATCGGTGCACACGCCCTTCGCCCGCGGCACGTCGCCATTGGGAAAGGGGATGCGCGAATAGGCAGGGTCATAGTGCAGCGTCACGCCGACCTGCCGCCGCGCCGCGGCGATCAACGCTCCCGCGCTGCCCGGCGCTGCCAACACCGGCAAAGCGAAACCCGCCGCGCCGCACGCCACCCCGGCGAGCACCACACGGCGGGTTACGTTCAAAGCGATCAGTCCCCGGTCAGGATGCGATCGACCAGCTGCTTCACCGTCGGCACGAACCCGTTGGAATAAAAGGGGTCGCGCTTGAAGTTGTACGCGGCATGCCCTGCGAACATCAGGTTCTGGTCGGTGTCGCCGCCATGCGCGATGTCCTGCAGCGTCTTCTGGATGCAGAAGCTGCGCGGATCGACCAGGCGCCCGGTCGAGTTGGTCTCGGTGTCCGCCCAGGACGAGAAGCTGCACTGGCTGAGGCAGCCCATGCAGTCGGCCTGGTCCTTGCGGATATCCTGCTTCTCGGCGCTATCGACGAAGATCAGCGTGTTGTCGGGAGTCTTCAGCCCATCGGTGAAGCCGAGGCCGACCCATTCGCGTGCGCGCAGCAGGTCGTTGCGCGTCACCCAGAAATTCTTGCCCTTCACGCCCACGTCGAGCTGGAAGGTGTGATCGCCCGCTTCCTCGGTCGAATAGGGGATCTGGCGCTCCGATCGCGCCTCGAGGTTGCGCAGAAACGGGTTGCGCACCGCCGAGGAATAGAAACCGGTGGGCGAGAAGCGATGGAGGAGCACGTCGCCCTCCTCGATCTCCATCAGTTTCGTCTTCCACCCTTCGGGAATCGGCGATTCCTGCGTCAGCAGCGGTCGCGTGCCGAACTGGAAGGCGATCGTGCCCAGCTCGGGATTGTCGATCCAGTCGTTCCAGTCGCGCAGATACCAGACGCCGCCTGCCATCACGATCGGCACGTCGTCCGAAATGCCGCCCTCGCGCATCACCGCGCGCAATTCCTTGACGCGCGGATAGGGATCCTGCGGCGCACGCGGATCCTCGGCATTGGACAGGCCGTTATGACCGCCCGCGAGCCACGGATCCTCATAGACCACCGCCGCCAGCCATTCGCTCGCCTTGGAATAGGCGCGCTTCCACAGCGCGCGGAAGGCGCGGCCCGACGACACGATCGGCAGATAGCTCACGCCATAGGACGCCGCGATCTCGCTGAGCTTGTAGGGCATGCCGGCGCCGCAGGTGACGCCCGCGACCATGCCGCGCGTCCGCTCGAGCACGCCGTGCAGCACGCGCTGCGCACCGCCCATTTCCCACAGCACGTTGATGTTGATCGCGCCCTTGCCGCCCGCGATCTCGAACGCCTTCTTGACCTGCTGCACCGCGCCTTCGATGGCGTAGGCGATCAGCTCCTCGTGCCGCTCGCGGCGGGTCAGCGCATTATAGACCTGCGGGATGATCTTGCCCTCGGCGTCATAGCTGTCGGCGTTGACCGCACTCACCGTGCCGATTCCGCCCGCCGCTGCCCAGGCCCCCGCCGAAGCATGATTGGTCGCCGCAACCCCCTTGCCGCCCTCCACCAGAGGCCAGACTTCCTGACCATTGTAGATGATCGGCTTCAAACCCTTGAACAACGACACCCTCCGAAAAAATTCGCGCGACTTTAGCCGCGATAGCCCCGCTTAGCGAGGGGAATCAGGCCAACGCCGCTATCCGGCCATTCCGGCGCCACGATCCTGTGCGCGGCGCCCGCATGTGCCGGAACCTCAACCCAGCGCGCCCGGATGCCCGACCGCTTCCGAATAGAGTGCGGCATAGGCGGCGATCATCGCCTTCTCGTCGAACAACGCCTGGGCACGCGCCTGGTTCGCCTTGCCGATCTGCCCGCGATAATCGGCATGCGCCGCCAGGATCTCGATCCGGTCGCGCAACTGGACCGGGCTCCAGTCCTCCGAAAGCATCTTCAGATTCTCCGGCGCGATCATCTGCGCGACATCGCCGACCGGGGGCGACACCACCGGAAGCCCCGCCGCCATCGCCTCCATCACCGCGATCGGCTGCTGCTCGCTCTTCGACGACAGCGCAAAGATGTCGAACAGGCCCATGTAGCGATGCGGTTCGGGGATGAAGCCAGCCAGCAACACCGTCTTCTCGAGCCCCATATTGTCGATCGCGTCCTGGATCGCCTCGCGCTCCGGCCCCTCGCCGACGATCACCAGCTGCGCGCGGCTCTTCATCCCGCCCATCGCGCGGACCAGCATCGGCAGGTCTTTGACCTCGCGCAGCCCCGCCACCGTCCCGACCACGATATGACCCGGCAATCGCTTGAAGCCGGGAATCGCCCGCGCATCCGGCTTGCGCGCATAGGCCGCCACGTCGATGCCGTTGGAGATGCGGTGAACGCGCGCCGCAGGCTGTTTCCACGCCTTCTGCGCCACCCGCTCGAGCAAATGAGAGGGCACCACCAGCGCATCCGCCGCGCCCAGCGCGATCCGGCGATACATGTTGCGCACGGGATTGAGCCGCGCGGCCTCGTCGGCGTTGAACCCGTCCTCGTGATGGATCACCGGCGGCATGTTCTTGGCAAAGACGCGCTTCGCCATCACCCCGTCGATTGCCCCCCAATTATAGGTCAGCACCAGGTCGAACCGCGCCATGTACTTCGCGATCGCCTCATAACGCGCCACCGACGGCTTGCCCGTCAGCGGCGGCGGGTTCTGCGCGATCTCGTAGCGGATGCCCTTCGCAATCGCGTCGCGCGCGCCATAGGCGCCATCCACGCCCGAAACGATCACGTGCTTCGCCTTGTCGCCGAACGCGTTCATCAGCCGGACCGCGCGCGCTTCCTTGCCGCCCAGGTCGAAGCTCGAATGAAGATGGAGAATGTTGAGAGCCATATGGGGCGTACCGCTTAGCGCCCAATCCCGCGCCTTGCGAAAAAATTCTGCCCCCACTGTCGATTCCGCCGCCGCTCGCTCGTCGGAAGAAGGACAGCGCGATCCCGCGTTGGCGAATGAAGGAGACATCTCATGCGCAAGATCAACGCAACCGCCTTTGTCAGCCTCGACGGTGTGATGCAGGCGCCCGGCGGGCCTGAGGAAGACCCCACCGGCGGCTTCGAATTCGGTGGCTGGACCGCCAATTACTGGGGGCGGGACGATGTCCTGTGGCGCGCGATCGACGCGATGTTCGTGAACCCGGTCGATTTGCTGCTCGGCCGCAAGACCTATGACATCTTCGCCGCGCACTGGCCGTACATCCCGACCGAGCCGGGCCAAGAGGGCTATGCCGAGGATCACGCCAAGGTCGCCCGGCTGTTCCGGCGCATCACCAAATATGTCGCCAGCCGCTCGCCGCTCGAACTCGACTGGGAGAATAGCGAACAGCTTCAGGGCAATGTCGTCGACGCCTTGCGCACCCTCAAACAGGGTGACGGCCCCGATCTGCTGACGCAGGGATCAAGCGACCTGCTCCAGACCCTATGGGCGGCCGATCTGATCGACGAACTGCGGCTGTTCATCTTCCCGGTGACGCTCGGCAAGGGCAAACGCCTGTTCGGCACCGGCACAATCCCTGCCAGCTTCGAGATGATCGACTCGCAGGTCGCGCCCAGCGGCGTCATCATCGCCAGCTATCGCCGCGCGGGCGATGTCGAGATCGGGTCGTTCGAGCTGCCCGAACCGACCGAGGCGGAATTGAAGCGCCGCGCCACGCTCGGCGACTGACACCGGACGGGCGGGGGTTCGCGCCCCGCCCGTTCAGGCCACCCGCGCCAGCAGCCGCTCGACCCCGGCAACCGCCTCTGGCTCGTCGAGCGTCGGGGCGTGGCCGGTATCGGGCACGATCACCAGATCGCAGTCCTTCACCCGTGCGCGCATCGCCTCGGCGGTCGCTGTCGAGAGGATGTCTGAGTTCGCGCCGCGCACCACGAGCAACGGCTTGTCCTCGAGGCCGTCGAATGCACGCCACATATCCGGCCCGGCCTCGTTTCCGGGCACGCGGAACGGCTCGGCGATCTTCATGTCGTAATCGAGCACGATGCGCCCGGCGCTCGTCAGGCGGTAGAGGCGCTTGGCCATCGCCAGCCACTCCTCGATGCCATAGCCCGGATGGACGTCGCCATTCGCCTCGGCGAGCGCGCGCGCGGCGTGCATCCAGGTCGGGTGCCAATTGGCCTTGCCGACATAGCCGCGGATACGGCCGAGGCCGGCGGGGTCGATCTCCGGCCCGACATCGTTGAGCACCGCGCCTGCGATCCGCTCCGGGTGGGTGGATGCCATCAGCATCGTCAGGATGCCGCCGAGCGACGTGCCCACCGCAACGAACCGGTCGAGCTTCAGCTCGACGATCAGCGCCTCGATGTCCTGAAGATAGGTGAGCGGCACATAGCTCATCGGATCCTTGGCATAGGCGCTCTCACCCCGCCCGCGCAGGTCGACCGCGATCACCCGCCATTGCCCGGCCAGCCGCGCCGCCAGCGCCTCATAGTCGCGTGCATTGCGCGTCAGGCCGGGAATGCACAGCAAGGGCGGCTTGCCCGCCGGCCCGGGATAGTCGCGATAATGAAGCCTCAGGCCATCGCCCGACCACCAATAGCCGTCGGTATAGGGAGCAAGGTTGCGCGCAGTCGCCATCGGCCCCCATATCGCCGCATGGCCGATTTCCCGCAAGCGCCGAGCTACGTCGCCGATCCTGCAATCCTCAAACTGGGCGACGCCTATTACGACGCGGTCGCCGCGGCGGACTTCCCCCAGACCATCCTGCGTTTCCGCAACGATCGCGCCGCCGCCGAAATCGGGCTGGACGGCCTGAACGACGACCAATGGCTCGCGCATTTCGGCCGCTTCGAACCCTTGCCCGGCAACCTCCCGCAGCCGCTGGCGCTGCGCTATCACGGCCACCAGTTCCGCAGCTATAATCCCGAGCTGGGCGACGGCCGCGGCTTCACCTTCGCCCAGATGCGCCGCTCCGATGGCGCGCTGCTCGAGCTGGGAACAAAGGGCTCCGGCCAGACCCCGTGGAGCCGCTTCGGCGACGGCCGCCTGACCCTCAAGGGCGGGGTGCGCGAAGTACTGGCGACCGAGATGCTCGAGGCGCTCGGCGTCAAGACCTCGCGCAGCTTCTCGCTGATCGAGACCGGCGAGGATCTTCAGCGCAACGACGAACCCTCCCCCACCCGCTCCGCGGTGCTGGTGCGCCTGAGCCTCGGCCATATCCGCATCGGCACCTTCCAGCGCCTCGCCTATCTCAGCGATGCGGAAAACATGCGGCGACTGGTCGATTATTGCCTGACCGAGATGTTCGGCGTCGAACCCGCCGACGACCCGGTCGCGCAGTTCTTCGAGCTGGCGGTGGATCGCATCGCGGCGCTCGCCGCCAGCTACATGGTCGCGGGTTTCGTCCATGGCGTGCTCAACACCGACAATATCAACGTCATGGGCGAAAGCTTCGACTATGGCCCGTGGCGCTTCGCTCCTGTGTTCGACCCCGGCTTCACCGCCGCCTATTTCGACCATAGCGGCCTCTACGCCTTTGGTCGCCAGCCCGACGCGATCCTGTGGAACGCGGCGCAGCTCGCCGTCTCGCTGCGGCTGATCAGCGAAGCGCCGCCGCTGATCGAGCGGCTGGAGCGGTTCGAGCCGCGCTACCGCCACCATTATGCCGCTCCATTGCTGCGCCGCCTCGGACTTGCTCCCGGCCAGACCGATGAGACACGCGACTGGGCGCTCAAGGACGCGATCGATGACGCGCTGATCGCGACCCAATGGCCGATCGACCGTTTCTTCTTCGACGCGTTCGGCGGCGCGCTTCCTGTCGGCTACGGCCCGGAATGGGACAAGGTCCGCGCCGCGCTCGCGGGCTACGCCCCCCTCCCCGATGGCCGCAACCATCCCTATTTCAACGACGCCGAACCGTGTTCGATGCTGATCGACGAGGTCGAAGCGATCTGGTCCGCCATTGATCGCGGCGATGACTGGGCACCATTCCACACCAAGGTCGCGGCGATCCGCCGCATGGGCGAAGCGCTCGGCAGAAACCCATATCGCTAAGGTGGAATCCTCCCGTCACTTGATGCTAGAGCGGCTCCATCCTTGGGGTCCAATCCGAAGAAAGAACGAATGTCCGGATCCGAAATCATTTCGACCGAGCCCGCAACCGGCGCGGTATTGTGGCGCAGACAGATTGGCGACGCCGACGCCGAGGTCGCGATGGCGCGTGCAAGCTGGGCCGATTGGGCCGCGCGTCCGCTCGCCTACAGGATCGAGGCGCTGCGCCGCTTCGCCAATGTCGTCCGGCAGAAATCCGACGCCTTCGCCGACCTGATCGCGCGCGAGACCGGCAAGCCGCTGTGGGAAGCGCGGACCGAGGTCGAAACGGTGATCGCCAAGGTCGACATCTCGGTCACCGCCTTTTCGGAGCGGACCGGACAGCGCCGGATCGACGCTCCGATGAACACCCGCCTCGCGCTGCGGCACAAGCCGCACGGCGTGCTCGCGGTGCTCGGCCCGTATAACTTCCCCGCGCATTTGCCCAATGGCCACATCGTCCCGGCCCTGCTCGCGGGCAATGCGGTGGTGTTCAAACCGTCGGAAAAAACCCCGGCAACGGGTGCGTTCCTGGTCGATTGCTATCACGCCGCGGGTATTCCCGAAGGCTGTATCCGCCTGCTCATCGGCGGTCCGGACGAGGGCAAGGCGCTCGCCGGGCATGACGGGATCGACGGGCTGCTGTTCACCGGCTCGGCACGCACCGGCATCGCGCTCAACCGCGCCTTTGCGTCGAAACCCGAGAAGATCCTCGCGCTCGAAATGGGCGGCAACAACCCGATCCTCGTGTGGTCGACGCCCGACATCTATTCGGCTGCCGTCCTCGTCATCCAGTCGGCCTTCACTTCTGCCGGTCAGCGCTGCACCGCCGCGCGCCGCCTGATCGTGGACGAGAAGCTCTACGATCCGCTGCTCGAGGAGGTGAACAAGCTCATCGGCCGGCTCATCGTCGGTGAGCCCCATGCCGATCCGGCGCCTTTCATGGGCCCGGTGATCGACAACGACACCGCCGACCTGCTCACCGAAAGTTTCCTCGAACTCTCCTTCATGGGCGGTCGCCCGCTGCGCCATATGGAGCGCCCGGTCGATGGCCGGCCTTTCGTGACGCCGGCGATGATCGACATGACCGACGCGAAGGAAAAGGCCGATGTCGAGCTGTTCGGCCCGATTCTTCAGGTGATCCGGGCCAAGACGTTCGAGGAAGCGATCGCCGAGGCGAACAACACCCGCTACGGCCTGTCCGCGTCGCTGGTGAGCCAGGATCCCAA
This sequence comes from uncultured Stakelama sp., assembly GCA_964407945.1. Classification (GTDB taxonomy): domain Bacteria; phylum Pseudomonadota; class Alphaproteobacteria; order Sphingomonadales; family Sphingomonadaceae; genus Sphingomonas. The sequence goes on from CAYOXO010000007.1 coordinate 58,403, forward strand.
GCTCTACGACCAGTTCTGGGCCAATATACGCGCCGGCATCGTCAACTGGAACCGGCCGACCAACGGCGCCAGCTCGGCTGCCCCGTTCGGCGGCATCGGCTGGTCGGGCAACCATCGGCCCAGCGCCTTCTATGCCGCCGATTATTGCGCCTATCCGGTGGTGTCGTCGGAGGCGGATCAGGCCCGCGTTTCGATCGGGGTCGGCTTCCGCGACGCTTAGACGTCCGGCAGCCGCGCCAGCCTCAATCCCGCCTTAACCAGTCGCGCCCTACGCGACGGGGATGTTCCAGTCCGCCATCCCCGCGTCCTCACCGCATTCCCCTCCGGCCGCCGCCGCGGCGCACGATCGCTTCGAAGCCAGCTTCCACCACGCACCGGTCGGGATCGCGCATGTCGCGCCCGACGGCAGCTTCATCGACGTCAATGCGCGGTTCGCGGCGATCACCGGCCATTCGCGCGAAGCGCTGCTCGCGGACGGCTTTCAGCACATCACGCATCCCGACGATCTCGAATCCGATCTGGCACAGGTCATGCGCCTGCTGTCGGGCGCAGCATCGACCTACCGCATCGAAAAACGCTATATCCGCGCCGATGGCGGGATCGTCTGGGTCGCGCTCACCGTCGCGCTGATCCGCGACGCGTTGGATGAGCCCGCCTATTTCATCTCGATGATCGAGGACATCACCGAAATCCGCCGCGCCCGGCACGAGGCGACTCGCGATCCGCTCACCGGACTGCTCAATCGCCGCGGCTTCGACGAGCGACTCGAACGGACGCGTGCACAGGCGCGTGGGTCGGAAACCCCCTTCACCCTCGTCTATCTCGACCTCGATTCGTTCAAGCAGATCAACGACGAACTCGGTCACGCGCGCGGCGACGCCTGCCTGGTCGAGGTCGCGCGGGCCCTGAACGCGGTTGCGGCGCCGGGCGACCGCATCGCGCGGATCGGCGGGGACGAGTTCGTGCTGCTCCTCCCCACGATTGCCCCCACCGATCTGCCGGCATTTCTCCACCGGCTGCGCGCCACGCTGGGTGAAATCGAAATCGCCCCCGACTGGCCGGTCCGGTGCAGCCTCGGCGCCGTCACGGTCGAGGGCAGCGATCCCCGCCCCAGCGCCACCTTGCTCCAGCTCGCCGATGCCGAGATGTTCATCGACAAGCGAAACAACCGCGCGTCCCGCTGATCCGCATGCTTGCGACGAACTGCGGAACCCCCGCGCCGCACAGGGATTGTGTGCGGCGTGACCTTCCTGCCCGACGCCTCCTCCCGCTTCGCCCGCGCGCGGCGCCTTCACCGTGAGGCGGCCAACTGCCTGACGCTCGCCGTCGCGCAAAAGGATCTGGCGTTCGCCGGCGAGCTGATCGACGAAGCGATGCGCCTGACCCAGCGCGCCCGCGAACTTGCTGCCTGACGGCAGTCCGAAACCGATCCCAAAGATTCCCTAGGCTTCCCCCAAGCAACCATCGGTTGCCGCAAACGGCAGCTGGGACCATCTGCCATCCATGGCTTCCCTGCTCGATCCTTCCGCGCGTGGCCGCGTGATTCTGGTCGGCGCCGGCCCGGGCGACCCCGGCCTGCTGACCGTGCGCGCCGTCGAGGCGCTGAAAGCGGCCGACGTGCTCGTCCATGACGGCCTCGTCGATCCGCGCGTGCTCGACCTCGCGCCGCAAGCGCACCGCATTTCCGTCGCCAAGCGCCGCTCCAAGCACACCGTGCCGCAGGACGGCATCAACGCGCTGATCATCGCCCATGTAAAGACCGGCGCGATCGTGGTGCGCCTCAAGGGCGGCGATCCCTTCATCTTCGGCCGCGGCGGCGAAGAGGTCGAGGCGGTGCGCGCCGCCGGTCTCCCCGTCGAGGTGATCCCGGGTGTCAGCGCGGCGCTGGGCGGCGCGGCCGAGGCGATGCTCCCGCTCACCCATCGCGACTGGTCGAGCGCGGTCACCTTCGTCGCCGGCCAGTGCAAGGGGCTGACCGATCAGGACTGGTCGGGCCTCGCCGGCAAGGGCCGCACGCTGGTGATCTACATGGGTGTCGCGACCTGCCCCGACATCGCCGAAAAGCTGATGCGCGACGGCGTCGCTCCCGACATGCCCGTCGCCGTTCTCGAACGCGCCACACTCGACGGCAGCCGCGCAATGCGCACCCTGCTCGCCGATCTCGGCCCCATGGTCGAGCGCGAGAAGGTTCAGAGCCCCGCGATCATCGTCGTCGGCGAAGTCGTCGCGCTCTCCGACGCGTAGGACAAGCTCGCCGGCTGGGCGAAGAAGGCCGAACTCATGCACGGATTCGACTTGTGAAACTGCTGACCGGAAACGACCTGCCCACGGGCGACGTCACCTGGTGGACCGGCTCGGGCTGGTCGCGCCATGTCGAGGACGCCGCGGACGTTGGCGATCAGGGCGAGGCGATCGCCCATGCCGAGGAAGGCGCGCGCCGCGTCAACGGCCCCTATGTGATCGACGCGACGGAAACGCCCGAGGGCCCACGCCCCGCGCATATCAAGGACCGCATCCGTGCGCTCGGCCCGACCGTGCGCCCGGACCTGACGCTCAAACCCGCCGACCCGAACGCCGGCAGCTGGGTGATCTGAAATGTACAAATACGACGAATATGACCACTCGATCGTGGCCAGCCGGGTCGAGGAATTCCGCGATCAGGTGAACCGCCGCCTCGCCGGCCAGATCACCGAAGACCAGTTCAAGCCGCTCCGGCTGATGAACGGCCTCTATCTCCAGCTCCACGCCTATATGCTGCGCGTCGCGGTGCCCTATGGCACGCTCGACAGCCGCCAGATGCGCATGCTCGCGCACATCGCGCGCAAATATGACCGCGATTACGGCCATTTCACCACGCGCCAGAACATCCAGTATAACTGGATCAAGCTCGAGGACGCGCCGGACATCCTCGCCGAGCTCGCGACGGTCGAGATGCATGCCATCCAGACCAGCGGCAACTGCATCCGCAACATCTCGTCGGATCAATATGCCGGCGCCGCCGCGGACGAGCTGACCGATCCGCGCCCCTGGGCCGAATTGCTGCGCCAGTGGAGCACCTTCCACCCCGAATTCAGCTATTTGCCGCGCAAGTTCAAGATTGCGGTGATCGCCGCGGACGAAGATCGCGCCGCGATGCGTCTCCACGATATCGGCCTGCAGATCGTCGAGCGCGACGGCGTCCATGGCGTCGCCGTCTATGTCGGCGGCGGCATGGGCCGCACCCCGATGATCGCGCCGCTGATCAAGGACTTCGTGCCGTTCGACGATTTCGTCAGCTACATGGAAGCCTGCCTGCGCGTCTACAATCGCTACGGCCGCCGCGACAACATGTACAAGGCGCGGATCAAGATCCTCGTCCACGAGATCGGCGCCGACAAATACCGCGAGGAAGTCGAAGCCGAGTTTGCCGAGGTCAAGAAGCTCGGCATCGACCCGCCCTATGCCGAATTCCAGCGCATCGCGGCGCATTTCGCCGATCCGGCGTTCGAGAGCGGCCTGTCGGACGATATCGACCGCAGCGACCCCGACTTCGCCGTTTGGCTCGACCAGAATGTCGCCGCGCACAAGGTGCCGGGCTATGCGATCGTCAACATCAGCCTCAAGCCCACCGGCGGCATCCCCGGCGACGCCACCTCCGCGCAGATCGACCTGATGGCCGACCTTGCCGAGGCGCACAGCTTCGACGAGCTGCGCGTGACCCACGCGCAGAACATCGTGCTGCCGCATGTGAAGAAGGCCGACCTCTACACGGTCTGGCAACAGCTGCGCGACGCAGGCCTGGCTGAGGCCAATCTTGACCTCATTACCGACATCATCGCCTGCCCCGGCCTCGATTACTGCAGCCTCGCCAATGCGCGCTCGATCCCGGTGGCCCAGAAGATCGCGACGCGCTTCGCCGATCTCGGCCGCCAGCGCGAACTGGGTGAACTCAAGCTCAAGATCAGCGGCTGCATCAACGCCTGCGGCCACCACCATGCCGGGCACATCGGCATCCTCGGCGTCGACCGTAAGGGCGTCGAGAACTATCAGCTCTCGCTCGGCGGCTCGGGCGCGGAGGATGTGTCGCTCGGCCAGATCACCGGCCCCGGCTTCAGCGAGGACGGCATCGTCGACGCGGTCGAGAAGGCGACCGACGTCTATCTCGCCCGGCGCGAAGCCGGCGAGCGCTTCGTCGACACCTATCGCCGTATCGGCATGGCCCCGTTCAAGGAGGCCATTTATGGCTGATTCGCATCTGCGCTTCCGCGACGACGACGCGCATGACGAGCCTGCGGTGACGCTCGACTCCTTCCTCGGCCAGTCCAACGCTACCGCGGTCCGCATCGAAAGCGGTGAGGACGCGCGCGCGCTCCTTCCGCATCTCGATCGCATCTCGCTGGTCGAGGTCAGCTTCCCCAAGTTCCGCGACGGCCGCGGCTACAGCTCGGCGCGCATCCTGCGTGAGGCGGGCTATACCGGCGAACTGCGCGCGCAGGGCGATGTGCTGGTCGACCAGATCCCGCTGATGCGCCGCTGCGGCTTCGACAGCTTCGCGCCCGAGGCGCCGGTGGACGAAGCCGTGCTCGCCGCGTCGCTGGCGCGCTACGACCATGTCTATCAGGCCGCGGCCGACCCCGCCGTCCCCGTCTGGAAACGGCGGCATGGCTAGCGCAGTGGCCCGCAAGATCGACCGTATCGACACGGCTCCGGCCTTTACGGAGCGCGATGCGCTGCGCCTCAACAACCTGTTCCGCGGCGTGCCCACGGTCGAGATGCTGCGCACCGTCCTCGCCGAGCAGATGGCGGGCGATGTCGCCATCGTCTCCTCCTTCGGCGCGGAATCGGCGGTGCTGCTGCACCTCGTCGCCTCGGTCGATCCGTCGGTGCCAGTGATCTTCCTCGATACCGGCAAGCATTTCCCCGAGACGCTCGCCTATCGCGACCAGCTCGCCGCGAAGCTCGGCCTCACCAATTTGCGCATCGTAACGCCCGATGCGGAGACGATCGCCAAGAAGGACGAAACCGGCCTGCGCTGGTCCTACGATCCCGATGGCTGCTGCGAGATCCGCAAGGTGATCCCGCTGGAGAAGGCAATGGCCGGCTTCGACGCCAGCCTCACCGGGCGCAAGGCGTTCCAGGCCTCGACCCGCAACGCCCTCCCCCGGTTCGAGGTGGACGCGGCAGGCAAGCTCAAGATCAACCCGCTCGCCGATTGGACCAAGGCCGATCTCGACGCCTATTTCGTTGAGCATGATCTCCCGGCCCACCCGCTGGTGGCCGAGGGCTATCTCTCCATCGGCTGCGCGCCCTGCACCAGCAAGGTGAAGCCGGGCGAGGACGCCCGCTCGGGCCGCTGGGCCGGCTGGGACAAGACCGAATGCGGCATCCACACACCCGTAGCGGATGGCGATCCCGACCAGCCGATGTTCTGAACTTGGTTTGGAGGCGGTGCCGGCCCGCACCCCCACCCGGCCACCCATAGGACACTGGCGCAGGGTGGCCGGGTGGGGGTG
>CAYOXO010000008.1:0-63628 GCA_964407945.1 uncultured Stakelama sp.
GGACATGTACTCGTCGGTCACCGGTGCGATCGGCGCGTTGCGAGGGGCCAAGCATGGCGGCGCCAACGAAGTCGCGTTCGAGATCCAGAAGCGATACCAGAACCCCGACGAGGCCGAGGCCGATATCCGCCGCCGGATGGAAGCAAAGGAAGTCATCATCGGCTTTGGTCACCCGGTCTATACGATCGCCGATCCGCGCAACGTGGTGATCAAGCGGGTCGCCAGGTCGTTGGCCGAGGATGCGGGGTCGATGACCCAATATGCCATCGCCGAGCGGATCGAGGCGGTGATGATGGACGCCAAGAAGATGTTCCCCAATCTCGACTGGTTCTCGGCCGTCAGCTACCATCTGATGGGCGTGCCGACCGCGATGTTCACGCCGCTCTTCGTCATCTCGCGCACCAGCGGATGGGCCGCGCACGCGATCGAGCAGCGCGAGGACAACAAGATCATCCGCCCCTCGGCCAACTATATCGGCCCTGAAGATCTGAAATGGGTGCCGCTCGCCGAACGCAGCGCTGCGCTGGTCGCCTGAAGGAGTATTGATTTTGCCGTATCTCGTAGCCGACGATCTTCCCACCGAATCTGCGGGCAAGCGCTTCCGCGCCGCGCTTGCGCGGCCGGGCATCTACCAGCTGCCCGGCGCGCATAACGGGCAGGCGGCGATCCAGGCCAAGCAGGCCGGGTTTGACGGACTCTATCTCTCCGGCGCGGCGATGACCGCCAGCATGGGCCTCCCCGATCTCGGCATCATCACCGTGGACGAAGTCGCCTTCTTCATTCGCCAGATCGTCCGCGCGACGGCACTGCCGCTGCTGGTCGACGGCGACACCGGCTATGGCGAGGCACTCAACGTCATGCATATGGTCCGCACCTTCGAGGACGCGGGTGCGGGCGCGGTGCATCTGGAGGACCAGATCCTGCCCAAGAAATGCGGGCACCTGAACGGCAAGAACCTCGTCCCGGCAATCGATATGGCGGCCAAGGTCGCGGCAGCGAAGAAGGCGAGCCGCGATATCGTCATCATGGCGCGCACTGACGCCGCGGGCGTCGAGGGCTTCGACGCCGCGGTTGAGCGTGCCAAGATGTATGTCGATGCCGGCGCCGACGCGATCTTCCCCGAGGCGCTCAACACGCGCGAGATGTTCGAGAAATTCGCGCACGCCATGCCCGGCGTGCCGTTGCTCGCCAACATGACCGAATTCGGCAGGACGCCCTTCTACACCGCGAAGGAATTCGAGGAGATGGGCTACAAGCTGGTGATCTGGCCCGTCTCGTCGCTGCGTGTCGCCAACAAGGCGCAGGCCGAACTCTACGCCTCGATCAAGGCCAATGGCGGCACCCACAAGATGATCGACCGGATGCAGACCCGGCAGGAGCTGTACGACACGATCGGCCTGCACGATTTCGAGGAACTCGACGCCTCCGTCGTCAAGACCATCGTGCCGCAGGGCATGCCCCAGACCTGAACCTGCCACCGCATGCGGTGGTATCGGGCCGCGGGAACTGGGGAGTCCTCGCGGCCCGGTATAGATGGATGATCATGACCGATATTGAACGCCCGATCCTGACTCCGCCCGACGGCCATAGGAAGGTGTTGCTGCACAGCTGCTGCGCCCCCTGCTCCGGCGAAGTGATGGAGGCGATGACCGCGAGCGGGATCGACTACACGATCTTCTTCTACAATCCGAACATCCATCCCAAGGAGGAGTATCTCCTTCGCAAGGATGAGAATATCCGCTTTGCCGAGCAGCACGGCATCCCGTTCGTCGATGCCGACTATGATACCGTCAATTGGTTCAAGCGCGCCAAAGGGATGGAGTGGGAGCCTGAGCGCGGTATCCGTTGCACCATGTGCTTCGACATGCGCTTCGAGCGGACCGCGCTCTATGCGCACGAACATGGCTTTCCGGTGATCACCTCGTCGCTCGGCATCTCGCGCTGGAAGGACATGAACCAGATCAACGGCTCGGGCGAGCGCGCGGCGTCGCACTATCCGGACCTGAGCTACTGGACCTTCAACTGGCGCAAGGGCGGCGGTGCGTCGCGGATGATCGAGATTTCGAAGCGCGAGAAATTCTACCAGCAGGAATATTGCGGCTGCGTCTATTCGCTGCGCGATAGCAATGCCCATCGCGTCTCGCAGGGGCGGGCGGAAATCGAGATCGGCAAGCTGTTCTACGGCGACGAGGCCGCGAGCGGCTAAACCAGCTGCGGCTGCTCGATGGGCACAAGCGTGTGGAAATCGCTGGAGTGGAAGACCAGCGGCATGACCCCGTCGACGACCGCTGCTCGATGGAGGCGGAAGAGGACGATGTCGTGATCGCCGGCGGCGATTTCCTGCTCGACCGAGCATTCGAGCCAGGCCGTGGCGTCTGCCAGGAAAAGCGCGCCGTCAGGAGTCACTTCATAGTCCAGACCCAGGAAGCGGTCGCCGGTCCTCTGCGCCAGCTGGCGCGCGGTGACGGCGTGGCCATGGCCAAGGAATGAGATTCCGACGCGCTCGCGCGTCCGCAATTGCCGCCAGGTTCCGGAGCCGCGTTTGATGCATACCGACACCAATGCAGGGTTGAGCGAGATCGCCACGAAGGCGCTGGCTGTCATGCCTATCGGCTCGTCCTGACCCATGGCGCACAGGGCAGTGACGCCGGTCGGAAACCGTCCGAAGAGGCGGCGCAGCTCAGCATCTTCGCTGATGGTCTTCAAGACATGCATGGGTTTCTATCCGCAACTGTCGGTTTGGCAGGTGAGCGTCATGCCGGCGCCGTGACCAGCGGAGCGGGTTGCTCGGGCCGCAGGCCGTAACGCCGGGCAAGCGCCGCGCAGACCATCAGCTGCATCTGATGAAACAGCATGAGCGGGAGTACGATCAGACCCACCGTGCTTGCCGGGAAGATGATGTTCGCCATCGGCAAGCCGCTCGCCATGCTCTTCTTTGAACCGCAGAACACGATTGCGATCTCGTCCTCGACCGGGAAGCGCAGGAGGCGGCTGGCCGCGGTCGTGAAGGCGAGCACGATCGTCAGGATCACGAGATCCAGCGCGATGACCAGCGCCAGGCTCTGTGGCGTCACTTTGCTCCAGATCCCCGCGACGACGCCTGCGCTGAACGCCGAGTAGACGACCAGCAGGATCGAGCCGCGATCGACGAGCATCGTCAGCGTCTTCTGGCGGCTCAACCAGCCGCCGATAAGCGGTCGCGCGCATTGGCCGACCACAAAGGGCAGGAGAATCTGCAGTGCAATGTCCCGCACCGAGTCGAACGACATGCCTCCGGCGCTGGCGCTCAGAAACATCATCGCGAGCAACGGCGTGATCACCACGCCGGCCAGGTTCGATACTGATGCGCAGCACAGCGCGGCCGGAACATTGCCGCGCGCGATCGAGGTGAAGGCGATCGACGACTGCACTGTAGAGGGCAGCAGGCAGACGAATATGAGGCCGGTGGCCAGGCCGCTGTCCAAATAGCCTGCGGTCAATGCGACAACCCCCAAGCCGATAATGGGGAAGGCAATGAAGGTCGTGGCAAAGACCAGGCTCTGCAGCCGCCAATGCGTGATCCCCTGCCAGATCGCCTGGGGAGAAATCCGGGCGCCATAGATGAAGAACAGGAGCGCGATGGCGGCGTGCACCACGTGATCGAGCACGTCCTTGCCGAGCCCCTTTGCGGGGATGACGGCGGCCACCGCGACCATGGCCATGATCGCGATGATATAGGGATCGAGCCGCAGGCGGCGCAGAAGAGTATTCATCGACTATTTCCTGATTTCGACAGGCGACCGCGCGCAGAGCGTGTCATTCACATTTGCCAGGATGTGCCCGGTCCGGCGATGCCCTGATGGCATCGCCGGACGAGGTTCCTCTAAGCCGCGAGTTCCTGGCGGATGATCTCGGCGCCGGCGCCCAGGGCATTCAGCTTGCCCCGTGCGACACGGCGCGAAAGCGGCGCCATGCCGCAATTGGTCGACGGATAGAGCTTGTCGGCATCCACGAACTCAAGTGCCTTGCGCAGCGTATCGGCCACTTCCTCCGGCGTCTCGATCGTGTCGGTCGCCACGTCGATGGCCCCGATCATCACCTTCTTGCCCCGAATGAGTTCGATGAGGTCCATCGGAACATGGGAATGATGGCATTCCAGCGAGATGATATCGATTGCGGACTTCTGCAGATTGGGGAAGGTCTGCTCATATTGCCGCCACTCTGACCCCAGGGTCTTCTTCCAGTCGGTATTGGCCTTGATGCCATAGCCGTAGCAGATGTGGACCGCAGTCTCGCTCCTGAGTCCCTCGGCCGCCTTCTCCAGCGTGGCGATCCCCCAGTCGTTGGCCTCGTCGAAGAACACGTTGAACGCCGGTTCGTCGAACTGGATGATATCGACGCCGACCGCTTCCAGCTCCCTGGCCTCCTGATTGAGGATCCTGGCGAATTCCCAGGCCAGCTTCTCGCGGCTCTTATAATGGGCGTCGTACAGCGTATCGATCATTGTCATAGGACCCGGAAGCGTCCACTTGATCGGCTGATCGGTCTGTTCGCGCAGATATTTGGCATCCTCGACGAATACCGGTTTCGGACGCGACACGGCGCCGACAACCGTTGGGACGCTGGCGTCATAGCGGTTGCGGATCCGGACAGTCTCGCGCTTTTCGAAATCAACACCGCTTAGATGCTCGACAAAGGTCGTGACGAAATGCTGGCGCGTCTGTTCGCCGTCTCCAACGATGCTGATCCCCGCCTGCCGCTGATCGTCCAGCGCCAGCCGCAGAGCATCCTGCTTGCCGGCGATCAACTCTTCGCCCTGCAACTTCCACGGCGACCAGAGCGTCTCGGGCTGCGCAAGCCAGGAGGGCTTGGGCAGGCTGCCGGCAGTCGAGGTGGGCAACAATGTTGTCATGTTCGAGAAGACCTTTGAAGTGTGGCGGATCAGGCTGCGAAATCGGCGGACCATTGTTCGAGGGCGGCGCGATAGGGCTTGATGAGCCGCTCCTCCGCGAACCGGCCCTGCTCGACCGCCAGCCGGCTGCGCTCTTCGCGGTCGTAGACGATGCGGGTCAGCGAATAGTCCTGGTACTTCAGGCTCGGCTTATACTGTTCCGCGGCCACCGAATTGGCGTTGTAGATTTCGGGGCGGTAGATGCGCTGGAACGTGTCCATCGTGGCGATCGTGCTGACCAGCTCGAGGTTGGTATAGTCGCCGAGCAGGTCGCCGATATGATAGAAGGCGAAGGGCGCCGCGCTGTTGCGTGGCATGAAATAGCGGACCTTCATCCCCATCTTCGCGAAATAGTCGTCAGTCGCCGAGAATTCGTCATTCTCATATTCGAGGCCGAGGATCGGGTGCTCATTGCCGGTGCGGTTATAGGTCTTGCTGCTCGAAACGCTGAGGCAGATGACCGGCGGCTTGCGGAAGGTGTCGCGATAGGCTTGCGACTTCAGGAAGTGCTTGAACAGATTGCCGTGGAGATCTCCGAACCCGTCCGGAGCGCCGGAATCGGGATGGGCCTTGCTATGCTCAAGCAGCACCACGCTGAAATCATAGTCGCGGATATAGGAGGAGAAATTGTTCCCGACGATGCCGTCGATCCGCTCGCCGGTCTTCTTGTCGATGATCGTGGTCTGGAGGATTTCGATCAGCGGGAACGCTTCCTGATTGCCGTTCGCCGCGACATTCATCTCGGCGGTGACGATCATGAGCTCAAGCGAATAGCGGTCGCCCTTGGGATTGTCCCAATGCGCCAGCGAATTGAACCGGTTGTCGATCATGCGCAGGGTGTTGCGCAGATTCTCCTGACGGCTCTCGCCGCGCGCCAGATTGGCGAAGTTGGTCGTGATCCGCGTATTGTCGGCCGGCCGATACTCCTCGTCGAACCGGATGCTCTTGAGCGTGAAGGTGAAGGCGCTGTCGGTCATGGTCGGATATCCTGATGGTTCGGGATCGGGCTGGGGTTAGATTTGGGGTTCGATGCGCATCGGCCGACGCGGGACAGCGCATCGGCACGGGGTGCGACACGCAATCGGGGGGAAGCTGAATCTGGTCATCGGCCGGTCACCTGCATTGGCGGGCGGGAGGGCCGAAAGAGGAACGCGCAAGACCGGCAGACCCGGATGGCGCACAGGCCGCGGGCTTCGCTTCGAGCGCGATCCACCGGAGGAACCCCCGTCCGAGGAACGTTATCGCGTCGGAGGCAGGTCTCCTGGCTCACGGGTCATCGCGGTGGTTCCGGCCTTCCCGAGCCTCTTGCGGAGCCTCAGTGACACAAAATGGAACCGCCACTCGCCGCTTACAGTTGCGGGGGCAGCGCCGGATTCTGCCCAAGGGGCACCACCGGCTTCCCGTCTTAGCCCCGCCGTCACGCCTGAGGCGGGGAACCTCGACGATGAGGTTTCAACACGATCGCGAAGCTCCTGTCAACAGTGATATAAAGATATCTTTATATTCTTATGACTCGTAGCTCGTTATGCGCCCCATGTCGGTATCCTTAGGGATACGCATCGGGCGGCCCCGGAAAACTCCAGATGGTCGCGCGATGGACGGACAATGGATCGTTCACTAAGCGCGCGCCATTGCGCGGCATGCAACACCGCGGAGACCCTCGAATGGCTCAATCCTACACGCTGGTCATCAATTGCCCCGACCGTCCGGGGATCGTCTACCATGTCAGCGGGATCATCTTCGAGCATGGCGGCAATATCCTGGAGTCGCGCCAGTTCGAGGATCGCGAAACGGGCCGCTTCTTCCTTCGCATCGTTTTCGAGAGCGATCGCGAGCGATCGGTCATTGCCGACGCCGTGGCGACGCTTGGCGACAGGTTCGCGATGGACTGGAAACTGGTTCGAACCGGCCAGCCGGTCAAAGTCCTGATCCTGGTCTCCAGGTTTGACCATTGCCTGGCTTATCTCCTCTACAAGGTCCGGATGGGCGAGATGCCGATCGAGATTGTCGGCATTGCCTCGAACCATCCGGTTTCCGCACTCACCGCGAGCGACATCCGGAACATCCCCTTTCATCATCTGCCCGTCACGCCCGACACCCGGGTGAGCCAGGAGGCTCGTATCAAGGCGCTTGTCGAGGAGAGCGGAGCGGAACTCGTGGTTCTGGCCCGCTACATGCAGATTCTATCGGATGATCTCGCTGCCTATCTGTCCGGGCGCTGCATCAATATCCATCACAGCTTCCTGCCCAGCTTCAAGGGCGCAAAGCCCTATCATCAAGCTCATACCCACGGGGTGAAGATGATCGGCGCCACGGCGCATTATGTTACCGCGGAACTGGACGAGGGGCCGATCATCCATCAGGCGGTCGAGGTCGTGACCCATGAAGACTCGCCGGAAGATCTTGTCCGCAAGGGGAGAGAGATCGAAAATCATGTGCTTGGGCACGCCGTCGGCTGGCATGTGGCGCACCGGGTGGTGATGAATGGCAGGAAGACGGTCGTATTCAGGAACTGAGCCAAGGCCTGGGACGGATCGACATTCAGAAGATGGCGAGCCGAAAATGGTAGTTTTCCGTGACCCGGAGCGCAGCGTGCTCAAGGCACGTGAGCACCGGAAGCGCGGAAAGCTGCCATTTGCAGGCCGCCAGGGCTGAATGTCGATCCGTCCTAGGGCGATCCAGCCAAGCCAAGCGCGGTGTATCAGGCGATGATCATCCTGACCGGGATCGATTTGGCCGCCGGCGTCCCGCTGATCCGGTCGTAATAATCGAGCGGTAGCAGCGGATTGAGCTCGGGATAATAGCCCGCCACCGCGCCGCGCGACATCGCATAGTCGAGCACGGTCAAACCCTCCACGCGGCGCTCCACGCCATCGTCGCTGATCGTCTCCAGCGTGACCTTCGCGCCCGCTGCGATCCCGCGATCGGCCCGGTCCTCTGCATTCATGAAGACGACCATGCGGTCGTTATAGACCCCGCGATAACGATCGGAATAACTGTAGATCGTCGTATTGAACTGGTCGTGGGAGCGCACTGTCGCCAGCCGCAGCATCGCCGGATCCGCCACTGGCGGGTTGATGTCCAGCCCTTCGAAAACGATGAAATTGGCCTTGCCGTTCGGCGTCGGCCAGACCAGCCGCCGCGGGGGAACGTCTAGATGGAAGCCGCGCGGGTCCTTGATGCGTTCCGAAAAGTCGCTGTAGATATCGGGATAGACCGCCGCGATCTTGTCGCGGATCGCATCATAGTCGTCGATATAGCGTGCCCAGTCGACCTTGCTGTCGGGCAGCGTCGCCATCGCCATCCGGCAGACGATTTCGGTTTCAGGGCGGCAATCCGGACTGGCCGGCGTCAGCACCCCGCGCGATGCGGTGACGTTGGACATCGCGTCCTCGATCGTCACGAACTGCTCGCCGAGCGCCGTCTCCACCCGTTCCGAGCGGGCGACCACGGGCAGGATCAGCGCCTCCTTGCCGTGGACGATATGGCCGCGGTTGAGCTTGGTTGCGATGCCGACCGTCAGGTCGAGCTTGCGCATGGCCTCATAGGCACGCGCGGTGTCGGGCACAGCGCGCACGAAATTGCCGCCCATGCCGATGAACACCTTGGCGCTGCCGTCCATCATCGCCGCAACGGATTCGACGGTGTGATGTCCGTGCTCGCGCGGTGGATCGAAACCGAACACCTCGCGAACGCGATCGAGATAGTCCGCCTTGGGCTTCTCATCGATCCCGACGGTACGGTCACCCTGCACGTTCGAATGGCCGCGGATCGGCGCGATGCCGGCACCCGGTTTGCCGAAATTGCCTTTCAGAAGCAGAAGATTGCACAGCTGCTGAAGCAGCTTGGAGCCCTGCTGTTGCTGGGTCAGCCCCATGCCGTAGCAGATCATCGTCGCGTTCGAGCGGATATAGATTTCGGCGCAGCGTCGGATCTGCGCCTCGTCGATGCCCGACACCCGCTCGAGTTCGGCCCATTCCGCCTTGAGGATGTCCTCGCGCAGCGCCTCGAGGCCGGCGGTGTGCGCATCGACGAACGCGCGGTCGATCGCAGCCTCGCCCGCGGCTTCGCGTTCGAAGATCACCTTCATCATGCCCTTGAACAGCGCGATGTCGCCGCCGATCCGGATATGGACAAACTCGCTCGCGATCGGTGTCGATCCGAACGTCGCCATCTGGACCACGTCCTGCGGCTCGGTGAACTTGATCAGCGCGCGCTCCGGCATCGGATTGACGACGACGATCGGCACGCCGCGCTTCCGCGCTTCGACCAAATTGGTCATCATCCGCGGCGAATTGGTGCCGGTGTTCTGGCCGATGATGAACAGTGCCTCGGTATGCTCGAAATCGGCCATCACTACCGTGCCCTTGCCGACGCCGATCGACGCGGGCAGCCCACGGCTGGTCGGCTCGTGGCACATGTTCGAACAATCCGGGAAATTGTTCGTCCCGAACTCGCGCACGAAGATCGAATAGAGGAACGCCGCCTCGTTCGGCGTTCGGCCCGACGTGTAGAATTCGGCCTGGTGCGGGCTGTCGAGCGCGCGCAGATGGCGCCCGATCAGCGCGAAGGCGTCGTCCCAGCTGACCGGGACATACCGATCGCTCGCCGCATCGTAGCGCATCGGCTCGGTCAGCCGTCCCTGCATCTCCAGCCAGTAATCCGACTGTTCGCTGAGCCATGTGACGCTGTGCTGCGCGAAAAAGTCGCGGCTCACCCGGAACTTGGTTGCCTCATGCGCCAGCGCCTTGGCGCCGTTCTCGCAGAACTCCAGCGTCTTGCGACAATCGGCATCGGGAAACGCACAGCTCGGGCATTTGAAGCCGCCAGGCTGGTTCATCGATAGCAGCGCCCGCGACCCCTTGGTCACGACGCTCTGCTCCATCAGAACCTTTGCCGTCGCCCCGGCCGCGCCCCAGCCGCCGGCGGGGTGGGTATAGGCGCGATATTCAGGCGTCTTGGACGACATGGGGTACCTCCTGGCGACCCCGCGATTGTCGCATCGACGACCGCGTTCGACAACTCCAGTGTCCGCGGGACGGGATATGGCGGCGTCAATCCTGTCGGTGGCCTCGGCGGCGTCTGACTATGCCAGGTCAGTCGTCCAGCAATGCGCGATCGGTTACATAGTTGATGTTGATGGGCGCTGTGATCGGCAGTTCGACCGCGTCGACCAGGCGGGCCCAGCTGCGCACCGAGCGACGCGGATCGGTCACGACGAAGCTGTTCAAGCCTTCTGCCAGAGTGACGGGCCAGATGCCGATAACGGGGCAGCCCGAGAGATACGCGGGCCCGGCATGGCGGCGAAGCGCGGCGAAGATTTCCGGGCTTATCCGCGGTGTGTCGCAAGGCACTGTGATGACCGCCTCGAATCCGTTGGCCGCTGCGTAGCGCAACGCTGCATTGAACCCGGCGAGCGGCCCCAGGTCTATTTTCGGATCGTCAGGCAAGAACAGCTCTTCGCCATATTGCCGTCCGCAGATCGCCAGTTCATCGACCCACGGCCGCAGCGCCGCCGCCACATGCTCGATCATCGGCCGCCCGTCGATCGGCGCGAACGCCTTGTCGGAACCGAACCGGCTCGACCGACCGCCGGCGATGACGGCACCAAGCATTTTTCCGGTCATGGCGCCGACAGCAGCGCATCTGCGCGTACGACCACTTGCAGCGCCAGGCCGGCTTCCCGCGCGCGCCGAACGGCAAGGTCAGTCGGCGCGGAAATCGTCGCCAGCATCGGACAGCCGGACAGCGCCGCCTTCTCCACCAGTTCATAGGAGCAGCGCGAGGAGAGCAGCGCGAAACCGCCGTTCCAGCTCTTTCCAGCCCGCAGCATCGCGCCAATAAGCTTGTCGAAGGCGTTATGACGACCGACATCCTCCCGAACTTCGAGGATCGTGCCATCGGGCGCGCACCGCGCCGCGCCGTGGACCGCGCGCGTAGCGCGGCCAAGCGGCTGCCTCTCGGCCAGTGCGGCCGCCGCGACGAAGACCACGGAAGCTTCGCCGGTCCAGGACGGCACGCGCGGAAGTGGCCGTAGCGCCTGCTCCAGATTCTCGACGCCGCACAGGCCGCAGGCGCTATCGGAGGTGCGATGCCGCACGCGGTGGAAAATGCGATCCGCGACACGCGGCGCCAGCGTGGCCCGGACGATCCATCCCGCCGGGACCGCCTGTGCATCCACATCCAGGATGTCGGAGCCTTGATCGATCAGGCGCTCGCCCAACGCGAAACCATAGACCAGGTCGATCAGTTCCGCGGGCGTTGCCATCAGCACCGCGTAGCCGATCCCGTTGAACTCCAGCGCGACCGGCACTTCGGCTGCCAAAGCCCGCTCGACGGGGGATACCTGGCCGACGCTCGTCAGCCGCGTAAACGAATGATCGACTGAGATAGTCAGAACGCGATCCTCGGCCATGGAACGCCGGCCTTACGCCGACCTTCAAGTGCATACCACGCCCAAGACCTTCTGGCCTCAGCGCCAGCACGATTTTGGCCACCAGAGCTCCGATTTCGCGACGAATGTGTTGGCCGGAACCTACATTGCAGGCGCACAGAGCCAATCGGCTGCTGACGCAACGGCGGCCGTTCCCATGATCGCATCATCGCAAGTGATGACCCGATGAAGAGCATAAGCGAAACCGGCATCCTGTTGCGATCGGTCGGCTAGGCGGGGACATCCTCCCGCCTTCTCCCATAGAAGGCGTAGATCGCGGCCCCTACCGCAACATAACCAGCCAGGATTGCCGCAGGCACCCACTCGCCCTTCCCGGCCTTGATGACGATATCGGTGAAGACGGGTGCGCCCATCATCACGCAGGAGACAAAGGCCAAGGCCGGCACGGTTCCGATCCATTTCCCGCGGATACGCACCCCGCCGAACGGCACCCGGAAGGGCCGCGGAAGATCGGGGTGGGTGTTGCGGAGGACGACCACGGCAACCGCCACCGTCATGAACACGCACAGCGTGCCGATGCTGACGAGATCGGCGAGCAACGAGATCGGCAGCGCCGCCGCAGCAACGGCCGAAATCAGCGCGACCGTGATCGTCGCCGCAACCGGTGTACGATAGCGATCGTGCAGCCGCGCCAGCCGCGACGGAAGAAGGTCATCGCGTGCGATCGCGTGGCAAATCCTCGATTGCGCATAGGTGTTGATGAGCAGAACGGAGGCGAGGCCCGCGATCGCACCTACCTTGATGACCACGGCGAAGACCGGCATTCCCAGCACGTTGACGGCCGCGGCGATCGGATCGGGAACATCGAGCGCGCGGAATGGAACGACGCCGGTCAGCGTGAGCGCGACGGCGACATACAACAACGTGCTCGCGAGCAACGCGCCGATGATACCGATCGGCACATCCCGTTGGGGCTTGCGTGCTTCCGCCGCCGCTGCCGCGACCGCTTCAAAACCGAGATAGGAGAAGAAGAGGATCGATGCCGCCCGGAAGACCCCTTCGATGCCGAACCGAAAGCCGCCTTCATTGGCCGGTATGAAGGGGGTGAGGTTAGCCGCATCGATATGGTTTGCGCCGACAATGACAAAGCCGAGGAGAACGCCGACCTTGACCACGACCAGCATGGCATTGATCGCCGCGGATTGAGAAACGCCGCGGATCACGATGAGCATGGCCGCGATCTGCAGTCCGACCGCGACCAGATTGATGCCGCCGCTCACCGAGAAGCTCACCCCATCGGGCCCGGCCACCGCCAGAATCCACGGCGTGGCAATGCGATCGGAGACGCCGATTCCGAAATCGCCGAGCAGGCTTGTGACATAACCCGATAGACCGACCGACAGCGCTGAGCCCGCCAGTCCGAACTCGAGCATCAGCATCCAGCCGAGCGCCCAGGCGAACGGCCTTCCCAGAACGGCATAGGCATAGGAATAGGACGCGCCGGATACCGGCAGCACCGAAGCCAGCTCCGCATAGCAGAGACAGACCAGAACGCAGGCAATAGCGGCGATGACGAAAGAAAGGGAGACGGCCGGTCCCGCATAATGCGATGCAGCGGTCCCGGTCATGACGAAGACCCCCGCGCCGATGATGCAGCCGATGCCGATCGCGATCAGTTGGAGCGGCCCCAGCGATCGGTGCATCCCCACCGCCTCATAGTCGCGCCGCATGTCTTCGACCGACTTTCTCCGCGCCGCTCGTCCGGCCGTCGCCGAAGTCCTTCCGTTCACATCCGTCTCCCTGTCATCCTGATCGGGCTGTCCCCCGGCATGCCGCGGAAGGTTATGGTCGTATTCAGCGCCCGCTCCATCGACTGGGCGCGATTCCGTTGCGTTCGGGCAGATGGCCCGCCGCACTCGGTCAGTTCTTCAGATATTGGCTGGGCGCGACCCCGAATGCGCGGCGGAACATCGCGGCGAACCCGCTCGGGCTGTCATACCCCACATCATAGGTCACCTGCGTGATCGACGCTCCCGCGGCGAGCATCGACAGCGCTTCCATCAGCCGCACCTGCTGGCGCCAGACGGCCAGCCCCATGCCCGTCTCCTGCTTGAACACGCGGGTGAAGGTACGTCGGCCCATCGCGGCAAGTGCCGCCCAGTCATCGATGTCCCGCGGGCTCGACGGATCTGCCAGGATCGCGTTGCAGACCCGAAGCAGCCTGGGGTCCATCGGCATCGTCACCTGATAGGGCGCATTGGGCATGCGCTCGATCTCCTCGAGGAGGAGGTCGATGATCCTGCCCTCGCGCCCGTTGACGTCGTAGAGCGGCGGAAACTCGACGACTTCCAGGATCAGCGATTTCAGCAGGTTCGACACCTCGAACACACGGCATGCCCTGATGTCGCCAGCCTCTGCCGGAAGGTAGAGCGTCCGCAACGACACCGGGCCGCGACACGCCACCTCGTGTTTCAGGCCTGCGGGCAGCCACACGGCGCGCTGCGGCGGAATCACGAAGCTGACCTCGGGAGTCCGAACGGACATCACACCGGTGGAGGCATAGAGGATCTGCACATGCTCGTGGCTATGCATCAGATCCACGAATCCGGCCGGATACTCATCCTGCAGCGCCACTACCGGGCGCGCATTCGTCAGAACATCAATGCTGTGCCGCATGGCCCATTTCCTACGATCATCCGCTATCGCCATCATATCGGCCGTGCACGAGACCTGCCAGCGAACTCGATATCGATGGCCTGTCCGGTGCGGTGATTGGCCCGAACGAACGATAGCGCCGCCGCTTGAGCGGCTATCAGCGGATGATCACGCAGCGGGAAGGGAATTTCGCCAGATGTCGAAGGACTTGAGCATCGATCGACGCGATGATGTGGATGCCGACATCCGGAGATTCGTCGATGCGATCGATGCCGCCTATGCGCTGCACGGCACCCCCGGCGATACAAGTCCCGCAGCGCGCCGCCGGACAGCGGAACTGGTCCGCCAGCCATGGCGGGACGCTGGCCCGATCATGGCTGAAAGTACCGATCTCGACATGGGCGGCATTCGCTTGCGGCTTCACCGGCCGGTGGCGGATGCGACGCTTCCGGTGATGATGTATATTCATGGCGGCGGCTGGGTGCTCTTCAGTGTCGATACGCACGACCGGCTGATGCGCGAATATGCCGCGCGCGCCGGCATCGCCGTAATCGGAATCGATTACAGCCTGGCGCCCGAGAACAAGTTTCCGGTCGCACTCGAGGAATGCGCCGCCGCACTCGACTGGATCGCGACGAATGCGGAGGCGCTGAACCTCGATGCCGATCGCGTTCTGATCGGTGGAGACTCCGCCGGCGCCAACCTCTCGGTCGCGGCCTGCCTGCTCCGGCGCGATCGCGGCGCCCGTCTGCCGGCAGGGATGCTCCTCAACTATGGTGCCTTCTCGCCCGACCACACACCCAGCTATGTCCGCTACGGCGATCACCGCTATCCGTTGACGAGCGAAGAGATGGATGCCTTCTGGGACGCATATCTGAAGCGACCGGAGCAACGCGCCGATCCGCTGGCGGTGCCGCTTCGCGCAGAGTTGGAAGGCTTGCCGCCGGCCTTTCTCGCGATCGCCCAGTGCGATGTCCTGGCCGACTGCAATCACGCGTTCGCGCGCAAGCTGGCCGCTGCGGGCGTTCCGGTTGAGGCTGTCACCTATCCCGGCGCCACGCACAGCTTCCTCGAAGCCATGTCGATCGCGCCGCTTGCGGCGCGGGCGCTGGACGATCAGGCTGCCTGGGTGAAGAGGATCGTCGGCAATGAACGCACGCTTTGAACCCCGGCACAGCGCCGACATCGCCCGACTGATTGCCGATTATCCGCTCGCATGGGTTTCCTCGCCCAGCCTGCATGCCAGCCCCCTGCCCCTCATCGCCGAGACGGGTCCGGACGGCGAGGTCGCGGCCTTGTTCGGCCATTGCGCGCGCGCCAATCCTCTCGTCGCCGATTTCCGCGACGATCCGCGCGGGCTGATCCTGTTCAACGGCCCGCAGGGCTATGTCTCGCCTGCGCTGCTGTCCCAGCCCGACTGGGCACCGACCTGGAACTATGCCGTTCTGCGCTTCACGGTCGAAGTCGCTTTCGTCGAGTTGGAAACGGATGACGCCATCCAGCGGCTGGCCGCGAAGATGGAGGGGGATAGCTGGTCGACCGATCGGGTCGGCCCACGCTACCACGCGATGCTCGAACGGATCATCGCCTTTCGCGCCCGGGTCGTTTCGGCCGACCATTGCTTCAAGCTGGGCCAGGATGAAGGCGAGACCGGCTTTGCCGAGATCGTGGCCGGCCATCCCGACCCCGCGCTCGTCGCATGGATGAAGGACCAGGCAGGCCGATGAAACGCTTCTTCGACGCCCGGCAGAACGCGCACCAGCCCATTCGCGAGTTGCATAATGGCGATTGGGTGCCCTTTGCCGAGAATGTCGAACGGCCGCGATCGATCCTCGCCGCGCTCGACGGCTGGGAACCGGTGCGCGACTTCGGCATGGCACCGCTGCTTGCGGTCCATGACGCCGATTACCTGGCCTTTCTCGAGCGCGCGCATCGCGACTGGCTTGCCGCCGGGCGTAGCGGCGACGCGATCGGATACACATTTCCCGTGGTGCGCCGTCGACCGCTCGCCTTTGGGCGGATCGACGCCGATCTTGGCGCCTATAGCTACGACGCCGGGACGCCGATCGCGGCCGGCACCTGGACGTCCGCATATTGGTCTGCGCAAACCGCGCTGACCGCGCTCGATGATCTGGCGACCAGCGGCGCGACGAGCAGCTTTGCGCTGTGTCGCCCGCCCGGGCACCATGCCGGGCGCGACTATATGGGCGGCTATTGCTACCTCAACCACGCGGCCATCGCCGCGCGCGCGGCGCACGCGCGGGGCCTCGGCCCGGTCGCGATCCTCGACGTCGATTATCACCACGGGAACGGCACCCAGGACATATTCTACGCCGACCCGGAGATCTTCTTCGCCTCGATCCACGCCGATCCGCGAACCGACTATCCCTTTTACTGGGGCCATGCGGACGAACGCGGCGAAGGGGCCGGCATCGGTTCGACATTGAACCTGCCGTTACCGCGCGGGACCGACGGCGCCGCCTACCGACCCGCGCTCGACGGGGCGCTGCAGGCGATTTCGGACTGGGGCGCGAAGCTGCTGGTTGTCTCCTTCGGAGCGGACACGCACAGCAGCGATCCGATCTCCAGCTTCGCGCTCGAACGGGAAGATTTCGGAGCCATGGCCAGGGCCATCGCGACACTCGGCGTTCCGACGCTGGTGGTGATGGAGGGCGGCTATGCCGTCGGCGACCTGGGCCAGAATGTCGCCGCGTTTCTCCAGGGCTTTTGAACCCCGCTACCCGTCGCTCCCGACTTGATGCCATTCTCGATTTGAGGTCTGGGCGAACGCGATTTCCTGACCCCGCGCTTCGCGGTTCATCCGCTCCCCGCAGCCATGCTGCGGGGAGCGGATGCTCGTCAGTTTAGCCGAAACCGCAACGTCGCCCCGACCGTACGCGGCCGGGCGACCGATCCGGCGAAGGTGAATGGTGCACTCAGGATGCCATATTGGTCGAACAGGTTCTTGGCGAACACGCCCAGCTCGTACCGCTTGGCGATCGTGATCGATGCGTTGAGATCGACGACATGGAAATCGCCCTTTTCGAACACCGATCCGAACGCGACCGGTGCCGCCGAATGATAGCGATGCGCGAAGCCAAGACGCGGCTTGAGCGGTGAATCGGGAAAGTTCAGGTCGATCGAATTGGCCAGCAGCCACTCCGAAGCCCCTGGCAGCCGCGATCCCTTGGGATGCGCGCCGCCCGGCGCAAACTGATCGGGAAGCGGCGCCGACAGACGCGCATCGTTATAGGAAATGTTCGAAGAGAAGGTCAGATTGCGCGTCGGCCGCATCGACAGGCTGAGCTCGACCCCGTCAATGTCCGCGCCGCCGCCATTCACGGTATAGGCGCGCTGATCCGGGCCCGGCGTGAAGAGGCGCGCCTGCATATTGGCCCAATCGATATGATAGGCGGTGAGATCGACCGTGAACGTGCCGCTGACCACATCGAACCGGGTGCCGATTTCATAGTTCCGGGTCTTGTCGCTGCCAAAGGTCTTGGGCAGGTCGGGATACGGCATGGCGAAGGCGTTGAGACCACCGATGCGGAACCCCTCCGAATAGAGCACATAGGCCATGAAGTCGTTGTTGGGCTTGAAGGTCAGCGACGCCTTCGGGATGAAACCCGATTGGGTCTCCGCAGCTGGCGCATAGTGAAATGGCGCGAGCTTGCGGGCATTGGGCAGCAGCGTGACCTGCGACTGCGTGCGATATTCGAAGAGGCGCCCACCAAGTGTCAGCGTGAGTTTGTCGACGATATCGAACGATGCCTCGCCGAATACCGCCTTTTCGGTGACCCGGTTGATGTAGGAATTGCGGAGGTCGGCATCGCCCGGCGCAATCACGCTGCCCGGCTGGCC
Source organism: uncultured Stakelama sp. (assembly GCA_964407945.1). GTDB lineage: Bacteria > Pseudomonadota > Alphaproteobacteria > Sphingomonadales > Sphingomonadaceae > Sphingomonas. Next base: position 17,841 of record CAYOXO010000008.1, read on the forward strand.
GCCGAACTCGGCGGGGTGGGCGTCGATATAGGCGCCGATACCCTTGAGTTCCTCCCGGTCGCTCCCCTCGCCGCGCAGGCGCGTATAGTTCGCGCCGACCAGCCAGCGGAACCGGCTTTCCCCGCGTGAGGTCAGGCGCAGTTCGGCATAATGGGTCTTGGATTTGCCGACGCCGATGCCGACCAGCGGTGTCTTGGTGCGCGGGTCGAAATTGCCGAACGCATAGTCGAACAACAGGTTCGAGTTCTTTTCGGTATAGCTGCCGAGCGCCGTCAGCGTCGCAAAGCCCAGTTCCTGCTCCAGCTTCAGGCTGTGCATCATGAAATCGGTGTCCTGATATTCGGCCACCGTGTTCGGGCGGTCGAACGTCTTCTTCGGACCGAAGATCACGAAGGTCTGATCGTCGAGATCATATTCCTGGTACATGCTCAGCGCCGAAATGCGCGTCGTCTCGGTCGGCGTGAACACGATCGACCCGCGCAATCCCCTCACGCGAAGGTCGTTGCTGCCTTTCTCGCCCAGAAAGGGGTTGTTGAGATAGCCCGCGTCGAACCGCTGCAGCGCGACGACCCGCACCGCCAGCCTGTCCGTCACGATCGGCAGGTTGACCATGCCCTTCACCGCATAGCCGACATCGCCGCCGGCGTGCCGCGTGGTCGAAACCATACCCTCGAACCCCGCATCGAAACGCGTCGGGTCGGCTTCGTTGACGACATAGTTGACTGCGCCGCCCAGCGAGGACGAACCGAACAGCGTGCCCTGCGGCCCGCGCAGCACTTCGACGCGGTTGACGTCGAAGCTGTCGATATCGGGGATGACCAGCGGGAAGCCCGGCTCGGCCAGCGGAAGCTCGTTGAGATAATAGCCCGTGGTCGCCTGGTTCGCTTCATGATAGGTGGTCGAGGCGACGCCGCGCATCACGACTTCGGAGACGCCCGGCTGATAGTCGTTGAACACGACGCCCGGGACGCGCGTGATGTAGTCGGCTAGGCTTTGCGCATTGAGCTTCTGGAGCGTGGCTTCGCTGACGGCCGAGACGGAACCGGCGATGTCGCGAACCGACTGCTCGCGCTTCGTTGCCGTGACCACGATTTCCGTATCGTCGCCTGCCCCGGGGGCTTCCTGAGCGACCGCTTCGTACCCTTGGCAAAAGGCCAGCGCCGAAACGCCGCAAGCCGCTACCCGCCTCACTTTTGCGAAGCTCATCTTATCCTCCCTACGGTTATTAAAACCCGCGGTCGAAGCTATCATCCTGAATCGCGCTGTCGGCGGCGGCCGGGCCAGAATCGCGCGCTATCGGGCCAGCAAAGCCCGTGTCGTTACCGGCGATACGGCCGCGTTTTTTGCCCGATCGATGGATAGGGCGGCCTGATCGGCGCAGTATGCCATGGCGGGCTTCATATTCTGGCCGGACAATCGGATGGGAGAGAAGCTCAATGACCGTAGCTGCCAGCACGCATCGGCGACAATTCCTTCAGGGCGCCGCCTTGATGACGCTGGCATGTGGCAACGGGAACGCGCTGGCGTTCATGCCCTCCCCTTCCGCCACCAAGGGCAATTGGCCTGACGTCGTACCGCCGTCTCCGCCGCGGATATCGCATGTCATTTCGCAGCTCGGGCATCAGCGCGATGATGCCTATTCGTGGATGAAGTTCGTCCCCGCGAATGGCGAACGCAACCGTTCCAACCTCCCGAAACCGATCGCGGCAATGCTCGATTCCGAGAATGCCTATGCCGACAGGGTACTGGAACCGCTCGCGGCGCTGCGCGCGGAATTGTTCGAAGCAATGATGTCCCGCACCACCGGCGAGCTTCCTCCACCTGCGCCGGTTCTCGACGGCTGGACCTATTCCTCGTCGGTGTTGCCGGACTCTGCCCATGCCCGCTTCACCCGGCGCCGGGACGGTCAGGCGCCGGAGCTGCTGATCGACGAGGCGTCGAGGGCCAAGGGGTACGCCTATTACCGCAGCACGGCGCATCAGCCGAGCCCGGATCATCGCTGGTTCGTCTGGGCCGAGGATGTGCTCGGCAACGACCGCCACCGGATCGTGCTTCGCGACAATGCGACCGGCGCGGTCCGCACGATCGTCGAGAAGGACGCCTATGGTTATGAGGGCGTTGTATTCAGCCCGTCCTCACGCTGGATCTTCTGGATCTGGCGCGATGCGCACAATCGTCCGACGCGTCTCTACCGCACGTCGGTGGACGGCGGCGCGACCGAGCTGGTCTATGAGGAGACGGACCCCGCGATCTTCATGGGCGTGCGGCGCACCGCCGCGAACGGCTTTGTCGTGCTCACGCTATCGGGGCCCGACACGACCGAAGTCCGCCTGATCCGGGCGGAGCGGGAAGACATGACGCCCGAAACCGTCTGGCCGCGCCGGCCGGGCGTGCGCTACGAGATCGACGAATGGAATGGCGGCCTCATCGCCAGGGCCGATGTCGATGCCGCGTTCGACATGAAGGTGCTGCAGCTCGATCCGAAGCGTTTCGCGGTCGAGAAGACGCTGGTTCAACACCGCGCGGGGCGACCGATCCTCTCCCTGCACCCCTTTGCGGAGGCACTTGTCCTGCTGGAACGGGTCGAAGGCCAACATAGTATCGCGATCCTTCACCCTGACGGTCGCGAAACGCGAATCCGTTTCGACGATCCCGCCTACACCATCGCAATCCCCCCCGATCAGCCCTACCGCGCGGGAGAGGTGCTGATCGTCCATCAATCGCCCAAATCGCCTAGCCGCTGGATCAGGATCGCGCTCAAGGATGGGGCGCAGACGGTCGTTCAGCAACAGACGGTCGCGCGTTTCGATCCGGCCGACTATGAGGTCGAGCGCCTGTTCGCGCCGGCTCCCGATGGCGAGATGGTGCCGATCACGCTCCTGTCGCGGCGCAATACGCCAAAGGACGGCTCCGCGCCGCTCCTTCAATATGGCTATGGCTCCTACGGCGATTCCACCGATCCTCTGTTCTCGATTCCGGCCCTGGCGCTGGTCGATCGTGGCTGGCGATATGCCATCGCCCATGTCCGCGGCGGCTCGGAAAAGGGGCGCAGATGGTTTCTGGACGGACGCAAGTTCAACAAGCGCAACAGCTTCACCGACTTCATCGCCTGCGCCGAGTATCTTTGCGCGAAAGGCTATAGCAGCAGGGGCCGCGTCGTGAGCCACGGCCTTTCGGCCGGCGGGTTGCTGGTCGGGGCATCGATGAACATCGCGCCGTCCCTATGGGGTGGCGTGATCGCCCAGGTACCGTTCGTCGACATGCTCAATACGATGAGCGACGCCAGCCATCCGCTCGTACCGCTGTTCCGTCCCGACTGGGGAGACCCGCTGGCCGATCCCAAGGCATATCGGTACATCGCATCGATCTCTCCTTATGAGAATGTTGCTGCAGCCGCCTATCCGCCGCTCTTGTGCACGGCGGGATTGAAGGATGACCGCGTTCCCTATTGGGAACCCGCAAAGCTGGTCGCCCAGGTGCGCCGCCTTTCGAGCAGCAAGAACCCTGCCCTTCTGATGACCGACATGGCAAGCGGTCATCAGGGGAGTGGCGACCTCAAAAGCGAGTATATGCAAATGGCCTTGCTATGGGCGTTCGCGGATTGCTGCGTTTCGACCCGGCACCTCGATAGGAGCGGGCGACGCTAGCACCGCGCGAGTGCATTCGCCGCATCCCTTTGCCCACGTGGGCGACGCTCAGCGCGCGCTACTGCCCCTCGGCGAGGAAGCGGGTCACATTCTCAACCTCCGCCAGGGACATGCCGCTCGCCATCGGTTTCATCACACCGGTCAGCATCGCGTAGCTGATCCGCTGCTTGGGCATCTTCTTGAGGTCGACGCGCGTCGGCGTGCCGGGCTGGCGCGCATTGTGGCACGCGGCGCAGCGCGCCTGATAGATGGTCCGGCCGCGCGCAATCATCTGTGCTGCCGGCACTGCCATGGCAGGAGCGGGCACCGGCGGCTTCCGGGTTGCGCCGCGGGCTTTGGCAGTGGGTTCGGGTTGCCGCGCGGCCGCGACTGTCGCGACTGTCGCACCGCGCAGGCCAAAGGCCTGGATCCGGTCGGTACCGACCAGCACCATGCCGTCGGCGACCGTCGCCTCATTATACTTGCCCGATGGGAACAGGATGCCAGGCGCGTTCTTCCACAACAGCTTCAGCGACAAGGCGTCGAAGGCGTAGAGCACGGGCTTCGGCGGCGCTTCGCCATAGAGTGACGCGCTGCGCGGCGCGTTGGTGTCGAGCACCCACACGATTGCCCCGACGCCGCCATTGCTGCTGATCACCGGCGAACCGGGGTTCTGGAAAATCTGAGTCTCCTCCAGCGCGTCGATACGCAGAAAGGCCGGCTTGCCAGGCTCGGCCACGATCCGGACCCGCGCCAGTCCGGGCGGAACGCTGACCGAAAAGTCGCGGCCCGATTTCGCGCTGCCCGTCGCAAAGATATAGGCCGCACCGTTCGCGGCCTGGAAGAAAGCGGGCGTGCTTCGGCTCTTCGCCTGATCGAGCATGCTTACATAGTCCGAATAGGGACCGAACAGATTGATCGGCCCCCGCATCCCGAAATGTGGCTGCGGTTCGGGCGCCAGCAGCGAATCGTCGGTATCGGGATCGGTGGCGCACGCCTGACGCTTATCCGTCCCGCCGGGCATATGGTCGCGGTCGAGCAGGTAGAGATTGCCCTGCTTGCCGCCCAGCACCAGCAGGCGTGGGGTCGCGGTCGCGCCGTCCACAAGATCGATGGCGATCGTTCCGCCGGCACCCAGGTCGATATCCGCCGATCCGGCCTGACAATAGTTGAATGGCGAATAAGTCCCGGTCAGCACGAACCCCGCCTCGCGGTCGTCGCGGAACTGGAGCACCGAATGGCCCCAATTATGCACGCTGTCGGGGAAGATACCGGCAACGCCCTTGCGAGCACGGGCCAGGAATTTGGAACCGGTGGCGATATGCACCCGCCCCTGCGCATCGACCGAGGGGCCACCCGATCCCCACATGCCGCCCTGATCCTCGTCGGCGCTGGCGGTGGAGGAAAAGGCCGTCTCGACCGCGACGCGTTGCGTATCGACCGCCACCATCCAGCCCGTCGAATCGGGGCCGATCGCGATGTAGAGGCGCCGCCCGTCAGCACTCAGGTTAAGCGCACCGCGCTGGATGATCGTCCGCCGATCGTCGAACCGGTTGACACCGTTGCGATTGATGCCCGGCCGGTTGAGCGCCTCGCCCCCGATGCTGAGCGGCCAGCCTTGAACCGTGCTGCCATCGCGGATGTCGAGCGCGTGGACGCGCCATTTGGCGGCGTCGTCGCAGCTGGTGACATAAATGCGCCGCGCGGCGCGATCGATCACCGGCGTCGCGAGATTGCCCCATTCGCCCCCCTCGCACGGCTGGTCCGCCAGCCTCGCACGCCACAGGATCGTCCCTGGTGCCGGGTTGGTGCCGGGCGATGCACTGATCCCGTAGGCATAGCCGGTCGAGGTCACGGCATAGACCACCGACAGCGTGCGACCGCTATACCGGCCCGCCGTAATCGGGACGGCGCCAAGATAGAGCGGGGTGGCGAACAGGCGGGCCGGCACGTCGCCAAAGCCGTCGAGAGGCGGCGATTGCCAGAGCGCACCGAACCGGCCGCTCGCGACCGCCGCTGGGGTCAGCACGCGTTCGGCACTGTTCCAGCCGGTGCGTTGCGCGTCTCCGTGAAAGGTCGGCTTGTCCGCACTCCCGGCCACGACCGCAACCGGCGCCGATGTCAGGGTCAGTCCCAGAAGGGCCGCTTTGCTGACGGTCTTCATCGCGCCTTCTCTCTGTTCGTAAGTGCAATGCCATCACGCGGGATCGACTCTCCCGCAGTCCACGCAATCGCATTGGCCAGCAGTTGCCGGATCTCCGGCTGCTCCAACGCCTCGAGGTAGTGGGCGCCGGTCATGCCGACCGAACGCCCGCCGCCGGGCCGGTCGAACGCCCAGGCGACAGTGCGGCGGGTCGGCGGAAGCTGTGGCGCAGCCTCTAGGTGGAGCATGCCGGTCAACACCGGTATCACGCCGCGCGGCGCGTAACGCAGCGTCGGGTAGAATTCGTCGCGATAGGCGAAGGGCGTCACCCCGCGCGCCACCGGATGTCGGGTGGGTTTCAGCGCGACGGTCTCGATTGTCCGGTCGATCATTCCATGGCGCACGCCTCCCAGCCAGCCGGTAAGGTCGATCTCGCGGTCGTCGGGTAGCAGGGTGGACGCCTGATGCAGCGTGATCAGCCCGACCCCGCGCTTCATCAGCGTGGCGAACCGCGCTCGCCGCGCGGGATCGCGGAGCGGATGATGTTCAAGCCCATCGAAATACCAGAGGATTGTCGCGGCGCCATCGAACGCCTTGCTGTCGACGGGCCAGCCATCGGGATAGGCACGGATCGCGAATTTCCGGGAAATGGCGGGTGCGGCTTCAAGGAACGCGGCGATCCGGCGCACACCGTTTCCAGCCTCATGCACACCGGGATTATGCGGGGTATCGCCGCCGATCAGGACGATGATACGATCAGGCTCCCTTGCGACGGCGGTACTGGGAGCCTGCAACATCAACGCCGATAACAAGGCGACTACAGCCAGCTTCAGGGGCCGCCATCGCCCGCTCTTCCCGTGCGTGTGCGCCATTCCACGCCTCTCCCACCTGTCGCTATCTACCGCTATCCTATGCTGCCTCAGGCCCGCGAAAACCGGGGTCGCGCTGCGTTCATACCGCGCATTTTCTGCGCTCCGTGCGCCGAGAAGATCCCGAGAGTGAGCTTCCAGACAAGCTTTTGATATCGATATTATTGCGAGTTATTCGCAAGACGGATAGGGGCAGCGAATGCCGACCAATGCGCGCGCTATTTCCCGGCTGATCGTTGCCGAGCGGCCATCGCTGCTCCGTTTCGTCAAACGGATCACAGGCAGTGCGGCCAGCGCCGAGGATGTGACCCAAGGGCTATGGTTGCGCGCGCAGGGGATTGCGGATGTGCCGCCGATCGCCAATCCGCGCGCCTATCTCTACCGGCTCGCCGCCAATTTGGCGATCGATCATCTCAAGAGCGAGACGCGGCGCTCGCAGATCGACGTCGAGGCGCAGGCGCTGCTCTGGGGTTGCGAAGAAGCATTGGCGACGGACCGGGCGGTGATCGCCGGCGACACCCTCGCCCGTGTCGAAGCCGCCGCCCGGGCACTGCCTGAGCAAACCCGCCGCATCTTCGAACTGCATCGCTATGACGGACTGACCCAGCGCGCCGTGGCCGACCGGCTGGGGGTTTCGACGACGACGGTAGAGAAGCACATGCGGCGGGCGATGCAGCTGCTGTCTGCGGCGCGCGACGGCCAATGACGAAAATCAGATGCCTGAGGGTTGGGTGTTTGCGCACGCCAACGGTCAAGGTTGCGGAGAGGCATTCGCGCCGCGGGGCGAACGGGCGATGGAATCGATGAGCAAGTCCGACATGATCGACCAGGCCGCGCGCGAATGGGTGCGGCTACTCGCTTCAGGAGAGGCGGCCGCCACCGATCTGGTTGCGATCCGGCTATGGCTGGCCGAACCCGCCCATGCACGCGCGTTCGAGCGAGAGCGGGCCTTTTGGCAGGATCTGGAACTACATGGCAGGCTGTTTGCGGAAACCGCCCATGCATCGCCGACAACGCGGCGCGGCTTGCGGCGGTTCGCGCCGCGATGGCGGCCCCCGATCGGCAAGCGGGCCGTCGCTGGCGCCATGGCAGCGTGCCTCGCGCTCGCGCTAGCCGGTCCGGACCTTGCCCTGCGCCTGCGGGCAGATCACATCGCCCCGACCGGGAGCATCCGGTCGGTAACCCTTGCCGACGGTTCAGCGGCGATGCTGGACAGCGGGTCTGCAATCGCTGTCGATTACAGCAACGAGCAGCGGCGGGTGGCGCTGCTGCGCGGTCGGGCCTGGTTCAACGTCAAGCATGGAGACAAGCGTCCGTTCCGCGTTGTTGCGTCGGGCGGGGTGACCGAGGACATCGGTACCGCGTTCGAGGTCTCGCGGGACGATAGGGTCGAGGTTGCGGTAAGCGAAGGATCGGTGCGGGTTGCCGCCGGAAACGGCGCTCTCGCAACCCGGCTCGATGCGGGTCAGCGCGCGCGCTACGCCGACGGGGCGATGGAGCGGATCGCCGACAAGCGGTCCGATCGCATCGCCGCCTGGCGCAACGGCGAATTGCTGATCGACAATGCACCACTGGCTCAGGCGATCGCAGAGGTGAAGCGTTACCGCAGCGGCCCGGTCATCGTTCTCGCCGGTCTCGACAAGGCCAAGCCGGTGAGCGCTGTGTTCCGAACTGACCACCCTGACGATGCACTCGCTGCGCTCGCGGCCGGCGCGAACCTTGAACTGACCCGCCTCCCCGGCGGAGCGATCCTGATTCACTGACGAAATAGTTGCTGCGGGGGTTGGGCATCCACGCGGCATACCAGTCTCTCAACTGAAAGATGCAAATGCCTCGCAAATGCATCTAACGGCGCCGCACGGTGCGACGCTCTTTTCCGGGGGATCCATGCTTCGTTCTCAATTCGCCCTGTCGGTCGCCGCAGCCTGCCTGTGCGGTGCCAGCCTCCTCGTTCTGGCACCGACCGCACAGGCACAGGACACCCGTGCACCGACGACCTCGATGCGCGAGTTCGACATTCCCGCGGATACGCTTGAGGATGCGCTACGTCTCTACACGCGCCAATCCGGCGTTCAGCTGTCGTGGAGCGGAATCGACGGTTCCGCGATCCGGACCGTCGCCGTGCGTGGCCGACTGCCTGTCGCATCGGCGTTGAGCCGTCTGCTTGAAGGGACCGGTCTCACCTATCGCTTCACCGCATCGACCTCTGCCATCCTTGAGCGCGCGCCGCAGGCCAGCGCCGATACGGTCCAGCTCGGAACCTTGCGGGTGGAGGGCGCGACCGGCGGCAATGGCGGTGAACGACCCCGCACCGGCGGGGTCGCGGAAATCAGCCCGGTCGATCGCAACTTCCGAGGCGCGCAATCGACCGCCTATCGCGGACAGGAGCAGATAGAGCGGTTTCGCGGGACCTCTCCCGGCGACTTCCTGTCGGGCATCCCCGGGGTACTCAACGGCGACAACCGCAATTCGGGTGCGCTCGACGTCAATATCCGCGGCATGCAGGGCATGGATCGCGTGCCGGTGGTGATCGATGGATCGCTCCAGCAATCGACCGTCTATCGCGGCTATTCGGGCGTCGCCGGACGCACCTATCTTGATCCCGATCTGGTCGGTCAGGTGACGGTCGAAAAGGGGCCGACCGCGTCGGCGGACGGTGTCGGCGCGACCGGCGGGCTGGTCCGCGTCGAGACGATCGGGGCCCGCGACCTGATCGCGCCGGGCGGCACCTTCGGCATCCAGTTGCGCGGCGGCCTGACCGGCAACAATGTCGATCCGCCCGCGACCACGACGCTGGGCACTGGCAACGGCACCCCGGAACGTTTCGATCGGCCGGGGCTGCTCGACCTCAACGGCTTCAACTTCAGTCTCGCCGCTGCGGGCCGGGTCGGCGATTTCGAGCTGGTCGGCGCATTCGCGCGGCGCAAGACCGGCAATTACTTCGGCGGCGAGAACGGCACCGTCCCGCCCGGCGGCACCAGCATCACCGGCGTGGTGTTGCATCGCTACAATCTGGGGGAAGAGGTACTCAGCACCTCGCAGGACAACACATCGATGCTGCTGCGCGGCGCATGGCGGTTCGGCGACGGCATGGGTCTGGACCTCTCCTACATGCGCTACGAAAGCGATTTCGGCGAGATGATGCCGTCGCAGATCCTGCGCTTCGGCGGGGCGATGCAGGCGCCGCTCAGCCGGACCGAGGTCGATACCTACACCGCGCGCTTCCGCTGGGACCCGGCCGACAACGACCTCGTCAACCTCAAGGCCGATCTTTGGGGAACCAGCAACTTTACCAGTATCGAGACACTCTACCGCTACGCCTTCCCCGACGGCACCGTCATCATCAACGACGCCGCCTATCAGAGCCAGTCGGACCGCTGGGGCGTCAACATCTCGAACCTCTCGACGATCGAGGGCGGGTTCGGCAGAGTCGAACTGAACTATGGCGCATCCTACACGCGCGAGCAGCTGACGCCGCCAAAGGGGTGGAAGGACTATAAGGATAATTCAGGCTACACATCGTTCGTCGAGCCGCGCGACGGCTGGCGCAACGAGTATAGCGGGTTCGTCGCGGCGCAATGGAAGCCGAACCGCTGGGTCACGTTCGACGCGGCGCTGCGCTACACCAACACCGAATCGCACGACAACAACCTGGTCGATCTCGCGATCGGCTCAGTCGATGCTCCCTCCCGAGCGACCGGCTATAATCCCGAGAAGAATGCGGGTTTCGCGCCGATCCTCGCCTTTTTGATCGAGCCGCTGTCCGGGCTACAATTCTATGCCCGCTATGCCGAGGCGATCCGCAACCCCAGCCTGTTCGAATCCACGACCGGATTTTCCTTCTTCCCCGATCCGCGCAATCCAGTGCGGTCCGAGCGCGCCCGCACGACCGAGCTTGGCATCAACCTGCAGCAGGCATCGTTTATCGCAAGCAACGACCTGTTCCAGGCCAAGCTCGCTTATTTCACCAACGATATCGACGACTATCTGACGCGCGGGATCAGCGACGGGCTAACGTCGGTCGTCAATATCGAGAGCGCTCGTTTCCAGGGGCTCGAAGGCTCGCTGCGTTACGATAGCGGCGGCTTCTTCGTCGATGCCGGCGCGACCTGGTACACGTTCCGAGAATTCTGCGGGATGGACAATCTGTGCCGCGCGGGCGGTACGGTGAACAGCTACATCCCCGCGCACCTGACGCCCAAGTTCAGCGCCACCGTCAACGCCGGAATCCGGCTGTTCGAGGAGCGACTGGAACTGGGTGGCCGCTACACTCATGTCGGCTCGCGCGATACCCCGATCATCACCTGGGGCGGGAGCATGGCGACAGTCGAATGGCGTCCATACGACGTCTTCGACCTGTATGGCAGCTTCGCGATCAACCCCAACCTCAAGCTTAACCTCGCCGTCGATAACCTCACCGACCGCTACTATATGGACGCGCTCACACTGGGGCTGATGCCCTCGCCCGGGCGCACCGTCCGGCTGGGCATTGCCACCGGGTTCGGCGGGCCCGAACGCGCCCATTCAGCCGCCGCGCGGCAGATGGGCGCCGAAGCACTGGAAGCGAATTCGATCCTGCCCGAATTCGATGGCAACTGGTCAGGGCCCTATATCGGGCTTCAAGCGGGTCACGCCTTCCTCAGCACAAAAGGCACAACGACCACCGGCAACGGAACTATCGGCGGTATCCCCGCGACCGAGTCCGCACGCACGCGCCTAAACGGCGGCACGGCCGGCGCCTTCGCAGGCTACAACTGGCAGACGGACGGCGGGCTGGTGTTCGGGCTGGAAGGCGATTTCGACCTGACCCGCGCGTCCAAGCGACAATATGCCATATCGACCGAGCTGCTGATCCCCTATTCGTGTCAGACGCTCGGCGTGTGCGACATCCGCAACCAGGCCGATACGCATTACGACTTCGACTGGATGGCCAGCCTGCGCGGCAGGATCGGCTATGTCACTGGCCGGGCGTTGTTCTTCGCAACCGGCGGCCTTGCGCTGCTGCGCGAGAATCAGACTCGCACGCAATATCGCGACCTCGCCGATTTCCGGAACATCCGCCCCGCCGCTCCCTATGGCTCGACCTCGGCGGCGACCTTCTCCGAGACCGACAAGGCGACCCGCAAGGGCTGGACGGCGGGCGCCGGCATGGAGGTTGCGCTGGGCAACAGCTGGTCGCTGCGCGGCAGCTACAGCTACAGCCGCTTCGGAGAGACCGAGTTCCGGTTTGACGATGCGCGCGCCGGCGTCGGCATTCCACAGGTACTCCGCCAATACATCTACACCGATCCGGTGACCGGCCGTCCTGCGGTCAACCCGGCAACGGGCACGCTCTGGGCCTATGACACCCGCCCCGGCACCTACGACACCGTCAATGGCCGCCGGGCGCGCAACAGTGCCGAGTTCCACACTGTCCGACTTGGCGTCGGCTTCCGCTTCTGATGGAGATCGCATGACCCGCATCGTCGAATCCTCGCGCGCGAAGCGCCTGAAGCAACTCACGCACGAGGTGCATGAGATCCTAGATCACTCGATCATGGCGGCCGCCTCGTTCGAAACGCTTTCCGGCTATGTCCGCTTCGTGGAGGTCCAATACCGCTTCCACCGCGATATCGCAGCGCTCTATGCCGATCCGGTTCTGTCGACCCTGCTGCCAGGTCTGTCGGAGCGGAACCGGCTAGCACTGATCGAGACGGACCTCGCAGATCTCAGCCGCCCGCTTCCTCAGACCGCCACACCTGTCTTCGTCCTCGGCACGATCGACATACCGGCGGCGCTCGGATGGCTCTATGTCGCCGAAGGGTCGAATATGGGGGCGGCGCTGCTGCGCAAGGCGGCGGCAAAGCTCGGCCTGTCCGACACGTACGGCGCCCGGCATCTGGCGCCCGCGCCGGAGGGCCCAGCCGCGCATTGGCGCACCTTCACCGCCGCGCTCGATGCAGTGGTGCTGTCCGATGCAGAGGAAGAACGGGCCGTCGCGGGAGCGAAGGCGGCCTTTGCGCAGGTACAACGCCATGCCGATCTTGCACTTGCCTGAGCCCGGCAAACCGGTCCGGTCGTTTGGCTTCGCCGCGCGAGCCGGGTGGCTGGTGCTGGGCCTCATATTCGTCGCGCTCGGCATCATCGGCGCGATCCTGCCGCTGATGCCGACCACGATCTTTCTGATCCTGGCCGCGGCCTGCTTCGCGCGATCGTCGCCTCGCCTCGAACGCCGGCTGCTCGAGCATTCGCGGTTCGGCGCGGCGTTGCGAGCGTGGCGGGCCGAGCGCGCGATACCGCGCCGCGCCAAAGCCGCCGCCTGCCTCGGCATGATGCTCGGCTATCTCTTGTTCCTCTTTACCGCCCGGCCCGGATGGGTCGAAGCGGTCGCGGTCACCGCAGCACTCGGCGGCTGTACACTCTGGATCGTCAGCCAGCCTGTTCCGTCCGGCGAAAGCACGGGCACGTGACGGCGCTCGCCGATCCGCCGACGCGGGATACCGCCCGAACCCTGGACCGACCGCCGAGAGAGGCTACGCACCACATTGCCCATTCGCGCTATGCCGACCGTCCTCTCGACTGGCGCGCGCGCGCTTCGGGGCTGTGCGGCGCATCCGCCGTGCTGTTGGCAATCGCGGCCGCAGCCTTCGTCACCTGGAGTGCCGTCGCTCCCGCCCAAACCGAGCCCGCACCGCTGGTGATGGAGCTTCTTCCGCTCGCCGCGCCACCCGAACCCGTCCATGACGTTCCCGAAGGCCCGGCGCAGGTCGAACAGGCGGCGCGCAAGCCGGTCGAGACCGTCTTGCCGGAAACCCCGGTCATCCTCATTCCGCAAGTCTCGCCGCAACCGGTGCGAACCCAGCCACCAACCGAACCCGCAGCAAAGGCCGATCCGGTGCCGGAGACCACTGCCCCCAAATCGCTGCCCGCCCCGCCCGCCAGTCAGGCATCGAGCGACAAGGAGCCGAGCTGGGAAGCGAAGCTGCTCGCGCACCTCGAAAAGCATCGCCGCTACCCTGCCGCCTCGCGCGCGCGCCGGGACCAGGGCGTCGCGCATGTCCGCTTCCGCATGAACCGCGCAGGACGGGTGCTCGACACCACGCTTACCCGTTCGTCGGGTGTCCCCGAACTCGATCGCGCCGCGTTGACGACGATCCGCCGCGCTCAGCCGCTGCCGCCGATTCCCGACGGCAGACCGGATCCCCTGGATCTGTCAGTGCCGGTCGAGTTTTTCCTACGGTAGGAGTTGGCTCGCTCTTGGGCGGGGAGAGGTTCGTCGGGAATGAGCGCTCGGGCCAGACGGCATATCTGGAAGCAAGCGTCCTTCCGGCTGTAGCCGACATATTGGTCGCTTCAGCCAATGTAGAGCATCCAGCCGATCATTGCCGCGCCGGCTACGATCAACGCTCCCGAAAGCCAGCGCCAGCGCCCCATGCCCCGCCACATCCCGTTCCAGATCGGTCGCTCCACGGTCGCGCTCCGGGCAGCATGCGCGATACGGTGCGAATATATCGCCGCCCCCGACAGGGTTAGCCCCGTCATCAAGAGTCCGAAGAAGAACCACCCAATCTTGGTCCAATAGCCAGCAAAGGTCCCGAAATGCAGCGGGTCAGCCATTTCGGAGATGCGCTGGTGAATATTGAGGTTGCGCCCGTCGCTCGTCATCACGACGCGCGACGTCGCGGCGTCGGTCCACACCGCGTTGGCGCGCGGGCGGACAAGCCAGGCATCCCGCTGTCCCTGGAAGATGAAAGCACCTGGTTTTTTGTCGGGAAACTGGATCATTTCGATCTGCAGCGCCGGATCCTTCCGCCACACCGCGACCAGGTTTGCTGCCAGGGCGTCGGCAGCGGCGATGTTCGCGCGTCCCGCCGGTAGCGCTTTGATCTCGATTGCCGGCTCCGGTAGGTCCGATGCCTCGCCGCCTAGTTGTTCGACCAGATACCACAACCCGGTCAGTGCGATCAGCGCAACGAACCACAGGCTCCACACGCCCGCAAGGCGATGGAAGTCACCCCAGGCCGTGCGCACGTCCCGCCAGCGGATCGGTTTGAAGAAACCCCGCCACCATTTGCGATAGACGACGAACGAGGTGACGACGCTGATCAGCAGCAGGATCGACAGCGATCCGACGATCGGTACGCCGTATTTGACCGGCAGGTTCAGGTGACGGTGCAGGTTGCGCAACACCCGCTGCGCATCGATGAAGCCCTGCTCGCCCTGCACCCGGCCCGTCGTCGGATGGACATGCAGATAGCCCCGACTCTTGTCGGCGCGCTGGAACGCCACCCGCGCGGCGAACGCGCTCGCGGTGGGTTGTGCGATATAGTCGATCGTCGCCACGCCCGGATAACGCGCGGCGTTCCGCGCGATCAGGTCCCAGCGCGGCGCCCCCTCGACGCTCGACGGTGCCACGCGCAGGGTCGGATGAAACAGCCAGTCGATCTCGGCGCTCAGCACCGCCAGCGTTCCCGTGAACAGGATGAACGCCAGGAACAGCGAAAGCTTGAGGCCAACCCATTGATGGATCGCCCACCACAGGCGGCGGCCGCCCGTCTTCTTCTTCGCTTTGGGAGTGACGGCCGATGCGGTCAGAACCTGTATCCCAGCTCGACGAATGCCGAACGCGGCTCACCCGGAAAATGCCCGCCGCGATCGTTGAATCCGGATACGGCGTAGGTCTTGTCGAAGAGATTGTCGACGCGCACCCGCAGATCCCACGGGCCGCGTTTCCAGGTCACCGATCCGTCAAATACGAAATAGGCATTCACCGGCTGGTTCGACAGGCTGATCCGCTCCGACACATAGTCCCCGCCCAGTGCGAAGGCGAGTCCCGTCCTCGGCAGCTGATACCGTGTCCAGAAGCCGAGCTTGTGCTCCGGCGCATTGGCGAAGCGGCCACCCGCGACGACGTTGGTGATGCCGCCATTGGCGGGTGTCGTCGACTTGGTTACCCGGGTGTCATTATAGGCATAGGTCAGGGTCAGCACCCAGTTGCCGGTGATGTCCGCGGCGATATCGAGATCGACGCCCTTCGATGTCACCTCGCCAAAGGTCACGCTGTTGTTGATCCCGTCGCCCTCGGGGTCGCCACGCGGATCGGCCTGCAACAGGTTCTGCCGCTTGATCCGATAGACCGACAGGCTGCTCTGGATGCGCCCGTTCAGCAACGCGGTCTTGACCCCGCCCTCGATCATGTCGCCGGTGGTCGGCGCGAACGGCCCGCCCGCGCGCGGATCCTGCGCCGACGCCGATTGCGGTTCGAAGCTGGTGGCATATTGCGCGAAGAACGACAGGTCGTCGCGCACCCGCCATACCGCGCCGACCCGGTAGCTCTCGTCGCTGCCCTCGAACCGCGTGACCGCGCCATTGTTGGCGATCGATACATCGTCGAACGTGTCGGTGCGGATGCCCGCGGTCAGGATGAGCTGTCCGACAGTCAGCTCGTTCAGCGCGTAGAAGCCATAGCGCTTGGTCTCAGTCGTCGTGCGCGTCTTCGCCGGCATGGCGTAGTTCGCCGAGCTGCAGGCGCGATAGACCGGATTGTAGAAGGTCAGCGGGCACGGCCGCCCCGCGCTGGCGGTCGCGCGCCCGCGCAGCGACGCGGCCAGCGACAGCGAATCGTCGGTGCTGTAGTCGAAGCCGGCGAGCACACGATTGGTTACCGTGTCGGAGAAGCTGTGCGACCACACGGCATTACCGCCGAACGACCAGATCTTGCTCTCGCGATACTGGTCGCGGAACTCGCGCGAGATGCCGTCGGTGATCCCGTCGCGGTTGACGTCGACTCGCTGGTTGCTGGCATCGAGCAGGAAGGGCTCGTGATATTGCTGGGTCTCGTCGGAGACGATGCGGCGCCCGGCGACGTCCAGCTTCAGCCCTTCGACCGGTTCGGCCTCGAATTTGGCGTAGAGGGAGGTGGAACGCAGGTTGAGGAAGTCGGTCGGCTCATTGTGGTTCCAGCGCCGCGGCGCCAGGAAATGACCGTCATTGTCCACGGGAATGCCGCGCAGGCGATTGGCGGCAAGGTCCTGCTCGATGCGTAGCGCCTGAACGGTCAGCTTGGCCGGGCCGATGTCGAAGGCCGCGCCGCCATCCAGCATCAGCGTGCGATTGTCGGCGAAGGTCCGCGGCGTATCGCGATCCTCGAAGAAGATGCCGCCGCGCAGCGCGACGCCCTTTGCAACCGCGCCGGTGACCTCGGCCTGGCCGCCATAGCGGTTCTCGGTCCCGGCGACCGCCCGGATCGACGCGGCAAAGGCCTCGGACGGCTTCTTGGTAACATAATTGAACAGACCGCCCGGCGCGGTCTGGCCATAGAGCATTCCCGCCGGCCCCTTCAGGAACTCGACACGCTCGATGTTGAACAATTGCGGGACGGCAAAGCCGATATAGGGGTCGCCGCGCAGACCATCGTAGAAATTCTCCTGCTGGCGGAAACCGCGCGCGGTGACGCCGGCATAGGAGAAGACGCTGACGCCCGAGATGTTGCGGTACAGGTCCTGCGCATCGCGCGCGCCCTGGTCGGCGATCAGATCGGCGGTCAGGACGGTGATCGACAGCGACGATGCCAGCGGCTCGGTCGGCATCTTGCCGCTTGCCGTTTCTTCGACGCGATAGAGTTTCGATGCGCGTCCAGTGACGACCACTTCGTCGCCGGGCTCTTCTGCAGCCTCTTCGGCAAAAGCACACGGCCCGACGAATGCCGTCGAGATCGACAGGCCAAGCAGAATCCCGCGTATCATTCTCAGTTCCCCTTTTGAGGGTCGCGCCGCTAGAGCAATTGCGAATGAATCGCAATCTTGCAGTTGAGAACGAGTCGCATCTACTCTAGTTCGGCCACTCTTCAGGTCAGCGGAGCGTGAATCGTGGCGAGCAAGGCGTTGAAACGCCTCTATCTGACGCACGGGCGAGCCGTGCAGGATTATCTGACGCATAAACTGCGCGATTCCGCGGTGGCGGCCGATCTCGCGCAGGAGACCTTTCTGCGCGTGGCGCAGGCGGGTGACGACGTCGCGATCCGTAACGATCGATCCTATTTGTTTCGTACCGCACATAATCTCGCAATCGACCATGTTCGTCGCGTCCGGCGGCGGCGCACCGATCATGTCGATAGCGAACAACTGGCTCATTTCGTCGATGACAGCGTCCCGCTTGAGGAGGCGGTCGCTTCGCGCCACATGCTCTCCCGACTGCAGGATATCGTCGCAGAGCTACCCGATCGGACCCGGCGGATCTTCATCCTGGTGAAGATCCAGGAGCTGACCTACGCGGAGGCCGCCGGCCGGCTCGGCATTTCGGAAAGCTCGGTGCAGAAGCATCTGGCCCTTGGGCTGGCACATGTCGTCCAGCGACTGAAACCGCAATGAACCGGATTACGGTTTGATCTTGTCTCACGGCAAATTTTACGCGCCTCAGGCGACACGTTCGTCTTGTCGATGATCGGGCCGCGGCGGCCGGCAATGATGATATGGGATGGGATGCGGCGTGGTTGACGACGAAGCTGTCGACGGAGAGGGTGCGGATACCGATGCGCGCGCGGCGCGATGGGTCGTGCGAATCCACGGCGACCCGCTGACTCCCGACGAGCAGGCGGCCTTCGAACGCTGGCTTGCGGCGGGGCCACATCACCGCGCGGCCTTTGACGCGGCGCAATCGGCATGGCTCGAACTCGATCGCCTGCGCTTGATGCCGGGTGCGTTGGCGGAAGCGCCCGAGATGCCAGTCCTCGCAGAATCGATGTGGCATCGCTGGGTACCGCGCGGCGCAATCGCGCTGGGCGGTTCGGCCATACTCAGCCTGGGGCTGCTCTGGTTCGGCGATCCGCTGACGATGCTCCGTGCTGACCATCGGACAGGCGTGGGTGAGGTCCGCACAGTGCTTCTCGAGGATGGTTCACGGGTCGCGCTGGCGCCCGCCAGTGCGATCTCGGTCGACTTCGACGAGAATGGCCGACGGATTACATTGCTATCGGGTGCCGCGTCCTTTGAAGCGGTTTCGCGCGAGGCTGCCGGCGGACGTGCCTTTGTCGTCGCCGCAGACAAGGGTGAGGCGCGCGCGCTCGGCACCCGTTATGTCGTAGAGCGCCTACCCGATGCGGTCCGCGTGACCGTGGCCGAACATGATGTCGAGGTGTCGGTGCCTGCATCGGAGGGGGGAGCGTCCCGCAGCGTGATCACGCCAGGGCATCAGGTGCGCTATGACGCAGCGGGGCTTGGCGCGGTGACCACGGCCAATCCCGCACAGGTCGAGGCGTGGCGCCGCGGCCGCCTGCTGTTCGATGGTGCGCCGCTCGCCGAGGTCGTCGCGACACTCAACCGCTATCGCCGCGGGCGGATCGTCATCGCCAGCGACACGCTCGCGCAACGGCGCGTGAGTGGCATGTTCGATGCTACCGATGTCGATGCCGCGCTGACCGCGATCGTCGACGAGCTCGGCGCGGGCACGATCTCGATCGGCCCCTTCCTGACCGTCATTCGGTAGCGCCACCGGCCGGAAACCCTCCCAGCTCGCCTGCTTTCACCTGATTTTTCGCGTCTGCAGCATCTTTTTTTACCGACTCCCGCTGCCCCGCACGTCCTGATGAGCGTGAGAGCTATTGCGTCTCATAAGCAATTTTGCGTGTGGAAGGAGTTGTCGCGTGGGGGTAGATGTTCGGGGACGAGTGCGCTCGGGGTTCGCAATGTCGGCAAGCCTGTTGGCTTTGCTGGGAACCGGCGCGGCGCTTCCGCAGGCGGCAATGGCGCAAGGCAGGGCGGCAGAGGGCCGGATCGCTCTCGATATTCCCGCACAGGATCTGAACAAGGCCCTGCTGACGCTGGCCGATCGCACCGGCCTCCAGATCGTCTTTGATCTCGACAAGGTCGCCGGGCGCAGCAGCGCTGCGGTGCGCGGCGACTACAGCCCGATCGAGGCGCTGTCCCAGCTGCTCCGCGGAACCGGACTCACCTATCGTACCGAGGGCGGTAACCGCGTGCGCCTCGAACTGGCGCCGAAGCTTGCCGAAACCACGGTTCAGCTCGGGACGCTGCGTGTGGAGGGCGCGAATGGCGCGGGCGGCGCGGACGCCAGCGGCGGCGCGCGCAGCGGCGAGAAGCGCTCCAACGCCGACGCGGTCTATACCCGTCCGGTATCGACGGTGCATATTTCGGGTGAGCAGCTCGATCGCTATGGCCACAGTTCGGCGGGCGATATCCTGCGCGGCCAGGCGGGCGTGCAGATTGGCGACGGCCGCAACGGCGGCGGGCTCGACGTCAATATTCGCGGCATTCAGGGACAGAGCCGTGTCGCGGTGACCGTCGACGGCTCGCAACAGATGCTCGACGTCTATCGCGGCTATGCCGGCACGCAGCAGCGCAGCTATATCGACCCCGATCTGATCAGCGAAGTTGTGATCGGCAAGGGACCGCAGATCGATGCCTCGGCAGGCGGCGCTATCGGTGGCACCGTGGCGCTGACGACGCTGCGCGCCGACGATATCGTTCTACCCGGCAAGAGCTTCGGTATCCGCCTAAAGGGCGAAGTGTGGGACAATGGCGTCGAGCCCGCGGCGCGTTCGCATATGCCGGGTCAGGATCTCTCCACGATGCCACGGGTGAATCGTGGCAGCCTCTTCACTTCGGCGGCCGAGGCCGGGAGCATTGCCGTCGGCCTGAAGCGCGACGCCTTCGACCTGGTCGCGGCCTATGCACGCCGCACTCAGGGCAATTATTTCGCGGGCAGCAAGGGACGCGAGCGCTATCGGATTTTCGGCGCTCGCAACTATGAAGAGAACACCGTCGCCAAGTCGTACAAGGAAGGTGAGGAGGTCCTCAACTCTTCCTCCAGAACCGAATCTGTGTTGCTCAAGGCGAATATTCGCCCGGCCGATGGCCATGATCTCGAGCTGACCTATCGCTATTTCGACGGCGCGTTCGGCGAGATCATGCCGTCGGATATCTTCCGCAGCGGCACGGCAGGCATCTACCAATATCCCGTCGGCGAAGTTCGGATGCATTCGGCGTCGCTGCGCTATGCCTTCAAGCCGGCTACGAACGACCTCATCGATCTCAAGGCCAATCTCTGGTTCACCGATACGCGCTCAAGCCAGCTCAACGCGGTGCTCGCGCCCAAGTCGGAAGCCTTCGCAAGCGATCGCAACTGGGTGCGTGTCGACAATCGTCGCATCGGCGGCGACATCTCCAACACCTCGACCTTCCATTCGGGGATCGGCGCCTTTGCCCTCACGCTCGGCGCGGCGTTCCAGCATGAGGATCTGCAGCCGCAAAAGCGCGTGATCGTGACCGAGCACGACATCAACATGAACCGCCTGCCGCGCAACGGCTATCGCAAGGAACTCAACCTCTCGGCGCGGCTGAACTACAACCCCACCGATGATCTTCAGCTCTGGGTCGGCGGGCGTTTCAGCGATTTCCGCGCGCAGGATCGCAATGTGCGTTCGTCGGCGATCCGCAAGGATCTGCCGGGGCGCTGGGTCACGGTTTCGGGCAAGGGCGGCTGGGGCAACATGTTCTGGCAGCCTGATGCCAATGGCAACTACACTGCCGCCAACGATCCGCGGCTTAACAATGGCATCGTGATCGCCAACACCAACAACCCGTTCGAAGGCATCCGCTTCAACGATTTCGGTGCGACGCGGGTGACGGTGAATGCGCCCGGCGTGTACCCGACTGTGGTCGGCTTTGATCATGCAAAGCCGCTGTCCTCGCGTGAGAGCGGGTTCAGCCCGGCCTTTGGCGTCAACTATCAGGTCACGCCCGATATCCTGTTCTACGCCAGCTACACGCAGGCACTGCGCATGCCCTCGCTGTTCGAGACCACGCTCGGCACGCTGCAGGTAACCCCGGGAGCGGATCTCAAGCCCGAACGTGCGCGTGCCATCGAATTCGGGGCGAGCGCGCAGAAGGAGGGTTTCCTCAAGAGCGGCGACAAGGCGTCGATCAAGCTCGCCTATTTCAACAATGACATCAAAAACTACATCACGCGCTACTATGACCCGTCGGGCAATGGCGGCATGACCTTCAGCAATGCCGATCGCTACAAGGCGAGCGGGATCGAGTTCCAGTCGAGCTATGATGCCGGCGGCTTCTATGCCGATCTCTCGGCCACGCACTATTTCAAGACCGAAACCTGCGATGCGGCCTTTGCTGCGCGGCTGCGCGCGGCGGCCAACCAGTACACCAAGACGCAGGATACCCCCGACTGTACGCCGGGCAGCTATATGGGGTCGTACACCAACACCCAGAACCCGCCCGAATATTCGGTCAATCTGAACGCTGGCGCGCGCTTCTTCGACCGCAAGCTCACTGTTGGGGGACGCATGATCTATACGTCGGGGCCGACCGAAAAGCTCGACAAGCCGTGGCAGACGGGGGCGACGACGCCGCAGATCCTGTATCACCCGGTGACGCTGTTCGACGCCTTTCTGCGCTTCAAGCCGGTCGAGCAGGTGGCGGTCAATCTGTCGGTCCAGAATATCGGCGACCGCTATTATCTCGACCCGCTGTCGCAGAGCTTCATGCCCTCGCCCGGCCGCACCTTCCGCCTCGGCGCCACGTTCAACTTCTGATGCCCCCGGGGGCGTCCGCGCGGCTCGCGCGGGCGCCCTTACCCGTTTGCCAAGCACGAGTATTTCCAATGACGGTCATGATCGCCCCTCCCGTAGAACCGGCAGAGCCGAGCCGCGCCCGGCGATTGAAGGCGCGAACGCGCGAAACGCATGACCGGCTGGACAACCGGATCATGGAGGCGGCGTCGTTCGACAGCGTCGCGGGCTATGCGCAGTTCGCCGCGATCCAGTATCGCTTCCACCGCGATATCGACGCGCTCTATGACGACGAACGGCTGCGGGCGCTGCTGCCCGATCTCGACACGCGGCGGCGGCTGGCGCTGATCCGCGCCGATCTGGCCGATGTCGGGCATGATGCGGTCGAGCCCGCCGCGCTGCCATTGTTCGCGGCCGACGCCATCGATGTGCCGACCGCGCTCGGCTGGCTCTATGTTGCCGAAGGCTCCAATCTGGGTGCGGCGCTGCTGCGCAAGGAAACCGTGAAACTCGGCCTGTCGGACGCGTTCGGCGCGCGTCATCTGGCGCCCGCGCCGGAGGGGCCGGCGGCGCACTGGCGGGCCTTTACCGCCGCGCTCGATGCCGTGGCCCTGACACAGGAGGAAGAGTATCGCGTGGCGGCCGGGGCGGAAGCCGCGTTCCGGCGCGTGCAGCGTTATTGCGATGCGCAATTCGGCTGACACACCCCGATCCGACCACCCCGTACGGCGTGGTCCGGCAAACCGCGCCGCGCAGTTCGGCTGGCTGTCGCTCGGACTGTTCTGCCTTGGCGCGGGGCTGGTCGGCAGCGTCGTGCCCCTGATGCCGACCACGATCTTCCTGATCC
Organism: uncultured Stakelama sp.; assembly: GCA_964407945.1. GTDB lineage: Bacteria > Pseudomonadota > Alphaproteobacteria > Sphingomonadales > Sphingomonadaceae > Sphingomonas. The sequence goes on from CAYOXO010000008.1 coordinate 40,849, forward strand.
TGGGGGCCGGCTGCTTTGCGCGGTCGTCGCCATCGCTTGAGGTATGGCTGCTCCGCCATCCGCGCCTGAGTCCCCCGATCCGGGCCTGGCGGGCCGAACGGGCGATCCCGCGCGCGGCCAAGCGCGCGGCCTGTATCGGCATGGGCCTGGGCTATGCGCTGTTCTGCCTGGCGGTCCGGCCGGACTGGGCGGTTGCGCTCGGCGTTGCACTGGCGATGTCGGTCTGCGCGTTCTGGATCGTCCGCCGCCCCCTGCCGGCGCGCGGAGGATAGCCATGGCCTTGCCCCGGATTCAGCCCAACGCGGCAATGGCTCCCCCTCGCTTGTCCGTCATCGCCTGCGACGGCGATGGATCCATGCCTCAACGCTATGCGTATAGCCGCTATAGCGACCGGCCGCTCAGCTGGCGGACGAGGCTGGCGGGGATTGGAAGCACCGCAGGCGTCGTAATGGTCATGCTCGCCTGCATGTTGCTGACCTGGCACGTCGCGGCGCCGCAGGTGGCGGCGCCCGATCCACTGGTCGTCAATCTGCTGCCGCTGGCGGCGCCCCCCGAACCTCAGCAGCATGTGCCCGAGGGCAAGCCCCAGCCCGAACAGCAAAAGCGGAAGCCGAGCGAACAGGAGCGTCCACCGCCGCCGGCGATCATCCTGCCACAACCCATGCAGCCCGCGCCTCAGCCATCGCCCATGATCGACGCCGCCAAAGCCGCTGAACGGACGACCGAGGCGTCTGCGCCCAAGGCAATCGTCGCGCCGCCCGCGCCGCGCGCAGCGAGCGACGCCGTGGCGACCTGGGAAGCGAGGCTGCTCGCGCATCTCGAGAAGTTCCGCCGCTATCCCGCGGCCGCGCGCTCGCGGCGGCTGCAAGGCGTGGTCCATGTCCGCTTTCAGATGAACCGCGAGGGCAAGGTGTTGGCGGTCGAGGTGATCCGATCCTCAGGCGCTGTCGCGCTGGACCGCGCTGCGCTTGATACGATTCGCCGTGCTGCCCCCCTTCCTGCCATCCCGGAAGGGAGGTCCGAAACGATGATACTCTCGGTACCTGTCGAATTCTTCGTCCGATAGTGAGCAGCTGTGCTGTGGCGATGGAGGCGCAGTCGAGGGCCTGCTCGCATGGGAAGAATATCCAGCTTCTTCTGAGAGAAGTTGAAGGACCGCACGAGCGAGATCTTCTCCACCATCCTGCGTGCTTGCCAGCGGCGCCTGGGCTGGTCTCTTACCGGCGTCAGCCATGCGCCGCCTATAGCGGTATTTTGCGTCGGCTTCCTGATGCCCGAAAGCGGGTACTTGTCAGGATCTCTTGCCAAGAAGGTATGGAAGCCGACGCGTCACCTAGAACCGCGCTCCCAATCTCAGGCCGATTGTTCGTGGTGTAATCGGGACGATATAGGGACGCTGATCGCAGGCGCCGCATTGCTGGAAACGCGTGATCTGGCCGCGCTCGTCCCAGATATTCTGTGCGAACAGCTCAAGACTATAGTCCGCGAACTCATAGCCGATTGCGAGATTGCCCGTGGCGTAGGATTGGAGCCGTCCGAGCGCCGCGGCCTTGGCGACGCGGATGTCCGATGAAGCCGAGCTCTGATAGGCGACCAGCCCCTGCACATAACCGCGTCCCGACCCGATCATGGTCGAATAGCGCGCGGTGCCGGTGAGCTTGAAGCGCGGCGTGACCGGCAGACGTGTGCCCTTCGGCGCCAGCACATCGGTGCCGGTGCCACTGCAGATCTGCGTCGCGCACAGGTCCTGCCGGGTTTTGGCATCGGTGAATGACCCAGACACGGTCAGGTTCAACCCGCCGAACGAGGCGTTCGCGTCCATTTCCACGCCATAGATGCGCGCATCAGGCCCGTTCTGGATGATCGTGAAGCTGTTCGGACCGAGGAAGGAGAACTGGAAGGCGCTCCAGTTCTGCATATAGACTGCGCCATTGAAGCGCAGGCCATCGACCAGCGTCGTCTTCCAACCCAGCTCGTAATTGTAGAGCTTGTCCGCCGAATAGGGCGCCACATCGCCGCGCCGGTTGATGCCGCCGGGGCGGAAGCCGCTGGAGGCGGCGGCATAGAACAACAGCCCGTCACTCGGCTTCCAGGTCAGGTTGAAGCGATAGGTGACGCCCTGCCCCTCAGTCTTCTTCGGAACGAGCTTGCCGTTGGCGAACGTCGCAAGGTTTGTACACGGCCCGCCCGCAACCATTGCCGGCAGCAGCGTGTTGGTGGGACTGCCGTCGAGATAGGCGTCGCGCAGCGTCCGCCCGTCCGACAGATAGCAGCTGGCAACGCCGGTGCGTGAGCTGCCCGCGGCATTGAAGGGCGAGGCCGTGTAGGGGCGCCCGTCCGCGGGATCGATGCCCGGATTGCGGCCGAAGCCGAAGAAGCCGATCAGCGAGTTGTCATAGATATAGCCGCGCGCGCCCGCGGTGAAGGTCAGCTTCGACGTCAGGTCGAAGCTCGCCTCGCCGAACATCGCATAATCCTTGTCGACGCGATGTTGCTGCGTCAGCCACAGCGTGCCCGGCGACCCGTTGACCGAGACGGCAGAGCCCAGCCCGGGGATCTGATAGTCCTGATGGATCAGGTTCGACTGGCGCTGATAGAACAGGCCAGCGACGATCCGGAAGCGATCGCTCGACGGCGACGCGACGCGCAGTTCCTGACTGGTCTTCTTGAAGTGATCGCTGCCGATGACGACCTGGCGCGGATCGATCGTGTTGCCGGCATTGTCCTGATAGTAGAAATAGCCGGCCAGCCCGCCGACCGACGCGTAGAGATTGTCGTAAGCCTCCGAATAATCGGTGTAGTCGTTCGAGGCATAGGTTTTTCGGTCGAGATAGGCACCGGCATAGGTGACGTCCCAGTTGCCGACTTTGCCCTCGATCGTCAGCGCGCCCTGGATGAAGCGGTCGCGGCGATATTCGGGGTAGAAATGCTGGACCTTGAGGTCGCCGACGCGCGGATCGAAGCCATAGGTGCCGTGGGCACGCATCTCCTGGTACAGCACGGTCGGCGTGACCGTCCAATTGTCGTCAAGATCGATCTTGAGCGCGGCACGCCCGCCCCAGGTATCGGTATCGTTGTAGTTTTCCTTCACAAACGCGTTGTTGTTGACGGTGATGCCGCCCGGGGTCGGCAGGAAGCTGCGCGTGCCCGCGACATTGTCGATATAGCCCGCGTCGCGCTGGTAGAAGCCGACGAGGCGCAACGCCATGTTGCCGGTCAGCGGCGCGTTGATCATGCCCTCGATCTTGCCGCCCTGCCCGCCATTCTTGACGGTGTTCACCTCGGCATCGACCCGCCCCTCGAACCCAGCGGTGTCGGGCTTGTTGGTGATGATGCGGATCGTGCCCGCCTGGCTCGACGCGCCGTAGAGCGTGCCCTGGGGGCCGGCGAGGCTTTCGATACGCGCGATGTCGTAGATATGGACGTCCAGCGTGCCGCCGATCGTCGTCACCGGCTGTTCGTCGAGATAGCTGCCGACCGAGGGGAGCGACCCGGAATGGTTGCCGTCGCCGCCCGACGCGACGCCGCGCATATAGACGGTGGTCGAACCCGGCTGCGAGGTCTGGAACGCGACCGATGGCAGAAGCTGGGTATATTCGTTGAAGTTCGAGATGTTGAGCTGATCGAGCCTGCGCGTGCCGATTGCCTGGATGCTGATCGGAACCGACTGGATATTCTCGTCGCGCTTCTGCGCGGTGACGACAATCTCGTCCTGGTCGGGTGGAAGATCGGAGGTTCTGGTTTGCGCCCCCTGCTGCGCCTGGGCAGCGTTGGGGAGGATCAGGGCCGTCGACGCGAGCAACCCGGACATCACGGCACTACGCATTGAAATGATCATTGCGGCCCCCTGAATATATTTTTGTCCCGGAAGACTGTGGCTCGACGCAATAAACGTCAATCACCCCGAAACGGGGCGTGCACAATCTTCGATGACAGTGACGTTTCTGCAACGTTACTACGCGTCGGGGGCATCCGGATAGCAATCGACCAGCTCGCCGAGCGCCGCGGCAAGCGGCGCGAGATGCGGGGCGAACGGCCGCCACGCGCGGTCGCCGCCGGTGAAGATCGGCTGGCGCACCTGTTCCGAGCTCGCGGTGCGCACCGCGCGCTCGGTCTCGTGAAAGGCGAGGCAGGCGGGTTCGAAGGCAACGCCACAGGCATCGAGCAACCGGCGCACTTCATGCTCGGTGTCCGCCACCAGCGCCTCATGGATCACGCGGTGGATACGTCCGGGCTGGACGCGGTCGAGATGCGTCATCAGCCGCACATAATCGCGATAATAGCGCCCCATGTCGTCGAGCGCATAGCTGAACGCCTGGCCGCGGGCGAAATGCTGCTTGAAGTTGGAGAAGCAGCAGGCGCGCGGTTCGCGGCGGGCGTCGATGATCACGGCGTTGGGCAGGATCAGGCGGATCAGCACGACATGCGCCCAGTTGTTGGGCAGCTTGTCGATGAAGAGCGGCCGGTCGCTGCGGCGCTGGACCGCGGTGCGGCGCAGATACTCCTCGCCCAGTTCGCGCGCTTGCGCCGCGGTCAATCCGACAAGGCCGTGCGGATAGTCGGGAATGCGCCGCGCCAGCGCGGGCAGGTCGGGAAGCTCGGTCGTGCCCTCGATCGCGCTATGGCTGGCCAGAATCTGCTCGACCAGGGTCGAACCCGCGCGCGGCATGCCGAGAATGAAGATCGGATCGCGCGCATCGGAACCCCATCCCACGCGCTCGGCGAAGAAGTCAGGGGTGGCGAGCGCGATACAGTCATCCACGAAGCGTTCGGTTTCGTCCGCGTCATAGACGAGCTGGGTTCGGCGCAGCGCATTGCCCGCGGCATAATGGCCGAACGCGCGATCGGCTTCTCCGCGATCCTCGAGCGCCTTGCCCAGCGCGAAATCGAGGTGGAACCGATCCTCCTCCCCAAGCTTGCGCGCGGCGCGCGCCGCTTCCATCGCGGCGATATCGGCATCGTCGAAGCGCACCGTCTTGAGGTTGGCGAGGCTCCACCAGGCCTCACCCAGTTCCGGCCGCAGCGCGATCGCGCGGCGATAGGCGGCGACGCCGTCGGCCTGCCGTCCCACGGTCTTGAGCATATGGCCGTAGCTCATCCACAGCTTCGGCTGTGCCGGCGCCTCCGCCAGCACCCGCTCGTACAATGTGATCGCTTCCTCGAACGCGCCGAGCCGGCCCAGCGCGGCGGCCTTGAGGTTCGCATGGCCGGGGTGATCGGGCTCCGCATCGATCAGCGCGTCGAGCTCGGTAAGCGCCTCCTCCGCGCGATTCTGGCGGTAGAGGACCAAGGCGAGGTTGGCGCGCGCCGCGGTGAATGCGGGTGACAGCTCGACCGCCCTGCGCAGCAGCGTTTCGGCATCCTTCAGCCGTCCGATCCGCCCGGCCAGCTCGGCCAGCATCCGGATGGCGCGCGCATCGAACGGGTCGCGCTTGAGATAGGCTTTGAGGCCGCGCTCGGCCTCGGACAGGCGATTGTCGTGCAGCGCCAGCGCCGCGTCCATGAGGTCGGGTGGAAAGCGCGTCGCAGCCATGCCGCATGATGATCATGCGGCCGCGCGACGATCAAGCACCGTCCGCATTTTTCCCGCTGGACGGATGCCATCGCCGTGACGACAAAGGCGCATGGCCGATGGAGTCCCGTCAACGCCACGTCGCGCACTCGGCTTCTGGCCGGCGTTGGCGCTGGTGGTGGGCAACATGATCGGATCGGGCATCTATCTGCTGCCCGCCACGCTCGCGCCGCTCGGAACCAACGCGCTGATCGGCTGGGTTGCGACGATCGCCGGGGCGATGACGCTGGCCTTCGTATTCGCCCGGCTTGCGGCGAAGCTGCCCTGTGCGGGCGGCCCCTATGCCTTTGCCGATGCCGCGTTCGGACCGGTGGTCGGCTTCGCCGTCGCCTGGAGCTACTGGATCCTGATCTGGGCGGGCAATGGCGCGCTGGCGATCGCGGTGGTGAGCGCACTCAGCGTGCCGTTTCCGGGGATTGCGAGCGGGCTGCCGGCATTCGCGACGGCGCTGCTGCTGATCTGGGCGCTGGTCGCGGTCAACATCCGGGGCGTGGCGCTGGCCGGCCGTATCCAGCTTGTGACCGCAGTGACGAAGCTCGTCCCGCTGGTCGCGATCATCGTGCTCGCGCTGTGGCTGTTGCTTGCGGACGGCCGGGCGGCGATCGTTGCCAACCCGTCGGTGCCGATCAGCGCGGGCGCGATATCAGCCGCGGTGGCGCTGACCTTCTGGGGATTTCTCGGCGTCGAATCGGCGACGGTTCCGGCCGATCGGGTCAAGGATGCGGCGCGGATCGTGCCGCTTGTCACGCTGCTGGGCACCGCGCTGACCGGACTGGTCTATGTCCTGGTCGCCGGCGCGATCGGGCTGATGATGCCGGCGGATATCACCGCGGCCTCGCCGGCGCCGCTCGCCGTCTTTCTCGGCCGAACCTGGGGGACCGGCGCGCTGGAGATCGCCGCAATCTTCGCCGCGATCAGCGCACTCGGCGCGCTCAACGGCTTCATCCTGCTGCAGGGCGAGATGCCCTGGGCGATGGCGCGCGGCGGCGTCTTCCCCGCCTGGTTCGGCAAGGAAAGCAGCCATGGCACCCCGGCACGCGCCCACCTGGTGTCGGGGGTATTGGTCACGATCGTGATGGCGCTCAACTATACCGGGCGCACCGGCACATTGTTCGCCGACATCGCCACGATCAGCCTGGCCGCCGGGATGCTCGCCTATTTCGTCAGCGCGCTCGCCGCGCTCAAACTGCTCTCCGGCGACCGCGCGGCGATGCTGGCGGCAATCGTCGCGGGCCTGTTCGTTCTGTGGATGATCTACGGCCTTGGCCTGCGCGCCAATCTCTGGGGCCTCGGCCTGCTCGCGCTCGGCCTGCCCGTGTTCCTCTGGGTGCGGCGCACGCGGTGAGGGACGATTATTCGCATTATGTCGTCATGCCGGACTTGTTCCGGCATCCACGCTTCCACAGGCAATGGCATTGAGGTTCAAGCTGGAACCTTGAAACCCCTGCCAAGCCGCCCGGTGGACCCCGGAACAAGTCCGGGGTGACGAAGTCTATGGGGTTTCTACGATAGCCTTCAGATCGGCAGCATCCGTCGCACGAACGAGCGATCCCGCAGGATCTCATGCGCGGCATTGTGCCCGGGCGCGCCGGTGACGCCGCCACCGGGATGCGTCCCCGCGCCGCACATATAGAGGCCCTTGATCGGCCCGCGATAATCGCCGTGCCCGAGCATCGGGCGCGATGCCCATAGCTGATCGAGCGACATGTGCCCGTGCATGATGTCGCCGCCGATCAGCCCGAACTTGCGCTCCAGGTCGAGCGGCGAGTGGATCTGCACGCCGAGGATCGACTTGCGGAAATTGGGCGCGTGCCGGGTGACCGTGTCGATGATGACGTCGGCTGCCTTCTCGCGCTCATCGTCCCAGCTCCTGCCGTCCGGTAGCACCGGCGCGAATTGCTGGCAGAAGAGCGAGGCGATGTGCATCCCCGGCGGGGCGAGGCTGTTATCGACGCTGGTCGGGAGCTTCATCTCGACGATCGGCGCGTCGGACCAGCCTTTCGCCTTCGCGTCCGTGAACGCCTTGTCCATATAGTCGAGCGTCGGCGAGATGATGATGCCGGCGGTATGATGCTCGGCCTTCTCCTTGCCCGGCAGCACGCTGAAATCGGGAAGCTCGCTCAGCGCGACGTTCATCCGGAACGTGCCCGATCCGGTCTTGTAGCCGTCCATTCGCCGCGCAAACTCGGCGGGCATGTCGCCGCGGTCGACGAGTTGGCGATAGAGCAAGGCGGGACCGGCATTCGACGCGACGATCGGCGCTGCGATCTCCTCGCCGCTTTCCAGCCGCACGCCCGCGACCTTGCCGCCATCGACCAACACCCTGGCGACGGGCGCCTCAAGGGTGATCTCGACCCCGGCCTCTTCGGCCGCCTCGGCCATGTAGCGCGTGATCGCGCCCATGCCGCCGACGCTATGGCCCCACATGCCCTTCTTGCCGTTGATCTCGCCAAAGACGTGGTGGAGCAGGACATAGGCCGATCCCGGCGTATCGGGGCTGGCATAATTGCCCACCACCGCGTCGAAGCCGAACGCGGCCTGGATATACGGGTTCTCGTACCAGCCGTTCAGGAAGTCGCGCGCCGATTTGACGAACAGGTCCATCACGTCGCGCTGCGCCTCGACGCTCATGCCCGCGAGCCGTTTGCCCTGAACCGCTGCCGCGAGCAGCGCGCGCAGCCCGCCCCCGGCATTGGGCGGGGTCTTGAGCGCCAGGTCGCGCAGCACTTCGGCGACGCGCTCCAGCGCGTCCTCATAGCGGGGGAAGGTCTCGGCATCCTTGCGCGAGAAGCGCGCAAACTCGGCCTGGGTGCGCGCGGTGCCGCCGCCAAGTTTGAGATAGCCGTCGTCATGCGGGAAGAAATTGCTGATCGTCCGCTCGACGATGCGCCAGCCGCGCTCGTGCAGCTTCATGTCGGCGATCACCTTGGGCCGCAACAGGCTGACGGTGTAGCTTGCGGTCGAGTTGCGGAAGCCGGGGTGGAACTCCTCGGTCACCGCCGCGCCGCCGACGACGTCGCGCCGCTCCAGCACCCGTACCTTGAGCCCCGCGCGGGCAAGGTAGAAGGCGCAGACAAGGCCGTTATGCCCACCGCCGATGACGATCGCGTCGTACCTCTTCATGCTTCCCCCTGATCTCAGACGGTATGTGGACGGCGCGACCAGCCCGGCGCGGGCGCGCGATGCAGCCGGGCCTCCGGAATGATCGCGCGAATCTTCGCCGCGAAGCTGCGCAGGCACACCTCGCTCGCCCCGATCGGTCCGGCGGTGTAGCTGCTCGACGCCATGCCCTGCTGCACCCGCTCGATCAGCCAGGTGTCCTCGGCATTGACGACGCGGTTGATCCGCCAGTTAGCGTAGCGGGCCAGCTTCATCTCACGCCGCTCATCCGGCAGCGCAAACGTCATCTCGCGCAGCACGCAGGTTGTCGGTGAAATCGGCAACCACTGCATGAAGTCGATCTGGTCGGCATAGATGTCGAACGCCATGTTCGGCCACAGCTTGTAATAGAGCCACAGCCGCTGGTTCGCCTCGGGCAAATGATCGACGTGCGGAAGGTGCCGCTGGTAGAAGGCCTCCCACGGATTGGCCGAGACGCGGTCGACCAGATAGCCCGACATCTTGTCGACCCACCCCGCCGCCTCGATTGCATAGGATTTGCCGAACAACCGGGTCAGCCCGTCATGCGCGACCGGGATGTGCAGATTGTCCGAATAATTGTCTCCGACATTTTTCCAGTTCACTACACGATCGCGCAACCGGACATCACCGATCCGCCGCATCTCCTCGAACCGATAGGGCGCGACCTCATGGTCGTAGGGCGCCATCATCTCGGCGGGCGAGGGGCCGCCATCATCCTCCAGCCGCACGAACACGAAGCCGCGCCAGATGGCGAGGTCGACGGGAACAAGTCCGCTCGCTTCCATGTCCAGCGCAGGATAATCCTGCCGCATCGGCACGCCGGACAGCCGTCCATCCAGCTCATAGGCCCAAGCATGATAGGGACAGATCAGCTTCTTCGCACAGCCCGCGTCGCCCTCGACGATCCGCATCGCACGGTGGCGGCAGACATTGTGGAAGGCCCGGATCGTTCCGTCACGCCCCCGCACCGCGACGATGTTCTCGCCCAGATAGGAAAGGGTGCGCCAGTCGCCCTGCTCGGCAAGGTCGCTCTCGTGGCAGACGATCTGCCACGACGGACGCAGAATACGCGCGGTCTCGAGTTCGAGGAACTCGGGATCGGTATAGATCCAGCCAGGCAGCGACCAGTCCGCGTCGGGATCGCGACCCGGTTCGGGCAAAGGGGCAAGGGTGGCCATGACCGGCTCCGCAATTTGCTTGTTGTACGATCGTATAATAAGCTCGCGCGATGAGCAAGCCCGGCTTCACCCGCGCCGAACCCGATGCACGTCGCCTGTCGCTGATCGAGGCGACCGCACGCGTACTGGCGCGCGACGGTGCCAGCGCGGCATCGGTGCGCGCGATCGCGCTGGAGGCCGGGGTCTCGCCGGGACTGGTCGCGCATTATTTCGGCGGAGTCGATGCGTTGATCGCCGCGACCTATGCCCATGTCGGAGAGCAGGTGGCGGCCGCGCTCGATGCGGCGGTGGAGGGTGCGGGGAAGGATCCGCGAGCACGGCTCATGGCCTATGTGGCGGCGAGCTTCGCGCCGCCGATTGCCGATCGCGCGCTGCTGGCGACCTGGACGGCGTTCTGGGGGCTGGTGATCGCGCGGGGCGACATCGCCGCGCTCCATGATGCTCAATATGCGCGCTATCGCGACGGGCTCGAAGCCTCGCTGGCCGCATGCGGGCTTCCGCCGGCCGCACGGCGCCGCGCCGCGATTGCGATCGCCGCACTGGTCGATGGCCTGTGGCTTGAACTGTGCCTCTCGCCCGCGGTGCTTGATGCGGACGAGGCGCGCGCGATCGCCGAAGCGCAGATCGCCGCATTGCTCGATGGGTGACGCGCGGAGCTGGTTCCGGGCTTCAACGTCCCGACGATCCTGACCACGGTCGCCGAGAAGAGCTTCTCGGGCTCGATGTTCAGCGAGATCACCGACCCGTCCCGGGGCAGAAGCTGCTCGCACGGCTCAGCACGATCCGGCGGCATCTTCGAACTGTCGCCGTCCGGTCATCAAAATGAAGAAAGCGAGGACTAGCCGCCCTTCCCAAGCCGGCGCGTCCTGACGCCGGAGCATCTTGGGGACAGTATGAAGCTCACCGCTACCAGCGTGCTCGCCGCGCTTACGTTCGCTTGCGCGCCCGCCACGGCACAAACCCTGGCTGTCGCAGCCGATGCCGGGGCCGATGCCGGCACGGACGACAGCGTCGTCGTCGTGACCGGCACTCGCGAGCGGTCGCGCACCCAGTTCGACACGCTCGCACCGGTCGATGTGCTTTCGGCCGATGCGGTGCGCGCCAGCGTATCCGGCGATCTCTCCGATACGATCGCCCAGCTATTGCCTTCGTTCAACGTCCAGCGCCTGCCCGCTGCCGACGGGCTTGCATTCGTGCGCCCAGCGACGCTGCGCGGACTGTCTCCGGACCAGACGCTCGTGCTGCTCAACGGGAAACGCTATCACCGCTCGGCACTGCTCGGCACGCGCGGCGCGCAGGCGCCCGACCTTGCCAGCATCCCTTCGCTGGCGATCAAGCGGATCGAGGTGCTGCGCGACGGTGCCTCGGCGCAATACGGGTCGGACGCGATCGCGGGAGTGATCAACATCATCCTCGAGGACAAGCCGGGCATGGAGGCCTTCGGTCAGTTCTCCCAATATTTCGAAGGTGACGGCAACGAGTATCAGGTCGGCGGGCGCGGTGGTCTCGCACTGGGCGAGCGCGGGAGCATCGTCTTCACCGGCCAGTACGACAAGGCCGAGGCGACTTCACGCACGCGTCAGCGCCCCGACGCGATCGCCTTCCAGACCGCGAACCCGACGATCAAGGTACCCAATCCGGTGCAACGCTGGGGGCAGCCCGACGAGGAGCGTATCCGCGGATCGGTCGATGCTCGCTACGAGATTGCGGACAATGTGACGATCTACTCCTTCCTCACCGCCCAGTCGGGCGAGGGGGTAACCGACTTCAACTGGCGCAACCCTGCCGGGACAGCCAATGTCTACAATCCCAGCTCGGCCTTTCCCGGCTTCTCGTTTAGGACGCTCTATCCGGCCGGCTTCACCCCGCGCTTCGGCACCAAATACAATGATTTCCAGACCAATTCGGGCGTCCGCGGCGAGCTGAGCGATGCCTTCAGCTACGATCTCAGCGTCGGTTTCGGCCGCAGCCGGATCGACTACAACATGCGTGAGAGCCTCAACGCATCGATGGGGCCGCTGAGCCCCACCAGCTTCTATATCGGGCGGCTGGAGCAGCGCGAGTTCAACCTCAACGCCGACTTCGTCTATCGCCTGCCGGTGGGGGGCGCCGAGCCCCTCAACATCGCCTTCGGCGCCGAGCGCCGCCGCGAGACCTACAAGGTCGGCGCAGGCGACGCCGCCTCCTATGCGATCGGGCCGGGCGCGGCGACAGGCCTTGCCCCCAGCTCGAACGGCTTCCCCGGATTCAGCTCGACAGCTGCGGGCACCTGGGATCAGACCAGCTATGCCGGCTATGTCGACCTCGAATGGCGGCCGGTGGAGATGCTGACGCTGGGCGCGGCGGGCCGCTACGAGGACTTCTCGGCGTTCGGTGACACGTTCAATTACAAGCTGGCCGCACGGATCGAGCCGGTTCAGGGCATCGCAGCACGCGCGACCTGGTCGACCGGCTTCCGCGCGCCGACCCCGGGGCAGCTCAACAGCATCCAGACCACTCAGGGTCTCGACACGGTCACGCTGCAGATCTTCAACCAGGGGCGGCTGTCGCCCAGCGATCCGCTGGCGATCGCGCTCAACGCCAAGCCGCTGACGCCCGAGACCTCGAAGACGCTGACCGCGGGGCTGACCTTCCAGACCGGTATCGGCTTCAGCGGCAGCATCGATCTCTATCAGATCGATGTCGACGACCGCTTCAGCCAGTCGCGCACCTTCGCGGTGCCGGCGAGCTTCCCCAATCCGCAGCGCTTCACCTCGGTCAGCTACTTCACCAACGACTTCGACACCCGCACGCGCGGCATCGACGTGGTGCTGAACTATGCGCGCAACCTGGGCCCGGGCCGCGCCACGGCAACGCTTGCCTATAACTACAACAACACCAAGGTGCGCAGCGGCACCAGCGCCGCCATTCCCAACGAGACGCAGCGCCGTGTGTTCGAGGAGCGGTTGCCGCAGAACAACGGCACCGCATCGCTCAGCTATGAGATCGGCGGCTTCTCGCTGCTGATGCGCGGCCGCTATTACGGCGCGTGGACCGATGTCAGCGGCAACGCCACCGGCGAGCTGTTCCAGCGCTTTGGCGGCATCGCGCTGTTCGATGTCGCGGTCGCCTATCGTTTCGATGAGCATTTCACGCTGCGCGCTGGGGCGGAGAACGTCTTCAATACCTATCCGGACGAAGCGACCAATCAGGCGGTGCGCGGCCTCATCTACTCGCGCAACGCCCCCTATGATACCGATGGCGGTCAATATTATGTCCGGCTGGGGGTAACGTTCTGAGGAATGCAATCATGATGAACCGCCGGACGCTGCTGACCGGAATCGCGACCCTCCCCGGGGCCGCGCAGGCAGCGCCGGCGGCTCTGGTCGGAGGCGATGACGAAGCCTATTGGCGCGGCATCGCCGCCCAATATGACGTGACGCGCGAGGTGATCCAGCTCGAGAACGGCAATTGGGGAATGATGGCTCGGCCGGTGCTGGAGGCGTATAAGGAACAGCTGGCGCGGGTGAACCGCGATACCAGCTACTACACCCGCCGCCGTTTCGGCGCTGACGCGATGGCGGTGCGCGATGCGCTGGCGGCGGAACTCGGCGTTCCGGGGGACGAGATCGCCTTCACCCGCAACGCGACCGAGGCACTCAAGGCACTGATCCTGGGCTACAACCGGCTTCAGCCGGGCGACACGGTGCTCTACGCCGACCTCGACTATGACAGCATGCAAGATTGCATGGAGTCATTGCGTGCGCGACGCGGCGTTTCCGTCGTCCGCATCGCACTGCCCGAGCCGGCGACACGGCAGGCACTGATCGATACCTATGCCGCGGCATTCGCGGCGAACCCGCGTCTGCGGCTGGTGCTGCTGACGCATCTCAGCCATCGTACGGGGCTGGTCCTCCCGGTGCGCGAGATCGCGGCGATGGCGCGCGCGCGCGGCATCGATACCATCGTCGATGCCGCGCATAGCTGGGGTCAACTCGACATGAATCTGGCTGACCTCGATTGCGATTTCGTCGGCATCAATTGCCACAAATGGCTCGGCGCGCCGCTCGGCGTAGGTGCGATCCATATTCGCAAGTCCGCACTGGCGCGGATCGACCGCGATCCCGCCGAGCCGGCGAATGGTGCGGAGACGGTCATGGCGCGGGTGCATCCAGGGACCAGCGATTTTGCCGCGCTGCTCACGGTGCCCACAGCGCTGGGCTTTCAGCAGGCAGTCGGTCGCACCCGCCGTGCCTCGCGGTTGCGAGAGCTGCGTAACCGCTGGGTGGCAGCGGTTCGCCCGCTGGCTGAAATCGAGATCCTGACACCCGGCGATCCGGAACTGCATGGCGGGATCACGTCCTTCCGCCTGCGCGGTTTGACCGATGTCAAAGACAATGTGGCACTCGCTGCGCGCCTGCTCGAGCGCCATCGTATCTTCACCGTACATCGCGACGGACCGGCGAAGGGCGCATGCGTGCGGGTGACACCAGCATTGTTCAATAGCTTGGAAGACATGGATGCTCTGGCACGGGCGCTGGTAGAGGAGCGCGGGTTAGCCAGGCCTTGATGACTACTCGATCACCGTCGTTGCGCGACGGATCTGCGCTACGTGCCCGTGAGAACCACCGCCAACCTTGCCATTAAGACGGCTGGGACGGCGGCGGACTGACAGGCCAGCCTGCGCGTGATAGCCTTTGGTCGCGGCTCGCGAACCGATCCGACCGCAAGGAGAGCGTTTTCATGCCTCGCCTCGCCTCTCTCGACACACGGTTTCCGCTGGTTCTGCTCGCGATGCTCCTGATAGTCGCGGCAGCGTTTGCCGCGGCTCCGGACGCAAAGCCGCAAGGCGGGACGATCGCCTTTGTCGACGTCAATGTCGTGCCGATGGACCGCGAGCATGTGCTCGCGAACCAGACGGTGGTCGTGCAGGACGGGCGGATCGTTTCGGTGGCTCCGGCAGCTGCCGCACATATTCCGTCGGGCGCCTACCGTATTGAGGGCAAGCGGCATTGGTTGATGCCCGGTCTGGTCGAAATGCATGGCCATGTACCCGGCGCGGAGGATCTGGCCTACCGCGACAACATGCTGTTCCTCTACGTTGCGAATGGTGTGACCACGATCCGCAACATGGCCGGAAACGCGTCGCACCTCGCCCTGCGCGACCGCATCGCCACGGGTGAACTGCTCGGCCCAACGCTCCATGCGGCCAGCCCCTGGCTGAGCGCGGCGGTTGCCGGAACGCCCGACAAGGCGCGCCGGGCCGCGCGCGACTATCACGCGGCGGGATATGACCTGATCAAGATCGGTAGTGTGCCACTGGACGCCTATCTCGCGATGGCGGAAGCCGCCAACGCGATCGGGATGCCGTTCGGCGGACATATTCCCGAAGGAGTCCAGCTCACCGATGCGCTTGGAAGCCGGCAGACCTCGATCGACCATCTCGACCGCTATGTGGAGTTTCTGGTTCCGCGCGGCACTGACACCGCCGGACGTCCGGCCGGCTTCTTCGGCAGCGGCTGGGTACAGTCCGTCGACGAACGCCGCATTCCGGATGCCGTGCGGCGCACGATCGCAGCAGGCACATGGAACGTACCGACGCTGAGCCTGGTCGAGCATCTGGCTTCGTCCGAGCTGCCCGAGACGATGATCGCGAGGCCGGAGATGCGCTACATGCCCAAGCGCGTGCTCGACGGCTGGGTGAAGGCGAAGCGCGATTTCACCGCACGTCCCGACTTCCAGCCGGATGCGGCACGGCAGCTTGTCGATCTGCGGCGACGCCTGGTCCGCGACCTTCATGCCGCGGGCGCGCCGATCGCACTCGGATCGGACGCGCCGCAATTCTTCAACGTGCCCGGATTTTCGATCCATCATGAGATGCGGATGATGCAGGCGGCCGGGCTGACACCCTATCAGGTGCTTGCGACCGGCACGCGCGAGGCTGCTCGCTATTTCGGGCCCAAGGCAGGCTTCGGTACGATCGCACCGGGGCAGCGCGCCGACCTGATCCTAGTGACCGCCAATCCGCTCGAGAACCTGGCCAATGTCGAGCGCCGCGCCGGCGTGATGGTGCGTGGGCGCTGGCTCCCCGAAAGCGAGATTCAGGACCGTCTCGCGAAGATCGCTGCAGCTAGGGAGTGACGGCGCGAGTGCTGTTGCGAACAACAAGCTCATGGGGCAGCGTTATCTGCCGGATCGGGCTTTCCGGATCACGCAGGATCTCGACCAGCAGTTCGACCGTTCTCTGGCCGATCAGCCCCTTTGGCTGAGCGATCGTGGTGAGCGCAGGCTGAAAGAAGCGGGCGGTTGGAAGATCGTCGAAACCGACAACCGAAACATGTCCGGGGCAGCTCAGACCAGCCTCATCGATCGCGCTGATCGCACCCATCGCCATCTCGTCGCTGAAGCAGAAGATGGCGGTGACGTTCTGCTCGAGCAGGTCGCCAGCCAGTTCGAAGGCCAGCTTTGCCGAATAGTCGCCGTTCCGGATCTGCAGACGATCCTTCAGGCCATGACGTTCGGCGACCTCCATCGCGCCGGAGAGGCGATCGCGGCTGATCGGGCTGATGAGCGGGCCGGTGACGATACCGATATCGCGATGGCCGAGCGCGATCAGATGCTCGATGGCATCGCTGCTCGCCGCGGCATTGTCGATATGCACGCTGGGGACGCCAAGGTCGGGGCTGTATTCGCAACCGTTCACGACCGGCGCGGCGACGCCCGGCCGGGACAGGAGCGGGCTCAGATTGTCGGGCAGGCGGTGGCCGAGAAAGATGAGCCCGTCGACTTCGCGGCGCGAGAGCATCTCTGCATATTGATCCTCGACCTGCGGGTCGTGGCGGGTGTCGCCCACGACCACGGCATAGCCCGCGTCGCGCGCGGCCTCCTCTGCGCCGCGGATGATGCTGGCAAAGAACGGGTTGGAGATGTCGGGCACCGTCAGCAGGATCTTGGCGGCGCGCAGGGTGCGCAAGGTGCGCGCGGCGACGTTCGGCGCGTAGCCCAGCGATTGAACGACCTCGAGCACGCGCTTGCGCGTCGCTTCCGCCACACGCTCGGGCTGGCTCAATACGCGTGAAACCGTGGCAGTGGAGACGCCCGCGACCGCGGCGACGTCGATAATCGTCGGCATCGTGGCTTCATGTCGCCTGCATTGCAGCCTGTCGACAAAATTCGATGTAATCCTTTACATCGCTTTCTGACCTGCGTAGCCTGAGTCGCGAAAAGAACGAACAACATCGACGGGAGGGGATCGCATGGCCACGGCCAATGGGGTGCTGGATGGCACTTCGCATCCGGTTTCGGGCATGCTCATGGGGCGTCTCAGCGCGCTCATGTTCATGCAGTTCTTCGTGTGGGGCGCATGGGCGGTCACGCTCGGGCTGGTCATGCAGACCGTCGGGATCGGCGCGCTGATCGGCAATGCCTTTTCGGTCGGCCCAATCGCCTCGATCGCCGGATCCTTCCTGCTCGGCATGGCGGCGACCCGTTATTTGAGCCCCAAGGCGCTGATGGTGATCCTTCACCTGCTCGGCGGCGCGATCCTGCTGGCATTGCCGGCGCTGCTGACACCAGAGACGGGCGGCACCTTCGTCTGGGTGCTGTTCGGCTACATGATCCTCTACATGCCGACGGTCGGCCTCGCGAACACGATCGCGCTCAAGAGCTTGGGCAAGCGCGACGATCGCTTTCCCTTCGTCCGTGCCTTCGGCACGCTTGGCTGGATCGTCGCGGGGCTGATCATCGGCTGGGCGGCGCTGTCGGCCAGCCCCGAGATCTTCCGCGTTGCCGCGGTCGTGTCGATCGCGCTCGGTCTCTACAGCCTGACGCTTCCGGCGATCGAGCCCGATGCGCCGAGTGACGAGAGCCTAGTCCGCCAGGTGCTGTGCGTCGAGGCATTCGGCCTGATGCGCCAGCGTTCGTATCTGATCTTCGTGGTCTGCGCGACGCTGATCTCGATCCCGCTCGCGATGTATTACGCCTACGCCTCGCCCTATATCGGCGCGACCGGCATCGCCAATGTCAGCGGCACGCTGGCGATCGGGCAGATGTCGGAACTGGCCTTCATGTTCTCGATGCCGTTGCTCTACCGCCGCTTCGGGGTGAAGCCGCTGCTGCTGGTGGGCATGGCGGCGTGGGCGCTGCGCTATGCCCTGTTCGCGATCGGCGACGGCGACGGGTCGCTGTGGGCGGTCTATCTCGGCGTGGCGCTGCACGGGGTGTGCTACGACTTCTTCTTCGTCGCCGGGGCGATCTACACCGGCACCATCGCCACGCCCAAGGGTGTGAACGCCCAGGCGCAGGGGATGCTGACGCTGTTCACCTATGGCGTCGGCATGCTGCTCGGCTCGCAGATCGGCGGGCTGCTCTATGCCCAGCTGCCCGCAGCGCCGACGATCGCCGACTGGCAGGCGATGTGGTGGTATCCGGCGATCGCCGCGCTGGTGATCACCGTGCTGTTCCAGCTCCTGTTCCGCGACGACAGCAAGCAGGGAGCGGCCGCATGACCGCCATGAAAGGCCCCGCGATCTTCCTCGCCCAGTTCATGGGCGACATCGCACCGTTCGATACGCTGGACGGGCTTGCTCAATGGGCCGGGGGGCTGGGCTATAAGGGCGTCCAGATCCCCTGCGACCCAAGGATGATCGACCTCAAGTTGGCCGCAGAGAGCAAGGGCTATTGCGACGATCTGCGCGGGCGCCTCGCGGACCATGGCGTCGAGCCGACCGAGCTATCGACGCATCTGCAGGGCCAGCTTGTCGCGGTGCACCCGGCCTATGATCAGTTGTTCGACGGGTTCGCCCCGGCAGAGCTGCACGGGAAGCCAGCCGAGCGTCAGGCCTGGGCGGTCGAGCAGGTCAAGCTGGCAGCTAAAGCCAGCGCCAATCTCGGTCTCAAGGCGCACGCCACCTTCTCCGGCGCGCTCGCCTGGCCCTATGTCTATCCTTGGCCGCAACGCCCCGCCGGGCTGATCGAGGAAGCCTTTGCCGAGCTCGCGCGCCGCTGGACACCGATCCTCGACGTGTTCGAGGAGGCGGGAGTCGACTGCGCGTTCGAGATTCATCCGGGCGAGGATATCTTCGACGGCGCGACCTGGGAGCGGTTCCTCGCGGCGGTGAACAATCATCCCCGTGCGCGCATCCTGTTCGACCCGTCGCACTATGTGCTGCAGCAACTCGACTATCTCGACTTCATCGATCGCTATCACGACCGCATCTCGTGCTTCCATGTGAAGGACGCCGAGTTCAACCCGACCGGGCGCACCGGCGTCTATGGCGGCTATGAAAGCTGGGTGGACCGCGCCGGGCGTTTCCGCTCGCTCGGCGACGGACAGGTCGATTTCGTCGGGATCTTCAGCAAGCTCGCGCAGTACGGCTATACCGGCTGGGCGGTGCTCGAATGGGAATGCGCGCTCAAGCATCCCGAGGATGGCGCACGCGAAGGCGCACCCTTCATCCGTGATCACATCATCCGCCTGACCGAGCGGCCGTTCGACGATTTCGCGGCGAGCGGCGCGGACCGCAACGCGATCCGCAAGCTGCTGGGGCTCTGAGGATGGCGCGGCAGCCGCTTCGACTCGGCATGGTGGGTGGCGGCGAAGGCGCATTCATCGGTGCCGTCCACCGCATCGCCGCCGCAATCGACGGCGAGTGGCGGATGACCGCAGGCGCCTTCAGCACCGATGCCGATCGCAATGCGCGGACCGGCGAGGCGCTCGGACTCGACCCGCAGCGCGTCTACGCCACGTTCGAGCAGCTAGTGGAAGGCGAGCGCGCGTTGCAGCCCGAAGAGCGGGTCGATGCGATCGCAATTGTCACGCCCAACCACCTCCACGCGCCGGTGGCGATCGCCGCGCTCGACGCCGGCTTCCATGTGCTGTGCGAAAAGCCGATGGCGATGAGCGTCGCCGAGGCCGAGGCGATCGCACGATCCGTGAAGGCGAGCGGACGGCTGTTCGCGCTGGCCTTCACCTATTCTGCCTATCCGCTGGTCGAAGAGGCGCGCATCCGCGTCGCGCGCGGCGATTTCGGCGCGATCCGGCTGGTGCAGGCGGAGTATCTGCAGGGCTGGCTCAGCCTGCCGATCGACCGCGACGGGCAGAAGCAGGCCGAATGGCGCACCGATCCGGCGCGTGCCGGTATCGGCGGCTGCCTGGGCGATATCGGCACTCATGCCTTCCAGCTTGCCGAACATGTCTCCGGCCTGAGGACGCAGGCCGTCTGTGCGGACCTGACGGCGCATGTGCCGGGGCGGTTGCTGGACGATGACGTGAGCGCGCTGCTGCGCTTCGATGGCGGCGCGCGTGGCATGCTCAAGGCGAGCCAGGTCGCGGCGGGCGAGGAGAATGGGCTGAAGCTGCGCATCAATGGAGAGCTTGGTGGGCTCGAATGGTCGCAGATGGAACCCAACACGCTGATCCTGCGGTGGCTCGACAAGCCTGCGGAGACGGTGCGGGCCGGTGGCCCGGGGCTGGACCCGCGAACGCTTGCGCTGACCCGAACCCCGGCGGGGCATCCGGAAGGCTATCTCGAGGCCTTCGCCAATATCTACCGCGCTTTCGCGGCTGCCGTTCGGGGCGACGATGGCGGCACACAGGGCTGGTTCCCCGGCCTCGCCGACGGACTGCGCACGATGCGCTTTGTCGAGACGGCCGCCGCCAACGCGGCATCGGATGAGAAGTGGACCGCGATCGCGAGCGGATGACACGGGCCGTCACCGCACAAGACAGAAGATTGGGAGGACGAGATGAAGTTGGTAGCGAGTGTGGCGACGGGAGCGGTGACGCTGGCGGTATTTGGCGCGGTGCTCGCGCCCAGCTTTGCGCAGACCAGCGGTGCGCCGGCGGCCTTTGCCGCGTGCCGCGCGTGTCACACCACCAACAAGGGCGGCAAGAACGGGCTCGGCCCCAATCTCTACGGGATCATCGGCAAGCCCGCCGCGTCGGTGCCGGGCGTCAGCTATTCCGCGGCGCTCAAGGGCTCGAAGCTGAAATGGGACGAGAAGACGCTCGATGCGTTCCTCGCCAACCCCTCGAAGAAGGTTCCCGGAACGCGGATGCCGATCGGCACGCCCGATCCGGCCAAGCGCGCCGCGATCATCGCCTATCTGAAGGCCGAGAGCGCAAAGTGATGCCGCCGATCGCGCGCAGAACCCTGCTTGCGGGAGGGGCGGCCCTGCCCCTCGCCGCACTGGCGGGTGCGCGCGATTCCGCGTCCAATGCCGCGCACTTCTCGCTCGCCTATGCGCCGCACGAAGGCTGCTTTGCGAGCCGCGGCGAGTTGATCGAGCAGATCGCCTTTGCTGCCGATCAGGGTTTTCGGGCGTGGGAAGACAATGAAGCCGCCAAACGACCGATCGACGAACAGGTGCGGATGGCGCGGGCACTCGCCCAGCGCGGCATGCGGATGGGCGTGTTCGTCGCGAGCATGCCGAAATGGAGCCAGTTGCGGCCGGTACTTGGTGGCAACGATAATAGCGACCGTACAGCTTTCCTGGCGGATATCCGCAATGCGGTGGATGTCGCGAAGCGGCTGAATGCGGCGCAGATGACGGTGGTGACGGGGTTCCTGGATCCGCGCGTGCCGGTAGACATTCAGACCGCGCGGATCATCGACGTCATGCGCCGCGCCGGGGACATCATGGCGCCGCACAAGCTGACGCTGGTGATGGAGCCGCTCAACACGCGCACCAACCATCCCGGCGTGTATATGCAGACCATCGCGCAGGGCTATGCGGTGGCTCGGGGTGTGAACAACCCGGCGGTGAAGATCCTCGCCGATCTCTATCATGAGCAGATTCAGTCGGGGAATCTGATCCCGGCACTCGAGACCTGCTGGCCCGAGATCGCCTATCTCCAGTTCGGCGACAATCCCGGCCGCAAGGAGCCGGGCACCGGCGAGATCAACTATGCGACGATCGTCCGCTGGCTCCGTGCAAGGAACTATGCCGGGGTGATCGGCATGGAACACGGCAATTCGATAGCGGGCCGCGCCGGTGAAGACCGACTGATCGCCGCCTATCGCACCATCGATCGACAAGGAGGAGAGGCATGATGCGCATGCGCATGGCCAGTTGCGTAATCGCCGGATCGATCGCGATCGCGGGCGCACCCGCGCAGGAGAAGCCGGGGTTCAGGGATACGCCGATGCTGCCCGATGGCAAGTGGCGGGTGCACGATGCGGACCGGCCGGCACCCGTGGTGGTGACGCCGGCAGCTGCGGCGGGGGGCGCACCCTCCGATGCGATCGTCCTGTCCGCCGACGCGTGGCAAGGCCAGCTGGCGCCGTGGACTGTCGCCGGCGGCGTGATGACGGTGCCGCCGCGTCCGCCGGGCGGGGGCGACAACAACCTCATCTCGCGCCAGAGCTTCGGCGACGTCCAGCTCCATCTCGAATTCCGTACGCCCAACCCGCCTAAGGATAGCTCGCAGGATCGCGGCAACAGCGGCGTCTGGTTTATGCAGCGCTACGAGGTCCAGATCCTCGACGGCTATCAGAACCCGACCTATGCCGACGGCACGGTCGGCGCCGCCTATGGCTGGAAGCCGCCGCTGGTGAATGCCGCACGCAAGCCGGGCGAGTGGGAGAGCTACGACATCGTGTTCGAGCGTCCGCGCTTCGCCGCCGACGGCAAGCTGTTGCGCCCGGCCTATGTGACGGTGTTCCTCAACGGCGTGCTGGTGCAGAACCGCCAGGCGCTGCTCGGCACCACGGCGTGGCGCAAGGTCGCCGCCTATCAGGCGCATCCCGACGCTGCGCCGCTGCAGCTGCAGGACCACGGATCGCCGGTCTCGTTCCGCAACATCTGGGTGCGCCCCTTGTCCGAAGCTGCCGTCGACCATGATCTGCCCGGAGACGCCAAATGATCAACCGCAGAACCGCGCTGGCGGGTGTCGCGGCCATGTTCGGCG